>NZ_CAJPPN010000034.1 GCF_905372525.1 uncultured Porphyromonas sp.
CCCTGAGCCCCGCCCCAAGGAGTCCACAGCACCAAAGGAAAAGGCTCGGCAGGAGAAGCCAGCTCCCCCTAAGCCCCAGAGTGGTAAGCCCCAGGGTGCGAAGAGCTCCACGACGAAGCCCACCCCCACCCCACGGCCTGCAAGCAAACCTCACAAGGCCTCCACGCCTACAAAGCCTCCAACCAATCAGTCAAAGAAGAAATGAACGAAGGACGGGATAATAAATATGTGGTCATCAACCTCGGGAGCACCTACCTCACGGGCTTGGTCGCCAGCAAGACCTTCGATGGACTGGTCATGCCTATCAAGGCTCACTATATCCCTACCGGTAGCTGTATCCGTCAGGGCTGTATCCACAATATCGAGGAGGCTGCTCGCCTCATCGGCCTACTCATCGACACCCTCAGCGAAGCCCTCCCCCCCGAGGAGACCATCACCGGGGTATACGTCGGGCTCGAGTGTCGCTCGATGCAGGCCGAGACCTTTCGGGCACAGATGTCCCTAGGCCCCGAGGGGCGGGTAGTCACTCAGGACGACCTGCAGACCCTACGTGACGAGGTCAACGAGGCCGAGTATCCGGGGATGAGGATCTTAGCCGTCACCGACCCTCGCTACCACGCTGACGGCCGGAGAGAGTACACCCCCCGTGGGGTGCGCTGTCAGCACCTAGAGGCCGACTACCAGCTCATCCTCGTCCGGCAAAACATCATCGCCAACCTCGAGGAGACGATCCATGCCCGCCTTGGACTCAAGATCCTAGGCATCATCCCCACCCCCATCGCCGAGGCTGGAGCGACCCTCACGACCGAGGAGAGTGCCCTAGGCTGTGCCTACGTCAATATCGGCGGGGGGACGACCTCCATAGCTATCTATCAGGAGCGACTACTCTCTGCCCTGTACATCCTCCCCTTGGGCGGGATCAACGTCACCCGAGACCTAACCCACCTCAACAATAGGCTCATGGAGTCCGATGCCGAGGTGCTCAAGGTACGTTACGGCTCGATGAATACCTCCGTCTCTCGTGGGGAACAGATCCAGCTCACCAGCACCTCGGGGCAGGAGACGAAGACCTTCGTCCAGCACGACGTCAATCGCTACATCAATGCCCGCATACGAGAGATCCTAAAGAACGTCCTCAGCATCATCGCCGAGGCGGGCTTCGAGGATGCAGTCCCCAAGGGGCTCATCTTCGCAGGCGGAGTGACCCACACCAGATACTTCTACGAGACCCTACATAAGCTCCACTTCGAGTACCGCGAGGGCTCTCTGCGCCGAGACGTCTATGATGATCGGGTAGCCCCTGAGCTGGCAGCTCAGTACTCCTCGGTGATTGCCCTAGCCTCCCGAGCTACCGAACCCGGGGTGACCTTCGAGGTACGTCCTCTGGAGAGCATCCTGCAGGAGACCGAGCACGTAGAGCCCACGCCCAGCCCCTCGACGAGGCTCGAGGCGGAGCTGGACTACACCTTCGAGGATCACGACGAGCCCAGCCCAAGGGAGGTGGAGCCTACACCACTTCGCCCCTCCAAGACCTCTCGATCGAGATCCGGAGGCTGGGTCGGAGAGGTCATCCACAAGTTCTCGAACCTCTTCGACACAGACGAGGAAGACTAATGTTTCTTAATACACACAGCACGGAAGAGAATGGAACGAGCAAGTCTTGGATTTGAGTACAGCGAAGCAGGCTCCTCGCTCATCAAGGTCGTAGGGGTCGGTGGTGGCGGAGGCAATGCCGTCAACAAGATGTGCGTCATGGGATCCGTCCCGGGCGTCTCCTTCCTCCTGTGCAATACCGACGCACAGGCCCTGAGCAGGAGCTCCGTCCCCGAGCGGATCACGATCGGCCCCAAGACCACTCAGGGGCTCGGCGCTGGCAACAAGCCCGAGCGTGCCCAGATGGCGGCCGAGGAGAGCGAGGAGGTGATCCGGCAGGCTCTCACCCAGGGCGGAACGCGCATGGTCTTCATCACCGCAGGTATGGGTGGGGGGACCGGTACGGGTGCTGCGCCTGTCATCGGCCGTATCGCCATGGAGGCCGATCTACTGACCATCGGGATCGTCACCATCCCCTTCCTCTTCGAGGGCAAGAAGAAGATCCTACAAGCGCTGGAGGGAGTCAAGAAGATGCGGGAGAATGTCGATGCCCTCCTCGTGGTCAATAACCAGCGCCTCATCGATATCTACCCAGACTATACCGTCCGCAATGCCTTCGAGAAGGCGGATGATACGCTCAGCAATGCTGCCCGAGGTATCTCGGACATCGTCAATATCCCGGGTGAGGTCAATGTGGACTTCGCCGATGTCTGCACCACCCTACGTGGTGGGGGCGTAGCCGTCATCAATACCGGCTATGCCGAGGGCGAAGGACGTATCCGCAGAGCCATCGACGACGCTCTGAACTCCCCCCTACTGAACAACAACAATATCCAGCAGGCTCGGCATCTGCTCATCACCGTCTACGACAACGACGAGGCTCCACTCACCGTCGATGAGTTTCAGGAGATACAGGACTTCACCGACGGCTTCACCAGCGAGCTAGAGACCATTCTCGGCTTTGCCAGCCGCAGCGACCTCGGGGGGAAGATCGCCGTCACGATCCTTGCCTCGGGCTTCGACTTCGAGGAGAACGAGTTCCGCTGGGGTATCGAGCAGGACGAGAACCCCCTAGAGCGCATCATGCGAGCCTCCCAGCGCAAGAGCGAGGACGACCTCATCCGCAGCGCCTATGGCGAGTCCCTCATCACCCGCCCACGGAGCGAGTCGATCTCCCTCCTGATCAGCGAGCTGGACGACGAGGAGCTCCTACTGCTCATCACCGAGACTCCTTCGCTGGAGCGCAACGGACAGCTCTTCTATGCCAAGCGCAAGGATCGTACGAGCCAGCGTACCATGTCTATGCGAGCTCATGGGGGACGCTCTCCCCACTCGCACCTCAGGGTGGATCGTATGGAGCCCTTCTCCACGACCCGCTCCGGGCTGACCCCTCGGCCTACACCCTCCTCTGCACCCGCCCCCTCTGTCCCTAGACCCACACCACAGCCCGAGGAACCCCTCGTCGAGCAGGAGCAGGAGACCGAGGCTGAGGTGATCCACTTCACTGACTTCTAATATACCTACATCATAGGCACACTATGACTATTGCTGTAGACTTCGATGGCACGATCGTACGCCATCGCTATCCGAAGATAGGGGACGAAATCCCCTTCGCTACCGAGACGCTGAGGTTACTCCTCAGAGACCGTCATCGGCTGATCCTGTGGACTGTCCGTGAGGGCAAGCTGCTGGATGAGGCTATCGAATGGTGCCGAGCCCGAGGCGTAGAGTTCTACGCTGTCAATCGTGACTTCCCCGAGGAGGACGCGACTGGCTCGGGCTTCTCACGCAAGATCAAGGCCGACCTCTTCATCGATGATCGCAACTTCGGCGGGCTGCCCGACTGGGGGACGATCTACCACCGGATCCAGTCGGGTCAGGCACTCGAGAGTGTCTGGTCTCAGCTGGCCTTCGATGGGGATGAGGAGGACGAGCGGAGGGGCTTCCTCTCCAGGCTTTTCTCTCGGCGTTAGATGGGCATCATGCGGGGTCTTACTCTTATATGAACCTATTTATCCGATGTTCTATTTATGATCCCACGCATCATTGTCACCCTTGGACTATGCACTCTTACGTTAGGGGCATGTCGTGAGGCTCAGTCTACGACTCAAGCCTCCTCGGCCGTCACAGCACAGGACAGCGTCCTGGTGCAGGCCAGCGACACGACCCTCGTGGGTAAGCGTCTTTACCTCTGCTTCGACGGGAATTCCTCCGTCGTCGAATACCTCTCTCCCCAGCACCTCTACTGGTTCTCCAAAGACTCCGTACACGGGGAGAAGGAGGGACGAGACTACTACAATTCGTTGCATATCGAGCCGCACGTCTTCTTCGTCAATTGGGTCGAGCGTGATGGTACTACGGTCAGTCAGGTCATCGACCTGAAGGAGCGGACGTGCCAGGCCTTCATGACCTCCGCCATCTACTCGCCGAAGAAGGATAAGCGTGTCACCGTCACCCTCTCGGGGCGGATCACACGTATCGAGGACAGTATGCATCTCCTATTTGAGTAGCTCCCTCCGCTCCATACTCTAGCGAAGCCTCCGCCCCTAGAGCCTACCCCAGAGAGTAGGCTCTAGGGGCGGAGGCTTTTTTTGCCCGCTAGGGTCAGGGGGGCACTAGACTCAGCTAGGAGGCAAAGGAAGCCCCATTAGCCTCCTCCACTCTTCATAGCGGTACCAAGGCCTACTCCCCCTCTCGGATGCCCCTCCTAAGCCCCATCCTAACACTCCTACCGAGAGCCCTCACACGCTCTTACCGAGAGCCCTCACACGCTCTTACCGAGAGCCCTCCAACGCTCTTACCGAGAGCCCTCCAACGCTCTTACCGAGAGCCCTCATACGCTCTTACCGAGAGCCCTTACACGCTCTTACCGAGAGCCCTCTCACGCTCTTACCGAGAGCCCCTCTGTGTACCCACGTGTATACAAGAGTGTACACGCGGGTATACTCTAGTGTACACACGTGTACACTGATGCCCTCTCATCAAGCCCCCTCATACGCTCTTACCAAGAGTACTAACTCACTATCAAAGAGAGCACATACCCGCCCCGCACCGACAGCGTGTTATGTCTTGTAAAAGCCTCGGAAGAGCCTCCTCCTATACTCCTCAGGAGCGTCCCCGAAAAGACCTTTGTCTTCGGCCCCCATTTCCCTGTGGCTAGGGGGAGCCCATCGGAAAGGCGGAGAGGCAAGATAGTCACTGCTAGGCGATAAATAGGGGGTATATGCACTGATCGAAGAGGGAGGTGTGAAGAGGTGTGAAGGAGCTACAACCTTTTCTTCCCAAGGTGGGGTACAGGAGACAATTTTGGGCAGAAGTCCCCACAAAGGGCGGAGTGTGGAAAGGTTTTCCCCACCCCATGCTAGTAGACTCGTTACTAGCCTATTGAGGACAAAGAGGATGGTGGATAAGGCTGTGCGTAAGTATGTGGTTAGCGCTCCGATTATTTGATTTATAGAATGTTATCAATTGCACTCTCGGGGTGGGGTGTAGCCCCCCACCTAAGGATCTGATAGCAAAAACAATATCGTTTCCCCGAAAAAAGCAAACTTTTCGTACGTTTTTTTATATCCAATTTATTCGGAACTTTGCATACAGAAAGTAGCGCACCCACACCCCTGCCATCAGCGCACAAAGCTCATACACAGAGCCTTTGGTTGTGGATAACTCTCTTTCAACAGGTTGGCATCCGAGTCGCACTGCTTGGGCAGCGCGCCCCCCTCGCTTCGATGATACGTATTGTAAATAAGGAACAAATATAGAACTCTTACACCCTTGGTAACGGACAACGAAAGACCCTATCCTATGCAAACGCAAGGTTTATCTTCAGGAGAGACCCTCTGGCAGCGTTGTATGCAGCTGCTAGCTCAGGCTTGCGACCCCGAGACACTACAGACTTGGTTCGCCCCGATCCGCCCCGTGGGTGTGGAGAGCCGTCAGGATGAGTCGGGCGAGGCCTTCGATGCGCTGGTACTCTATGTCCCGAGTGAGAGTTTTCTCCGGCAGCTCCTAGAGCAGCATGTCGAGCTCCTCAGGCGGGTAACCGATGAGGTGATCGGCGGTCGGCTCGAGGTCGTGCTGGAGCCCACACCCGAGGCCGTACGCCCCCGTCCCCGTCAGGTCTCGACCAGCCCGAGGATGCAGGAGTACACATCGCACCTGAGCGCAGACCTGCGCTTCGACACCTTCTACGAGAGTGCGTGCAATAGAGAAGCGCTGCGTATCGCCGAGGCTACAGCCGCCCGCCCGGGGCAGGCACCGCTGAACTTCCTCTTCATCTACGGGCCCAGCGGAGTAGGCAAGACACACCTCTGCCAGGCGATCGGGCAGCGTGCTCTGGAGCTCCACCCCGACCTGAGGGTGAGCTATGTGGCGACCTCCAAGTTCGAGGCGCAGTTCATCCGGGATAGCCTAAACCGAGGCCCAGGCCGTGGGACGTTCATCGACTTCTACCAGCAGATGGACGTACTGATCATCGACGACATCCAGGGGCTCATCGGCAAGACAAAGACCCAGCAGGCCTTCTTCGACATCTTCAATCACCTCTACATGCTCGGCAAGCAGATCATCGTGACCTGCGACGTCCCGCCCATAGACCTCAAGGGGATGGAGACCCGTATCATGACCCGTATCCAGAGCGCCATGATGCTACGTATCGACCGCCCAGACCTAGAGCTGAGGCGCAAGATCCTCCAGCACCGAGTAGCCGAGAGTGGCGTAGAGCTGGGCGAGGAGTGCGTGGAGTTCATCGCAGAGAATATGCCTGACAACGTCCGCCAGCTCGAGGGGGCGATCCGCACGCTCATCACCCGTGCCCGCTTCAACGACCTCGGGGTCGTGGATTTAGCCACGACACGTAGCGTCGTCGGGGAGACGGTCTCTATCGACCGCCCAGAGCTCACCCCGCACCTCATCCTAGAGACGGTATGCCGTATCTATGGGCAGGAGGTCGATCAGCTCCGCACCTCCTCCCGCAAGGCCGAGCTTGCCCTCCCCCGACAGGTCGTGATGTATCTGGTGAAGAAGCATACCAACGCCTCCTACAAGGCCATCGCCAAGCTCCTCAACCGCAGTGACCACACCACGGTCATGCATGGGGTGAAGACCATCGAGGGGCGCATCGAGCACGAGGCAGAGCTTCGTGCCCGCATCGCCGAGATCGAGACCGAGCTCCGCGCCTAGCACCCCTAGGCCGAGGGTAGGCACCTCGCCCCCACCCTCGCCCCTCCAACCCGCTCCACACCCCTCGCTTCTCCAACGAAATACAATCCCCCCCCAGCAGTGAAGGGCGGTAGGGCTACAGAGTCCCTACCGCCCTTCACTGCTGAGTGTATAAGCAGAGCGAGGTAGTGGGCACGGGCGACCTTGCGTATTCGGCGAAAAGCGCTATCTTTGCACCGCATTTTGTAGCTGGGAGGGGTGCGCCCTCCGTGAGGCTACAGAGTGATTAGGGCTTGTCTCGTGGTGTAATGGTAGCACAACAGGTTTTGGTTCTGTTTGTCAAGGTTCGAATCCTTGCGAGACAACGTAAAGAAAAAATTACTATCTTTGCACCGTCAAAGCGACAAACGAACACTGGTGTGGTAGTTCAGCTGGTTAGAATACCTGCCTGTCACGCAGGGGGTCGCGGGTTCGAGTCCCGTCCATACCGCCAGGATAAGGAAACGCTTCCCAAGAGGAAGCGTTACTTAGTTTGTCAGGGAGACACCGTACGGGATGTAGCGCAGTCCGGTTAGCGCACCTGCTTTGGGAGCAGGGGGTCCCAGGTTCGAATCCTGGTATCCCGACGAGATAGAAGCTAAGTGAATGTCAGTTGGTCGTAAGCCGTTAGGCTTGTGTATCGCTGACATTCTTTTATTATCTTGCACAGTGGGGTAGAGTTTGCCCCGCCCCGAGGGTAGATCTACCCCATTAGATTGCCTCACTAAGCCCTTCCACCGAGGCACTTGCTTTACTCCTCTTTGCTGCGCTCTTTGATAGTAGCCCTATCTCGGTATAGTGGCTAGGTACGTTATATATTGGGGGGGGGGGATACCCCGCAGACTAGGGGATGGAATATCTCATTAGATTATTCTCTACCTTTGTCTGTGCAATAGTTACGTGTAATAATAGGACTAAAGGGAGCGGCCTCCCGCAATGTAAGTATGAATACAAATCTTTCTCTTGCCCAGCAATCGCTCCTAGAGAAGGTGTTATATATCCTGCAGAAGACTGGAGGACTAGACTATTATCGCATCTTCAAGATCCTCTACTTTGCCGAGCGAACATACCTTGCCAAGTACTGCCGAAAGATGGTAGAGGACGACTTCTGTGCCCTACCCTATGGTCCAGTACCTACAGCCCTTTATGATGCCGTCCGAGATCGGATGGGTAAGTTCCCCCTCTCTAAAGCTCTATGGGAGAGCGTTCGGTCTGCAGGAGAAGATGCTCCAACTGTGCTCTTACCCCGCAGGAGTCCAGATATGGACTACATCGCAAGGCATGAGATGGAAACGTTAGACGAAGCTATCACGACCTACTCCACCAAAAGTTTCCACGATCTCATGGAGCTATCCCATAGGGATGCGTGGAGGGATACACCCCCTTCTAAGGTGATTAGCTCTGAGAAGATTGCCCGTGAGGGTGGGTTGGACCAAGAGGAGCTTCCTTATCTACGAGAACAGCTAGAATGGCAGGCCGCCGAAAAGGCTATGCAATAACGATGTCTGAGATCGTTTCTATAGGCTCAATCCACTACATCACGATGGGGAAAACGAATGGTATCACACCAAAGGATGGCTATCCATCCCGGAACAAGTACTTTGTCGTCCTCGGACGAGATAAGGCTGGGCGTTTGTATGGAGGAGTTGTATTCAATTCAAGGATAAATCAAAAACTCCCCGTACATATACAGATGTATCAATACCCTATCCCCAAGGCCTTCTATACCTTCCTTTCCCATGATAGCTTCATCGACTGTTCCACTCTGATGTCTGTACCAGCCTCTCAGCTATCTACAAATACCCTATGCGGAGAGCTAACCCCTGAGCACCTAGGCTATGTCCTAGATGCAGTCCGACAGAGCGGTACTATTCCCCCAATTAAACTCCGCGAATATGGGATTATTCCCTAGAGGAAGGATCACAGGATGTATGTAGGTACACAAAGGAAGGGCCAACCTAGAGTTACAATTCTCTAAAACCAAGACAACCGGATAGGGCTATAGATTGCGATTTTGAGGTTGTAGCGTCTACCCCTGACCTTTTCCTCTTACTTATCAACGCAGGCTCTACCCTACCACTAGATTATCCTCTCCAATAGGGATATGCCTCACCCACTCACCCGAGAGGAATGAGTAATAAAGACAAAATGGAAGAAAACTATAGATTGATCGCAAAGACGCTCCAGTCACTGGAGCCCGTCCTTGCCAAGGAACTAGAGACGCTGGGAGCGACCGACATCGAGGAAGGACGCCGAATGGTCTCCTTCGCAGGCAGTAAGGAGATGCTCTACAAGGCGAATTACCACCTGCGTACGGCACTGCGTATTCTTCGCCCCATAGCCTCCTTTCACGCTTCATCACCTGATGAGCTGTACGAGGAGCTACGCAGGATCGACTGGGGACAATGGATGCGCCCTACCGACACCTTCGCCTTCGATACCGTTGTCTATTCGGAGACGTTCACCCACAGCAAGTACGCTGGCTACCGAGCCAAGGACGCTCTAGCGGACTACTTCCGTGAGAAGCACGGCACAAGACCCACGGTACGTCTAGACAATCCTGACCTACTCTTCCACATCCACATCTCGCATGAGGAGGTCACCCTAGCCCTCGACAGCTCGGGCGAGAGCCTGCACAAGCGTGGCTGGCGCATGGCACAGACCGAGGCTCCGATGAGCGAAGTCCTCGCCGCTGGTATCCTGCTGATGGCAGGATGGAGTGGGGAGACAGACTTCATCGACCCTATGTGTGGCTCAGGGACTCTGCTGGTGGAGGCTGCACTGATCGCTCGTGGGATCGCTCCAGGCTCCTTCCGCAAGCGGGGCTTCGCCTTCCAGCGGTGGAGAGACTACGATGCCGAGCTCTTCGAGCAGATCAAGGCTGATCACTCAGGCGAACGCACCTTTGCACACCATATCTACGGCTCCGACAGCTCTATGGAGGCTGTCCAGATAGCACGTCACAATGTCCGTGCAGCAGGTCTCACAGACGATATTACCATCCTGCACCGCTCGATGCAGCAGTGCCCTGCTCCCGAAGCCCCCGCACTCATCGTCACGAACCCGCCCTATGGCGAGCGCCTTCGGATGCGTGATGCCGAGGAGCTCTACAGCATGATCGGGGAGCGACTGAAGCACAACTATGCAGGCTCTACAGCTTGGATCTTGGCTTACCGTCCCGAGCACTTCGACCATATTGGGCTGCGACATAGTGCTCGCCACAAGCTCCTCAATGGAGCTCTGGAGTGTGAGCTAAGAGCCTACGAACTCTTCGCAGGCAAGCGGGATGACTTCAAGCGCAGGGATCGGGAGCGAGACCGAGCCTTCCGCCCCGAGCATCCCAAGGGTGAGCGCAGTGACCGTCCTAGGGGAGAGCGTAGTGACCGCCCCCGCCGATCCGCCTCCGACCGCCCTCGTAGAGACTGGGAGGAGCGTCCTCGCAGAGATCGTGACGATCGTCCCCGTCGTGAGCGAGAGGATCGACCCAAGAGACGCTACGACTTCGCAGACGAAGGAGCGAAGGAGCGACGCCCCAAGCGCACCCCATCTCCTCGTCCCGAGGGCAAAGCCCGTGAAGAACGTGCGGGGCTGTGGCCCAACGACCGCTTCAAGTACCGAGACGAAGAAGGGCGGGAGCGCACCCGTCCTCGCCGCTTCACCCCTCTCCAGACCTTCGGCAGCGAAGGCAAGGACAAGGGAGAGGAATAGCCTAGCACCCCAAATACAACGACCGCCGATAGCGTCTGATACGTTATCGGCGGTCATTGTATTTGGGGAGGTCTTAGGGAAGGAAGGAGCGTGAACTTACTCTCGTTTTCTCCCGCCCTAGGATATTTGGCTCCAGCTGGGATGCTCGTGGTAGAGGGCGTCGAGGCGCTGACGGAGGGGCTCGTTCTTCGCTAGGGTAAGGGTGGGATCTTCGGCGAGGATCTCCTCGGCGAGGTCTCGGGTGTACTGCACCATCGCTCCATCTAGGGCGGGGTTGGCGATACGCAGGCTCAGCTGCTGCCCGCTCTGACGTGTGCCATCGATCTCCCCAAAGCCCCTCAGACGCATATCTTCCTCGGCGATCTCGAAGCCGTCGTTGGTCTCGACCATGATCGCTATCCGTCGCTTGGCATCCTCACCGAGTTCGTTGCCCGTGAGGAGGATGCAGTAGCTCTGGCTAGCCCCTCGCCCTACTCGTCCTCGGAGCTGGTGCAGCTGTGAGAGGCCAAAGCGATTAGCCCCTTCGATGACCATGACGGAGGCATTGGGGACATTGACCCCAACCTCAATAACCGTCGTAGCGAGCATAATCTCCGCCTCGCCCGAGGCAAAGCGACGCATCTCCTCGTCCTTCTTCTCTGGCTTCATCTTGCCGTGCACCATCACGATCGTGTACTCGGGGAAACGTTCTCTGTAGCGCACAAGTCCTTCCTCTAGGGCTCGTATCTCCTCCCGTTCGTTCTCCTCGATCATGGGGAAGACGACGTAGGCCTGCCTGCCCTCAGCTATCTGCCGCTCGAGGAAGGTATAGACCTCGAAGATATGGCTCTCGGGCTGGTGGTACGTCTGGATCGGTTTGCGCCCTGGGGGGAGCTCGTCGATGACGGATATGTCGAGGTCTCCGTAGAGCGTCATCGCCAGCGTACGTGGGATAGGTGTGGCGCTCATGATGAGGATATGTGGGTGCTGGGATTCGTTCTTCGTCCATAGCCCCGAGCGTTGGACGACCCCGAAGCGATGCTGTTCGTCGATCACAGCGAGCCCTAGGCGGTGGAACTGCACCACAGGCTCCAGCAAGGCATGCGTACCGACGATGATCCGAAGGGAGCCATCACGCAGACCTTCGTGTAGCTTGGTGCGCTCCCGCTTCTTCGTACTGCCTAGGAGTAGCCCTACCTCTATATCCAGTGGGGCGAGGAGCTCTGTGAGGGAGAGGAAGTGCTGGCGTGCAAGGATCTCCGTCGGAGCCATCATGCAGGCCTGATAGCCGTTATCTAGGGCAAGGAGCATGGCGAAGAGTGCCACGAGGGTCTTACCACTGCCCACATCCCCCTGTACCAGTCTATTCATCTGCCGGCCACTGACGACGTCGGTCTGTATCTCACGGATCACCCGCTTCTGTGCCCCCGTCAGGTCAAAGGGCAGAGAGCTGTATAGCCCACGGAAGGCTTCGCCGACACGGGGCAGAGGGAAGCCCGGCGAAGCCAACTTCCGCTCGTTCTTCATCCCGAGGAGCCGTAGCTGGATGAAGAAGAGCTCGTCGAACTTCAGACGGCGTCGTGCCGCCTCGAGCTCCGTATTGCCCTCAGGGAAGTGTATCTGCTGGATCGCCGTACTGTACGGGATGAGCTGGGCTCGCTGTATGATATGCTCGGGGAGGGTCTCTCGGATCACGCTACGACAAGCCTCCAGCAGGATGTAGAGGAGCTGTCGCATCTGTCGGTTGGCGATGCCTATACGCTTGACCTTCTCGGTGAGCGGGTAGATCGGCATAAGGCCCCCGCTGACAGCCTGCTCACGGCTCTCCTCGTCCACCTCGGGATGGTTGATGCTGTACGAACCATTGAAGAATACAGGCTTGCCAAAGATGAGATAAACCTGTCCTACGGGATAGAGACGCTGGATCGTGGAGAGCGAGCGAAACCAAACCAGCTCGATTGTCCCCGTGCCATCGGTGAAATACGCTACGAGTCGCTTCTTTCGCCCTTCGCCTACTTCCTTGTAATCTCGGATATAGCCACGTAGCTGGATGCTGGGCATCTCCCCTCGTAGCTCTCTGATGGTATAGACTCGGGAGCGATCCACATAGCGGGTCGGGAAGTAGTGTAGGAGGTCAAGGTAGGTGTACAGATCCAGCTCCTCGGCGAGTACCGTAGCTCGCTTCGGGCCAATCCCCGGGAGGTAAGTCAGAGGAGTCTGGAGGATGTCCATACGGGTACTAAGGCGAAGGGGGGCTCTGCAGGAGTAGCTCTGCGAGCTTGAGGTCCAGGCTTGTGGTGAGCTTGATGTTGGTTACCTCTCCTCGTACGAGGCTCACTGTCCCCTTCTCAGCAGCCTCGTAGACCGAGGCGTCGTCCGTGAAGGAAGGGGAATAGGGGATCTCGTAGGCCGCTCGTATCCGATCCAGGCGGAAGGTCTGCGGTGTCTGCACGGCGACGTAGCTAGAGCGGTCGATAGCGACACTCTCGGTCTCGGAGGAGCGCCGACGCAGACTATTCGAGATAGGGATCACGGGCAGAGCTGCACCACTGACCTCGGCGGTGGTGAAGCAAGCCTCGATAAGCGAACGGGAGGCAAAGGGCCGTACCCCATCGTGGATCGCCACGAGGCCACTAGCTGGTAGGCTTGCCAGCCCACTGCGTACCGACTCAAAGCGTGTCGCCCCCCCGAGGGCAAGGGTATGGGGGAGGGTGAAGTCATGTTCGCCACAGAGCCTAGCCCACTGAGAGATTTGGTCACGGGGTAGGACTAGGACGATCCGCTCTACAAGCCCCTGGAAGCGCTCCAGCGTGTGCATGAGTACGGGTCGTCCGCCTAGGGGGAGGAACTGCTTGGGGATGTCACTCTGCATCCGCTCGCCCCTACCACCAGCAACGATGACGGCATAGCGGGGGAGCATATTGGGGTGCTTAGCTTTCTTGGGTGCCATGGTTCTAGGGGTAGATGGGGTTAGCTCTTCGCTGTGGAGGACTCGGTACGCTGCTGTGCGGGATCCTCCGTGAGGTCAGCCATCAGGGTGGTGAGCTGCTGGTCGGCATGGGTGAGCTTCTGCCGGCAGAACTTCGTTAGCTCTACCGCCTCGGCGACGAGCTTCGTGAGCTCATCCACATCGGGGCTATCCTGCTCGATCTGGCGTACGATCGTCTCTAGTCGGGTGACAGCCTCTTTATAGGTTAAGTTTTGCTTCATCAATCTTTTGGATTTGTTTGTCCCCTACAAAGATACGACACTCCGTCGTGCCAGCGAATACCTTCCCCCCGAGGGTCACACCTCCCGCCCCCAGAGGACTCCGACGACCTCATGCCCCCACCCTATGCTAGGGGTGGGGGCATGAGGTCGGTATGTCGTGAGGGGCTGTCGTAGCCTACGTAGCGCTGAGGCTAGGACGGATGCTGTAGGGGGAATGCTTCGGTAGGTATACCCCTTCGGCTACGAAGCCCGTCCAACGCAGAGGAAGGATAGAACCTTAGGGGCAATTCGTGCCAGCACCCAGTAGGCGATGAGCACAGTGACGAGCGTAATACCTGCGACGATGAAGTAGGAGAGGATCAGGCCTATATCCGTCCCCGATAGGAAGGAGATACGCCCAACGAGGGAGCGTGCAAAGCCAATAATCAGGATCGCATGAGCTGCGTAGATGAAGAAGACGTACTTATTCATTCCCTCCAGCCATGCGGTGACCTTCGGTGCTCGCTCCACGAGGGTCGCAAACATCAGGACCCAAGCCACGATAGAGCAGGCTAGGTAGGGTAGCTCCAGCATGTGGTAGTAGCTCTTCGTAAAGAGGCAAGGTAGGACGAACGTCCCGACAGCCCAAACCGCAAAGCTTGGGATAGCCAGTGGTCGGAGCTTAGCGATCGGATCCCATCCCTTCATGGCAAAGAGTGCTCCTATCGAATAGAAGAGTAGCGACCTGGGCTCGGCACCAATGATACGGAAGGGCTCTAGGACGAAGACACAGAGTAGGAAGAGCAGGGGCACGAAGTATCCCCGTGTCACCCTAAGTACAAAGTGGATAACGGGTGTGATGAGGGTCAGGACGATCAGGTCTCGTACGAACCAAAGAGGGTAGTTGATGGGAGCGAACCAAAGGTAGTCTATGAGCTTAGCCCACTCAAAGTCAAAGGACTCTGTCCTAGGAAGTCCGACATAGGCGGCCAGCGACTCTCTAGCGATAGAGGCGGGGATGAAGATGAGGTTCCAGATTAGGTAAGGGACGATGAGCGTCCATACTCGCTTCTTGGTCTCGGAGAGGTAGGTCGGAGTCTGCTCTAGGTTCTTCCCCTTGAAGGCATAGTAGCCCGAGAAGACGAAGAAGGCAGGTACTGCCATGCGTGTAAAGACCTCCTTGATGAGGGTAGCTACATATACGTAGAGGCTATGGTCATTCCCGAGGCTTTCGGGGGGAACAGGCTGCGTGTGGATCAGTACCACCAGCAGTATCAGCGGGAAGCGTAGGGAGGTGACTACGGAGGAAAAGTGTTTGGATGGGGTCATATTAGAGGCTTAAATAGGGATCTACCTAGGGGTGGGGGCGGTGCCCCTCCCTTAGCGACCGTGGGTGATGAGCTGCATGAACTCCTCTCGGGTCTTCGCCTCACGGAAGGCGCCCGTGAAGTCGCTCGTCGTCGTCAGCGAATTCTGCTTCTCCACCCCACGCATCTGCATACACATATGCTGGGCTTCGACGACGACAATTACCCCGAGGGGGTTAAGGGCCTCCTGGATACAGTCCTTGATCTGCATCGTCAGACGCTCCTGCACCTGCAGGCGACGAGCGAAGACCTCGACGACACGTGGGAGCTTGGAGAGCCCCGTGATATAGCCGTTGGGGATGTAGCCGATGTGCACCTTGCCAAAGAAGGGAAGCATATGGTGCTCACAGAGGGAATAGAAGTCGATGTCCTTGACGATGACCATCTGCCGATAGTCCTCCTTGAACATCGCCGAGCGGAGGATCTCGTGGGGGGACTGGGTCATGCCTTGGGTGAGGAAGCGCATGGCTTTGCCTACACGCTCTGGGGTCTTGATGAGGCCTTCGCGCTGGGGGTCTTCACCCAGCAGAGAGAGGATCTTGGAGTAATGGTACTGGAGCTCTTCGTCTGTTGTCATTGAGGGGGTGGTTAGTCTTCCTGAGTATTGGGTTCGGTATAATTGAGTATGCGCACCTTGTCACGTACGACGTAGGACTCTTGGGCCCAGGCGGGGAGGGTGGAGACCAGGCGTGCTCGAGCCTGATTAGCCTCCTCACGAGTGGCGAAGTTCCCTACGGCGAGGCGCCAGAAGGGAGCCTTGTAGGTGATGTAGCTACTCATCGTCGGGGCGATGTGTCGTATCTGCTCGGCACGGGCATAGGCCTCGGCCTTGGCACCGGAGCGGTTGCTATTGAACATCTGCACCCGATAGCCCATGAGGAGGGTGTAGTTGCCGTCACGTCCCAGGACGGAGGCTGAGCCCTGAACTCCGATGAGTCTGCGGAGCTCGGGGGACTGGATGATGGTGACCACCCCTTCGCCGGGGGCTGGGGTCTCCAGAGCCTCGAGGATATTCCGATGGGGCTGCTTGGTAGGGGTTGCCTGCGCTGAGGCGACCTGTATCCCGATCACAAGGAGGAGGGAAAGGAATAAAAGGGGTCTATAGGATCGCTTCATCACTATTTCTTTTTTTAGCTTCTTTAACTGCAAAGATACTTTAAGTACAGCTAATGCTCCTACAGCACCCTAATAGTGACGCTCAAAGCCCCCACCTCTCCGCCTCGGGGGGAGGGATCCCGTCCCCTCGTGAGTCTCTCACTCTGTCCCCCCTAGGGCTGGGTAATCAAGGAGCCCAGAGCGAAGGTAGCCACACGGTATCCTAGGGGCCGACTTACCCTGAGTACCCCCTCCGCCTAGGAGGGAAAAAGTATACACGCAGGTACACTATAGTATACACGCGTGTATACTTTAGTGTACCCACGTGTACACCCCATCGCTCTAGGTATATCCTCTGCAGAGCCCTCGGCTAGACTATGCTTGGGGTAAATACTTAGGCGTACCCTAGGGAGGGATAGCCTCCCTAGGGAGATAAAAGAATATCCCCCGAGAGGCGAAGGGGTGGGGAGAACTAAGAGCGATCGTACGCTTGCCCCGCCACCTACCCCGAGGCGAAGAAAAGACTAGGGGCTACACAGCCTGCTCGGCAGGTGTGTAGCCCCTAGGGGATAGATGAGGAGGGGGAAGTCCCCCCGAGCTCTCGTTTAGTGGAAGGCCTCGATAATGGGGAGGAACTTCTCTATGCTGAGCGAAGCACCACCGATCAGACCGCCATCGACGTCGGGCTGAGCGAAGAGCTCGGCAGCATTGCTAGCGTTGCAGCTCCCACCATAGAGGATCGAGCAGTCGTTAGCGATCTGCCCACCGTACTTCTTGACTAGTAGGTGGCGGATATGGGCGTGGATCTCCTGAGCCTGAGCCGAGGTAGCCGTCAGCCCCGTCCCGATAGCCCATACGGGTTCGTAGGCGAGGATGACCTTGCTGAATTCTTCGGGGGATAGGGAGAAGAGCGTCCCAGCGAGCTGCTCCTCTACGACCTGGAAGTGCTTGCCAGCCTCACGCTCTTCCTTTACCTCGCCGATGCAGAAGATAGGGGTAAGACCATTGGCCAGAGCTAGGCGTACCTTCTCCGTCAGGATAGCATTGTCCTCACCGTAGTAGGCTCTACGCTCGGAGTGCCCGAGGATGACGTAGCGAGCACCCGTAGAGGCGACCATAGCTGCGGAGACCTCACCGGTGTAGGCACCCTCAGCCTTGTCGGCGCAGTTCTCAGCAGCGATACCGATGGGGCTTCCTTCGGCTAGGCTAGCGATAGAGGCTAGGTGGATGAATGGGGCTCCGATGATGACCTCGCAGTGCAGGGCCTTGCCAGAGAGGGCAGTCTTGAGCTCGCTGATGAAGGCAGTACCCTCCTGGAGGGTCTTATTCATCTTCCAGTTGCCAGCGACGATGTTCTTTCTCATTGATCTTTTTCGTTTATATGGATAATGTATACGCTTCTTGAGGTAGAGCGTTAGGTGGAGCTTCCTCGCCCAGAAGCGCAGGAAGCCAAGGATAAGGAGTATCCCCCAAGCCAGCAAGAGATAGGAGCGTGCGAGCGAAGGGGCAGGGGCAATATAGTCGGGCTCTCTGAGGCGGTACAGGTAGTGAGTGACCTCCTCCACCGTAGGGAGATCCACGTAGGAGCGCTTGTCGATGATTTGCCCTCCACGTAGGACGAGGAGCCCCGGATAGGCACGTATCATCGTACGGATAGGGGTCGCATCCATATGGAGCATCGGGTAGCTCGCCCCCGTGAGGTAACGCCAGGCTGCGATCTCCTCGGTCGAGGAGGCCGTCACACCATAGAAGCGGTACCCCATCGAGAGGCTCTGCGTATAGAGCTCGTTGATCTCGTCGATACTCCCCTCACTAGCTCGGCTCCAGTGTGGGGCTAGCAGGAGGAGTGTCACCCCAGGATCCGTGAGGAGCGCCTCTGAGCAGACGTTCCCGAGGCTGTCCATCGGAGCGAAGTCATACTTGGCCCTATACGTAGCATCCTCTCCGTCCTGTACCCTCACGAAGTGCCAGGAGGAGTCGGGGAGGTTCTCGGGGGTAAAGGCCTTCGTCACTCCTCCCCGCTCGTAGAGGTAGCGGGTGGAGGCCAGTAGGCGCGCCTGGAGAGTAGAGTCTTCCTCGGCGATTGCCTCCCCGAGGTTCGTCCCCACACGGTAGGGACGGAAGTCCACGAGGGGTAGGTGTCGGTAGTTTCGCTCCATGAAGACCACGATCCCCACGACAGCGAGGACGGCGGGGAGCCAACGTTCCCGCCGAGAGTAGAGGTGTCTCAGCCCACGTGCATCCCTTAGGACGAGGTAGGAGAGGGGCAGGAGTAGGAGGTTCTTTAGGAGCGTCTCTAGTGGCGTCAGGTGAATAGCATCCCCGAAGCAACCGCAGTCACTCACGGGATCAGCCAAGAGTGAGTACAGCGAGATGAGCGTCATCCCCGCGAAGAAGGCGACGGACAGACGTGCCGACAGCCTCCGGTAGATCCCCATCAACAGGAAGGCTCCGAGCAAGAATTCCCCTGCACAGAGCACGAAGGAGAGTGTGAGGGTGATCAGGGAGCTCCAGGCCCAGCGCTCATCGAGGACGGGGGCGAGGTACTCCCCGATCTTCAGGGCTGAGCCCACGGGGTCGATCGCCTTGAGTAGCCCCGAGACGATCAGGACGACTCCCGTGAGGACACGGGCTATCTCGGCGAGGATGAGACGCGGGCTGATCACGTTAGTTCTCCGATAGCTTGACGAGACAGAAGAGGGCGTAGTTCACCATATCCTTATAGTTGGCGTCAATACCCTCCGAGACGAAGGTCTCTCCCTTGTGATCCTCGATTTGCTTGGTGCGATAGACCTTGGAGAGGATGAGGTCGACCATCGAGGAGAGACGCATGTTGCGCCACGCCTCACCGTAGTCGTGGTTCTTGGACAGCAGGAGCTGTAGGGTGGCCTCGGCGAAGCGATCGTAGAGGGAGAGTGCCGTAGAGGCATCGAGGTCGGGGCGACTCACGGGCCCGAGCTCGAGCTGGATCATCCCGATGAGGCCGTAGTTGACGATGCCGACGAACTCGCTATCTATACCCTCGGGGACGTGTGCCTCTCCTCGGATCTGGATGCTACGGATGCGTTCGGCCTTGATGTAGATCTGGTCGGTGAGCGACTCGGGGCGTAGGATGCGCCAGGCCGCGCCGTAGTCGTGGAGCTTCATCTCGAAGAGACTTCGACAAAGCTCCAGTACGGCGCGGCACTCGCTCTCAGTGCGTTGCTCTTGCTCTGACATGGGGTGGTGTTTTTCTATTTGTTAGGCTCGCCCGCTCGCTCATCGAGGAGGGCGAAGGCGAGGACATCGCTGATCTCATCCACATAGTGGAAGGTGAGACCATCGAGGTACCTCTCGTTGATCTCCAGGATATCCTTCTCGTTCTCACGACAGAGAATGATATCGGTGATCCCGGAGCGTTTGGCAGCGAGGATCTTCTCCTTGATCCCGCCTACGGGGAGCACCTTGCCACGCAGGGTGATCTCACCCGTCATGGCTAGATGAGGGCGCACCTTGCGTCGGGTGATCGCCGAGACGAGCGAGGTGACCATCGTGATCCCAGCGCTGGGGCCGTCCTTGGGGATCGCGCCCTCGGGGACGTGGATATGGATCTCACGGTCCTTGAGTTGCTCAAGGTCAATCCCTAGCTGCTCAGCGTGAGCACGGATGTAGCTGAGGGCAATCGTCGCCGACTCCTTCATGACGTCCCCTAGGCTACCGGTGAGGATGAGCTTGCCGTTCTGCCCAGGCTGTAGACTGCTCTCGATGAAGAGGATCTCCCCTCCGACACTTGTCCATGCTAGGCCGATGACGACCCCGGCATGCTCGTTGCCCTGATAGCGATCACGGGAGTAGATGGTCTTGCCGAGGTACTCGTGCACGAGCTCGGGGGTGATCTCCTCGGGGAGTGGGTCTCCCGAGGCGACAGCCCAAGCGACCTTGCGCAGGACAGCAGCTATCTTCTTGGTGAGGGCACGTACACCACTCTCTCGGGTGTACTCCTCGATGATGGTCTCCAGAGCTCCTGGGGCGAAGCGTAGGGGATACTCGGAGAGGCCGTGCTCCTTGGCCTCCTTGGGTACGAGGTGCTGCTCGGCGATGCGTAGCTTCTCCTCGGTGATATAGCCACTGACCTCGATGAGCTCCATACGGTCACGCAGTGCCTGAGGGATGGTGGAGATATTGTTGGCCGTCGCTATGAAGAGGACCTTGCTGAGGTCGTAGTCGATATCGAGGTAGTTGTCGTGGAAGGTGGTGTTCTGCTCCGGGTCGAGCACCTCTAGTAGTGCCGAGGCGGGGTCGCCCTTGTAGTCGCTAGAGAGCTTGTCGATCTCGTCGAGGACAAAGACGGGATTGGACGTACCAGCCTTCTGCAGGCTCTGGATGATACGTCCGCTCATGGCGCCGATATAGGTACGGCGGTGTCCACGGATCTCGGCCTCGTCATGTACCCCCCCGAGGGAGATACGGACGTACTTACGGCCGAGGCTCTCGGCGATACTGCGCCCGAGGGAGGTCTTACCCACACCTGGAGGGCCGTAGAGGCAGAGGATGGGAGACTTCATATCACCCTTGAGCTTCAGGACAGCCAGATGCTCTAGGATACGCTCCTTGACTCGCTCTAGTCCGTAGTGCTCTCGGTCTAGGGTCTCCTGAGCTTGCTTGAGGTCAAAGTTGTCCGTGCTGTACACGCCCCAGGGAAGCTCTACGATGGTGCGAAGGTACTGCATCTGGATGGAGTAGTCGGGGCTCTGAGGGTTCAGACGCTCGGCCTTGCGGAGCTCCTTCTCGAAGGTCGCAGCGACGGCCTTGTCCCAGCTCTTCTTCTCCCCTGCCTTGCGGAGCTCCTCGAGCTCCTCCTCGCTGTTGTTTCCCCCGCCGAGTTCCTCCTGGATGGTACGCATCTGCTGCTGTAGGAAGTACTCCCGCTGCTGCTGATCCATCTCCTGGCGGGTCTTGCGCAGGATCTCGTCCTTGATGTCTGCCTCCTCGATCTGCCCGTGTAGCCCGGAGAGAGCCAGCACACCTCGGTCGTTGAGGGTGACGGCCGAGAGAGCCTCCTGACGACGCTCTATGGTGAGGTCGATGAGGTTCGCTGCCAGATTGATGATATAGGCCTTGTTCTTGAGCGCACGGATGGTGTCCATGAAGCCCGCGGGAGCCCCCGGGAAGAGCTTCTCCAGGAGGAGGATCAGACGGTCATGGATCAGACTCACCAGTGCATCAAACTCCCGCTCGGAGGCACCCCCTCGCTCCTCTTCGGGGACGAGGGTGTAGCGTCCGGCCAGATAAGGCTCGCTCTGTAGGAGCTCTCGGAGCTCGAAGCGCTGACGACCACGGAGGATCGCAGAGAGGTCTCCCGTGGGTAGCTCGATGATCTGCGTCACCTCCACGACCGTACCCATGGGATAGAGGTCATCGAGGGTTGGATCCTCGACGGCGGCATCGCGCTGGGCGATGACCCCGAAGCAACGGTTCTCCTTCTCAGCCTGACGGATGACCTCCACGGACTTCTTGCGCCCGACCAAGATGGGGACGAGGGTACCGGGGTAGATGACAATATTGCGTAGGGCGATCAGGGGAAGCACCTCGGGGAGCTCCTCCTGAGAGACCCCGAAGGATTCGCCTTCGTTGTAAGTCGCTAGTACGGGTATAGGGAGGGCTGGAGCCTTACCTTCTGATCCTGCCATTTCGTCAGATTTCTTCTTTTTGCTCATTATATCCTTGCGGTGAGGCGCTCGGCGAAGGGGGGATGGGGAGGAGCTCTCCCTCTACCACCCAGTCACCCGCCTCGGTGATAGGTCTTACTTGTTTGCTTTGGGCCGTTCCTTCATCCCCACGCCCACGGCAGAGACCCCTGTGAGGGTCACCCGATCCAGAGGAGTGAGTCGTAGGTAGAAAAGGCCAGTATAGGGCGTCTGCAAAGGCCGTGCCAATCCAGCTCGGTACTCGTGAAAGACCGTGCCTGGGCGCAGCCACACCTCCGGCTGATCGGCTAGGCGGAAGCGCAGGGTGTCGGTGTAGTACGTGCTCCCTCCTCGCTGGAGCTCAGCCAGCAGAGCTAGCTCCGTCTTCTCGATACGGCTATCTAGGCGCAGAGCGATCTGGATCTGGTAGAGACGCTCTCGGTCGGGGAAGAGGAGCTGGAAGCGGACGCTCGTATTGCCCTGCCAGACTCCACGGGGGAGGTCGTAGAAGGCATAGTAGTCTCCCTCCTCCGCTGCTTGATAGCACCCCGCACCTCCTATCCAGAGGGCTAGGAAGAGGAGGACTCGGGGGAGATGGTGTGCTCGGGGCAATAGTCTCATCATCGTACAGCTCTAGGGGTAGGGCTTACTTTTCGTCTTGTGGGTCTCGGGTGGGGCTAGGACTTTGCTCCCCCTCCGCTCGGCGGGTGCGGGGACTGCGGAACTGGCGCACCTCGTGTCTCCCCCCAGAGCGATCGCCCCGTGAGGCTTCCCGCTGGCTCCCCTCGTGGTGTCGAGGTCGATCGCCTCCACGGCGCCCCTTGCGCCCGCCATCGAAGCGGGTGAGGCTATTATCGGCCAGGATGTCTCGGGACTGAGCTCCCGAGCGGTGCCCCTCGGGGTGCTGCTCGAGGCTCTCGGGACGCTCCCCCTTCTTGTTTTGGGCGATGACCTCAAAGGCACGCTCGGCGGAGATCGTCACCAGATGTACGGGGGCATTGCGCACCGTACTGTAGGTGATCTGTCGCTGGAAGTGGTCAGTCTTGAAGTGATAGTAGCTCCCTGTACGGGTCTCTAGGACGACCTCCCGGTCAGGGAGGCTACGCTGAGCCTCGGCATAGGCATTCACCTCGAAGTTCATACAGCACTTGATCTTGCCACACATTCCCGTGAGCTTCTGGGGGTTCATCGTCACGTCCTGCACCCGGGCGGCACTCGTGCTGACCGAGGAGAAGGAGGACATCCAGCGCGAGCAACAGAGCTCCTGCCCACAGGGGCCAATCCCACCGATACGGCCGGCCTCCTGGCGAGCACCGATCTGCTTCATCTCGATCCGCACGTGGAAGGTATCGGCGAGTACTCGGATGAGCTGACGGAAGTCCACTCGGCCGTCTGCGATGTAGTAGAAGATCGCCTTGTTGCCATCTCCCTGGTACTCCACGTCGCCGATCTTCATCTCCAGCCCGAGGCTAGCCGCTATCTGGCGAGCCTGGATCATCGTCGGCTCCTCTCGGCGCTTAGCTTCCTCCCAGCGCTCCAGATCGCTAGCACGAGCTACACGGTAGACGTGCATCCACTCGCCCTTGTCGGGGTGGTAGCGGTGGCTCTTCATCGCCAGCTCTGCCATCTTGCCGGTGAGGGTCACCTGCCCGATGTCGTGTCCTATGGTAGAGCCGACGGCGACGATGTCGCCCTTGTAGAGCTCGATCCGTTCGCTATTGATATAGTATCCCTTGCGGGTATTCTTGAATTGCACCTCGACGAGGTCAGAGCTCTGTAGGGACTCCGGGATGTCGCACAGCCAGTCGTAGGTACTCATCGGGTTCATACTACAGCCTTCGCATCCTCCTGGGGTCATCGCACAGCAGCCCATGTTCGCCGTTGTGGTCTTATAGTCCATCGAATGTCACGTATTGGCGGTAGGGGATTGTACTCTCCTACCTATATATTATATCGGTGAGGGGGCGAGCTCCCATGGGGGCATACGCACAGCTCCTCACCTACTGAGTTCGGGGGGCGTTCTAGCCACACCGCTCATCCAGCACCTCCCGAGTGAGTCCTAGGGGAGGGATAGCTCTCCGCCTCCCGGCTCTCTAGAGCCGTCTATGACGTATCGAGCGTATGAGTGCGCAGTGTAGGCCTACAACGTTCAGCAAAGGTACTGAATTTTACGTCCCCCATCCCCCGCCATGTCCGTCCCTCACATAGGGCACGAGGCGAACTAGACTAATCATCCGAGCCTCTCCGCCCTGGAACACTCGGCCTCTCGCAAACCCATATCCCCCCGAACCTCAGCCCTCCCCTCTCTAAGGGCTAGTAGCCCCACCCTCCAGCGGGGAGGATGGGGCTACTACTCTGTGCTAAGCTCGTCTATAGCGGGCGAGGGACTAAATCCCTACCCCTCCACCTCCGGGCTTCTGGGGCTTCGACGGGGTCTTTGCGCCCTTGGCCTTGGGGTTATCGACGCTGAGCGAAGCAGCATGGGCTGCACGTCGGAGCTTTGACTTGGGGAAGTAGCGGACACGTGGTGTACGGAGCGTCTGGGCGGTGACGTCCTCCTCCTTGAGCGACTGTCGGGAGGAGATCATCAGGCAGAGCATCCCGAGCTCCCCGAGGTCGACGGCAAAGCCATCCTGTAGGTAGCCCTCTACGATATCGGTGAGGGCGACGATACACGCCCGGACATCCGCTCGGGTGAGCGTCGTGGCAAAGGCGATCGAACGCTCGATATCCGCTAGACTCTTACGGGGATGGGTACGACGCTGTGCGAAGTAGATCGTCTGACCCTTGTTCTTGCCAAGAGTTGCCTTCTTGGACTTGACTTGAAACTCAATCATGGTCTATGAGTATATAAAATGAATAAATAGAATTACCTCGTGCCGAGTGGGGAGAGCTGTGTGCTACAGGGCGGGAGATCTCAGTCGCCTGCTCTCGGGGGTGCACCACTGAATATATATAGCGTGAGCAACCGATATGAGGGTCTCGCCTTGAGCTCCTTCCCTCTCGACATGACAAAGGTAGAGCAGACTTTTTGTCCCACCAAATCACCCCCATAGGTACATATCACAATGCCCTCTCCCCCAAACTCAAAAACTTTTCGTCACCCCCGCCATCGCCCCCTCTCTTC
>NZ_CAJPPN010000035.1 GCF_905372525.1 uncultured Porphyromonas sp.
ACCCCCACACCGACCCCTACCCCTCAGCCTGGAGTACCTACGGTGAGCCTCGCTGAGGTAGAGGCCTACTACGGTCTGGACAAGACGGCAGATATTACCGTCGCCGAGACCAAGATCACCGCTACCACCGGGGAGAAGACTATCGGAGGCAAGCGGATCCAGATCCTACAGACGAAGATTACGAATAGCAACTCTAGTCAAGGCTCCTTCACCCTCGAGGTCACGAAGGGACTAATCAATGGCAAGGCCTTCACCGGGAGCTATCAGCTCTCGGGCTTCAAGCAAGTGCAGCGTCCTGATGACGCCACCCTCGGGCGCAGGATGCAGGTCGCCTGGCGTGTTGCCCCCGAGGTCTACCTGCGAGGGATCGAGCTAGAGGCCCTCTACCTAGATGGTAAGGCCGACTGGTTCACCGCTGAGGCTCTTGCCCCATACGTACGCTTCTACTCCTCCAGTGCCTCTGGGGAGCAGTACGAGCTCACCACCGAGGAAATCAAGAGTCTCCAGCTCAAGGAGGTGAAGTACAGCACCAAGGCCTCTGGCTCTGGTGAACTCACCTTCAAGACCATCTATAAGGGTACAAGCAGTGACGCTGCACGCAGCCTAGAGGTGAACATCAACGACTACTACGCCCAGCGCCTGCCCCTCAACAAGGACTTCCCCCCCACACGCTACATGCGAGGGATCTATGAGTACCTTGACCTCTACATCTCCTCCCTCATCACCTACGATACGAGACGATATGCAGCCCTCCTCAAGAGTGATAGCAAGCAGGAGCAGAGCAGTGCCAACACGCTCTCCTTCACGATCGAGCTCCATCGTCAGGGGGCGGGTGCCGATCATGTGATCGCTACGATCCCCTTCACCGTCTCGGGCTTCAAGCCCCTCACGAACCTAGAGAAGGATCTCTACATCAGCCACGACAGCGAATTCATCGAGACGATGAGTACGAAGCTCAAGGGATGGAACAAGAAGGAAGACCTCTCTGCCTTCCTCAATCGTGGGCTAGAGAACTGGATCACGAAGACCCAATGGGTATTCAGGTACCCAGGTAATCCGCAGAACCTCGTGTGGGGGCAGAAGCAGCTCGCTGGTGGCTCGCAGCTCCTCCTCTCGGGTGTCAGTGGCGATGATAAGGGGCGAGACATCTACCTCCTAGCCCCTAGACTTCGAGTGACTGAGGCACGACTTGAGGGGACTACCCTCAAGGCTACGATAGAGCTCCTCGGCGTCAATGAAGTCGCCTTCGACAAGCCTCTGCGCTTCCCATTCTCCGTCCTAAGCCTAAAACTGAACTAGGCAAGTCAAGGGGTGAACTCTCACGGGAGTTCACCCTTTTTTTTAGGCCGAGAGGATATTAAGAGCGCTTGCCCGTACGTTGTAAAAGTAAGACCCGGGCAGGAGACAGATACACAGCCCCTGCAGCCTGCCCCATTCATGTTCATCAACACATACTTTATTTGAGCTATGAAGAGAAATATCCTATCCCTAACATTCGCCGTGCTCTGCGCAGTGGTGACCCTCAGCTCGTGTCTAGGGAGTGACAACCCTAAGCCCGAGCCTCTCACCCCCGAGCAGATACGCATACGGCATATCAGTAACTGCATCTATCGCTTCAGACGAGGCAATCCCAACGAGCGATACTACTGGATCCGTGAGGTCAAGGACGGACAGGTCAAGCACCTACAGAAGGCTCTGCTGCGCAACGACACGAAGTACTACACCGTCATCAAGCTCGACGACCCCAGCAAGCTCCCCGCCGTAGACGAGTCCAAGGGTATCTATGCCGCAGGCAAGCTGATGGAGGACACCAAGAAGATCATCCACCGAGGGAGTAGACCCACCGAGAAGAAGGAGGACCTGGATGCCCTAGACAAGCAGCTCTACTGGGTCGTCACCAAGCACACAGCCGTACCAGACAGCAAGATCTCGGTCTACCGAGTGCCCTTCTACCTCACCCAGGCGAACGAAGAGCGAGGGCTCACCGACGCCATCTGCGTCCGGCTGGCCAAGCCAGAGAGCATAGAGATCCTGAAGTGGTACTCGTCACGCCTGCTACTCGACATCGTAGCCCAGAGCCCGACAGATCCACTGCTGTACGTCGTCTCGGCGAAGTATAGTGGGATCAGTCCTCTACTCATAGCCGATATCCTCTATCAGGATACGGAGGTCTTCCAGGATGCCTATCCCTACTTCTACGCTACAGGGTGGTCTATCTACCGCCCTGCTACCCGCTAGCATCCCCCCCCACGAGCGAATATCCCCCACTGCTACGGTGAGCAGTGGGGGATATTTGTTTCGGGGTAGGGTGAGCGTAGCGGTCGTAATTAATATTGTATATGGGGGGATAAATGGAGGCAATTGGAGGGGCGCAGGGCTTGACGTATCTTTGCATCGTAAAACAGAGAGAACGATAGAATTATCATCACTTAACAACAAAACAGCAATGAGCATTATCAATAGCCAGATGCCCGAGTTTAAGGTCAATGCCTACCGCAAGGATAAGGGCTTCTTCGAAGTAACGAACGAGGACCTCAAGGGTAAGTGGAGCATCTTCTTCTTCTATCCCGGGGACTTCACCTTCGTCTGCCCCACGGAGCTAGCTGACCTAGCAGATCACTACGAAGAGTTTCAGGCACTGGGCGTAGACATCTACTCCATCAGCACCGACTCACACTTCGTACACAAGGCTTGGGCCGATGCTACGGATACGATCGCACGTGTACAGTACACGATGCTAGCTGATATGACCTTCGAACTGTCCTACGCTATGGAGGTACTCAGCGAAGAGTCTGGCCAGGCTTATCGTGGGACGTTCCTCTTCAACCCCGAGGGTGAAGTCAAGATCGCCGAGATCCACGACAACGGTATCGGACGTGACGCTAGCGAACTCCTTCGCAAGGTCAAGGCTGCAAAGTTCGTCTACGAGCACCCAGGTCAGGTCTGCCCCGCTAAGTGGAAGGAAGGCGATGCTACGCTCAAGCCCAGCATCGACCTCGTAGGCAAGATCTAGTCTCCCTAGCATTCGCCTAGCCGTGCAGAGCGGGTAGCCCCCTACCCGAGGCACGTAGTCCCCGCACCTTAGGAGTCGGTATTAGGCACATCACGATACCCCCCTTAGGCCGAGGAATACCATACGGGGAGAGGTATAGCCCATGGGTCTATGGGCTGTCCTCTCCCCTTTTTTTACCCCAAACACTAGACATATCTTATACAATGTACCTAGAACAGAATATCCTTGATCAGCTACGCACGCTCTTCGCCGAGCTGCGCCACTCCTATACGCTCCTCGTCGAGCGCCCCACAGGTGCCAAGGGCGATGAGCTCCTGGCGATGATCACTGACTTCGCCTCCGTGAGTGATCGCTTGACCCTCGAGGACAAGGCCAGTGATCGCCTTTGCCTCACACTCCTACGTGATGGACAGAAGACTGGTATCACCTTCCGCGCGATCCCCTCAGGGCACGAGTTCACCTCCCTGATCCTCGCCGTCCTCAACGCCGACGGGCAGGGGCGCAACCTCCCCGACGAGGCCTTCATCGCCCGCATCCAGGCACTGAATACACCCCTGAAGCTGACGACCTATGCCTCGCTGACCTGTACGAATTGTCCCGAGGTGGTGCAGTCACTGAACCTCCTAGCCCTCTACAACGAGGGGATCGAGCACGAGATGGTCGATGGAGCTATCTATACTGAGGAGGTCGAGCGTCTAGGTATTAGTTCTGTCCCCGCTGTCTATATGGGTGAGGAGCTGATCCATGTAGGTAAGGCTACCCTCGGGGAGCTCCTCCTAGCCCTAGAGCAGCGTGTGGGCTCTCGTCCTACGGAGCTAGAGGGACAGCGCCGGGAGCTAGACCTCATAGTCGTCGGGGCTGGCCCAGCAGGGATCGCCTCGGCTATCTATTCGGCTCGCAAGGGGCTCCGTGTCGCCGTCGTCGCCGAGCGCATCGGTGGTCAGGTCAATGAGACGACGGGCATCGAGAATATCCCCTCCGTCGTCTCCACCACGGGGACACAGCTCGCCTCGGACCTACGTCGTCATGCTGAGCAGTACGGGATTGCCCTGCTGGAGAGCCGTCAGGTCACCGGTATCGAACTCGTAGGCTCTACGAAGGAGGTCAAGACTTCGCTCGGTGAGACCCTCGTAGCTCCTCAGGTCATCCTCGCCACAGGAGCCTCGTGGCGCAAGCTCGGGGTGCCCGGTGAGGCCGAGTATATCGGGCGTGGGGTCGCCTTCTGCCCCCACTGCGATGGTCCCTTCTTCAAGGGCAAGGACATCGCCGTCATCGGTGGGGGTAACTCCGGGATCGAGGCCGCTATCGACCTAGCAGGTATCTGCCGCAGTGTCGTCGTACTGGAGTACATGGATGAGCTCCGTGCCGACATCGTCCTACAGGAGAAGCTCGCACAGCTGCCCAACGTCACGGTGCGCCGTGGTATCGCTACCCGCGAGGTGCTAGGTGATGGGAAGAGTGTCGTCGGGCTACGTATCGCCCCCCGAGATGGAGGGGATGAAGAGACACTTCGCCTAGATGGTCTCTTTGTACAGATCGGGCTAGCAGCGAACACCAAGCCCTTCGAGGGGCTCGTAGAGCAGCGCCGTGGCGAGATCGTCATCGACGAACGCTGCCGCACCTCCGTAGAGGGCATCTATGCTGCAGGGGACTGTACGACCGTACCCTACAAGCAGATCGTCATCGCTATGGGCGAGGGAGCGAAGGCCGCCCTCACGGCCTTCGATGAGCGCATCCGCTCTGGACGTTAGTCGCCCCTCATACCCACTATAAGAGTATATACACGCCTCCCCTCTCGCTCTTCTCTGAGCGGGAGGGGAGGCGTAGTTGCTCCTAGAGGCTAATCCCGATGAGGAGGCGGACATAGTCGGGATCACGATGATCCGCGATGAGGGGCTTGTGGGTATCGAGCTCCTCGATACGCTCCATATCCTCGGCGTCCAGCGTGAAGCCAAAGATATCGAAGTTCTGTGCCATACGCTCCCGCCGTACACTCTTAGGGATGAGGATAATGCCCCTCTGCAGTAGGTAGCGTAGGGCGACCTGTGCGGCACTGCACCCATACTTCTCCCCGATAGCTACGAGGGTAGGAGTGCGGAAGTAGTCGTTCTTCCCCTCGGCAAACGGCCCCCACGACATCAGCTTCGTATCTGTCTCCTGCATCACCTGCTGGAGCTCTCGCTGCTGTGTGAAGACGTGCGTCTCTACCTGATTGACGGCAGGTGGAATCTCGACGAAGTGGACGAGGTCGAGGAAGCGATCCACGAGGAAGTTGCTGACCCCGATAGCCCTCAGCTTCCCAGCACGATAAGCCTCCTCCATAGCCCGGTACGTACCATAATAGTCACCGAAGGGCTGGTGAACGAGTAGTAGGTCTATGTAGTCCGTCTGTAGCCGGCGCAGGGACTCCTCGATGGAGGCCAAGGCTCGCTCATAGCCGGCGTTGGAGATCCACACCTTGGTCGTGACGAAGAAGTCGCTACGAGGGATGCCACTCTTGCGGATAGCACGCCCGACACCCTCTTCGTTCCTATAGACCTGGGCGGTATCTATAGAGCGGTAGCCGACTTGGATAGCGTCGCTCACGGAGCGTTCGCACTCGTCGGGAGAGACTTGGAAGACACCATAGCCGAGCTGTGGCATCTCTACACCGTTGTTTAGTCTGATGGTCTGCATACTGGATGATGACTATGTAAATAGGATAGTTACTTGCTTACCGCAAAGGTAGTACAACTCCCTACACACCCACCACGTGTCCTCGAGCCCTACGCCCGTACTATGGGGAGGAACCCAAGGTGTGGAAAAGAAAGGTAACACCCCGACAGGTCTTGAATCGACCTGTCGGGGTGCTACCCATATATGCTATGTAGGGTCTCCTAAGGGACGGAGGCGGATCTACCCAAGAAGAAACAAGCTAGCCCTGAGCCCTCTTGACTCGACTACGTCGTTGGGCAAGCTTGCGTTTGATGAAGAGGTAGTAGCCCGTCAGGGGAAGGCTTGCCCCAAAGAGTGCCGCTAGGAAGGTCAGCAGGCGAGTCACGAAGCCCCCCCATGCCCCCACGTGTATGGTATAGATCCAGCCACGTATCGTCTTGTCTCGCTTGGCCTCTCGGTAGAGCTTGACCTCGGTGATCGCCCCCGTCTCAGGGTCGAAGGTGTAGGTATCGCTGGCGAGGCTGTTCCCAAGCGTGTTCGCCGTTCCCAGCGAAGCCCGTGCCTCCTCCTTGGAGAGGCTGATCTCGCTGTAGGCGATCGGGCGGGAAGCGATCGTGCGATAGACCTGCTCCCAGTGGCGGTAGGTCTTCGGCACCTTGGGCTTCTGCTTACCCTCCTGTCCCCGACCTTCTCCCCGAGGTGCATTCCCCTCGGGGCGCTTATCTCCGGGGGTACCCTGTGCATTATGCCCCTCAGGCTTGCCCTTCGCTGGGGCTGGAGCGCCGTGTCCCTGCTCCATGGTGACGCCAAAGAGCCCATAGAACCCCGAGTGATACCAGTCAAAGGACCACGTCAGCCCCGTGAGAGCCATCGTCAGTAGGAGCAGCGAAGCATACATCCCCCCGACAGCATGTAGGTCATAGAGCAGACGGTAGCGCCCATGCCGTAGTGCAATGCGGAGTCGTGCCCCTAGCCCCTTGAGTCGCCTTGGCCACCAGATCCCCAGCCCCGTGAGGAGGATAAGGACGAAGAGCAAGGTACTCGTCCCGACGATGACCCTTCCCCAGAAGATCCCTTCGTCCCCAGGCGTCATGCTGTCCAGGAGCCAACGGTGCAGACGGAAGACGACCGAGTAGAAGGGGGTACGGTCGCTACGTCCCTTGATCTCGCCCGTATAAGGGTCGATGAGTAGCCCAGCCTTACGGGGCTTAGAGAGGCCTAGGGTGTAGGGGCGCTCGGGGTCGCTCGGGATGGTCACCCCCGTGATCGAGACAGAGTCAGGGAGCGTCATAGCAGCCCGATCCACGAGGGTCTGTAGGGGGAGCTTCTCTGCCCGTACCTGACGGACAGTATAGCGGCTAGGGAAGGCTAGCTGAGTCAGCTCCTGCTCAAAGACCAGCAGAGCACCCGTCAGACAGGTCGTCAGGATAATAAGGCCAAAGGGGAGGGAGAGCCAGAGGTGAAGTCGCTTGAATAACTTGCGCATGGGTCTAGTGTCGGATGTTCGTTGAGATAGATATGCATACTCGCACCACTAAGGGTACTAATGCCTTAGAGGTGCGAGTATGTACAAAGGTTTAACGGGGAGGCTGGGGAGCTCGGCTCGGCTAGCGTGAGCGCAGACGCCCGACCGAGGTGATGCTCGTGGCCTCTACCTCTAGTCCACGGGTAGCCTGACCCGTAGCTAGGTCGATGACGTAGATAGCAGGCTTCTGCGACTTGCTATTTACGGGTAGGTAGGCACGTCCTCCCTCGACGTAGGGACGGCCACCGAAGTCGGAGACGTCGGTAGGTAGACCCGTGACGTTGGTCAGTCGTCCCGTAGAGACATCGAAGATCCCGAGCTGAGTGGCTAGCTGCTGATTGGTCAGCTTGTCGAAGCTCTGATCGTAGAAGTAGATGAGGAAGCGCTCGCCACCGACGGGGTAGACGAACTGGAAGCCACGGTTACCCGAGAGGTTGTCGATATTGTAGTAGTAGCTGGGGTCGAAGTCCTCTGCCCCCTTCTTGATACGTACGACACCCGCTGGGAGCTTGGTCTTCTGCCGTGGGTCAGTCATCGTCTTGGCGAAGCTGGGGGAGAAGACGTAGATATCCCCATTAGGTACCGACCAGATCATCGGGTGGTACTGGGACTTGAAGCGTCCAGCAGGGTAGCTGATCTTATTGGTCTTGATAAGCTTCTTCGTCTTGAAGTCCTTGTCAGAGAAGATAGCGACGTAGCACTCATCGGGGTACTGTGTCCACTGGAGCTCACCACGCTTGTAGGAGCTACTCTTCTGTCCTCCATCCTGGGTCTTGACGAGGTCTTCGTTACCCTTCTTGACCCACTTACCCGACTTGTAGGTATCACCATCCCATACGGCCTCTACATTGGCGCCATAGCGGCTGAGTCCCATGGGGATGACCCCAGAGTAGAGCTTGCCCTCATGCTCGAGTAGGCCACAGAGGGTGACATACTCCCCGTTGCCTAGGTAGTTCTCTGTATTGAACTGGGGCAGGTGGGTATCGTTGTTCGTCTGGGTCTCCTTGGTCGCATCGAGGTAGGAAGCGAGGATGTACCGGGGGAGGTAGCCCGTAGCGTCCGCCTGATCCTTGGGGCCATCGCCCGTAGAGGTCGTGATCAGGAAGTCTCCGAAGGTGCCGAAGGTAGTGAAGCGGTTGCCATGGAAGATCTTGCTCCGCTTAGCCAGTCCACTGGGGCCGAAGATGAAGGAGTGAGTCTCCGTCTTCCCCCCTTGGTGATAAGCGATGCTATAGAGGTAGGTATTCTCTTTGAGGTAGATGAAGTCCCCACCACCATCTACCTGTAGGCCATTGTTCTTTGCCGAGATCGACCCCTCGCTGAGCGAGACGGGGGTGAGGAGAAGGGTCGAGGAGGCATTCCCCGAAGCCTTGACGCTCGCCGATACGACATAGGTAGCCGTCGTCCCAGGTGAGGGGTTGGGAGGCGTAGGAGGAGCGTCATTGTTGCCCTCGCAGGAGGAGAGCAGTAGGAGCGAGGCAGAGAGTGTAAGCCCTGCAGAGAGGAGTGATGAATTGTACTTCATTGTGGATAGATACTTGAGTGAATGAATAGGGGTCGCCTAGTGCCCGAGGTGTATCCGGAGCTTGGCGTAGAGAGCACGCCCAGCCTTCTGCAGGCTGTAGTTGTCGTAGAGGCGTGCATCCGTGAGGTTACGGCACTCTAGGGAGAGTGCATACCTGTCATGGGCAAAGGAGAGGGTCGCCGTGAGGCTATGCGAGAGCTGGGTGGGGACGAAGAAGTTCCGAGCCCCAGCCCCTATCCCCTCGGAGTAGAAGGCGAAGCTATGCAGGTACTGCCCGTCGTAGGAGAGGCTGGCCATCGTCCCCTGCCCGAGGAGCCCCTTGCGTCGCAGGGTGAGGTCGAGGCTCCCGAAGGAATAGGGGAGGTTGGGCATACGTAGGCCATAGCCGACATTGGCCACTTGGCCACCTGGTACGAGGGGCTGATTATCCCGCACGTCCATCAGGGTATAGCTCCCCCCGAGGCTCAGCCACTTCTGGTAGTCAAGCCGTACGGATAGGTTAGCACCCTTGGTCAGAACACGCCCATAGTTGATATAGACCGCCCCCCAGTTATTGCCACCTATCCCCTGCACATTGCGCTGGATATAGTCTCGGGTATCGCGCCAGATGAGTCCGCCCTCTACGAGGAGCATCGTGTGGTGGGAGAGTCGTCGGCTCCAGTTCACATTGAGGTTGAGGTTGTGGCTATTCTCTGGCTTTAGGCCGATCGTCCCCGACTCTAGGTCGGTGTCGCCGAAGATCTCATCACTCGTAGGCAGGCGGTAGGCCTTCTCGTAGGAGAGCTTGATCTGGAGCTCCCGTAGGGGGTGGGAGGAGAGGGCTACCCCATAGCCTAGGGAGTGACTACTACGGGAGATCTCCACGTAGCTCCCCTGGAGCCCTGTCTGGGCGATGGAGCTGGTGATGTGGTGGGCATAGGACTTGGCGAAGAGCGTAGCATCCCAGACCTCATCCGGACGATACTGTAGGGAGAGCCCGGTGATATTCTTCATCTCTCGATCGGGGAAGGGGGAGGTCGTCCGGTGTCGTGTCGAGAGGTCGGTCATGCTCCGATCAAAGGTGGAGAGGTTGTGGTGTAGCAGTAGCGTATAGGCCGAGCTCGGACGGTACTTCAGGCTCAGGCCTGCCGTCCAGACACCCTGCTCGGAGCGGAAGCGTCCGTAGCTCTGCTCCCCAGGGCTATTGCGCAGGCTACGCTCACCACGCCAGTTGTAGCGGTACTCACTCGTATCCACCAGCGTGGAGGCACTGCGGGTATAGCTAGCAGTGGCACGGACGTCCATACGCCCCTCGAGCATCCCCGTCTTGGCATACTCGAGGGTAGGGGTCAGGCTGTAGCCGTGGCGGTGACGCTCCCCGAAGACGATCTCCTGTCGCACCCCGGTCTGGATCTCCTTGTAGACATGGGCATAGCGTAGGTGTAGGAGTAGGCGGTCTGCCCAGGACTGACGTACGAGCCCCACCTTGCCCGTGAGGGCCTCGTTGTGGTAGGTGTCGTGGAAGCGACGTACGTGCTCGGGGCGGCTGGTATCGATGAAGCCCTGGACGAGGTCCTCGACAGGGGTATCGACCCAATAGTTGTTCTTGGAGTAGTTCTGGTAGGCACTGAGCTCATAGGTCAGACCACTACGCTCGGTACGTCCGACGGAGAGCGTAGAGCGGTGGGTCTGGTAGGAGCCGAAGGAGTAGGAGGCATCCACATACCAGGGACGGTGCTTGCGCGAGGTGACGATATTGATCACTCCGCCGATAGCATCAGCGCCGAAGTCCACGGGGACGACCCCTCGGTAGACCTCGATCCGCTCGGCATAGCTCACGGGGATATTATTGAGGCCAAAGGCTCGGCCTGCTCCCTCCTGAGGGACTCCATCGACAAAGACCTTGACGTGCCGTCCGCTGAAGCCATCCAGCGAGACGTTCATATCAGAGCCCACACCGCCCGTCTCCCGCACCTTCACCCCGGGAGCTCGGCTGAGAGCCTCGCCGAGGGTCTTGTTGGAGGAGAGGAGCTCACGGCTATCTATAGAGACCGCATTGTAGGCTGTCCCCCTGAGGCGGGCGACACCCCGAGCGACGACCTCCACACTCCCCAGGAGTCGGGCATCTGGCTGTAGGGTGATATTGAGCTCCCGAGGGGTATCGCCGAGCTCTACCTCTAGGTACTGCTTCTTGTATCCTACCGAGGAGATGATGAGGGTATAGCGTCCCTGGGGGAGGTTTAGCTCATAGGCTCCAGTAGCGTCGGCGACACAGCCCGTTCGTCCCCCCTTGACCGCAATGCTCGCGAAGCTCACCGCCTCCTGATCAGGTGCACTCACTCGCCCCCGAAGCGATGGGAGGTCGCCAGCGACTAATACGCCCATGGGGCTGGTCACAGAGAGGAGCACCAGCCCTAGAAAAAGTAATATTCTTCTCAAGAGATTTGTAACGTTAAGAAAACCTATTTGATTTGCGAAGAAATCCTATTCGATTTGTCGGCAAAGATATGTAGAGTACGGAGCCTACACAATAGCCCCTTTTAGGTATATCCATATATCCTGCTGGGGGCATATCCCTATTTTCTGTTAGGCACACCCGATCGGCCAAGCTATTGGGAGGGCCGATGAGACGGAGCTGAGCGGAGTGAGTCAAGGGTCAGTATCAGAGGGCTTCACCCGCCACCTAGAGCGGAGAGTGAAGGGAAAGTAAGGAGGGTAATAGGCAGGTATCGGAGTGTAACTATTGTAAAGTCCAAAAAATGCATTACCTTTGTGGCGTGAAATCCATCTCACGAAGGAGTTCACAGCGGTATGCGGCTGTGGTGTAATTGGTAGCCACGTCAGACTTAGGATCTGATGCCGCGAGGCGTGGGGGTTCGAGTCCCTTCAGCCGCACAGAGCTAAGGCTATCCCATTGCGGGGTAGCCTTAGTTGCTTCTATCCCGCAGGTAGACTCCTCCCCCAAGCCCTATCCACCCCTAGCCTACTCCCCCTCCCCCCTTAGCCTAAAAGTTCCACCTTATCCTACCCTAAGTGCCGATCTGGCGCGTATTCTCCTTGGGTATGTCCTCTCGGCTCTTTGGGGTGTACTATTTCCTATCCGAGGGGGAAGCCTATCTGTAGTCCCCCTTGGTGCACATCTACATTAGTCCCAAGAGACGTCCCAACAAGCCCTCTACGGAGATGATACTTAGAGCGTAGTAGTGTACACGCGTGTATACAGTTGTGTACACATGAGTACACTAGTGTGTACACACGTGTACACCTTTGCCCCCTAGGTAGTAGGTAAGGTGTGGCTTGGGATACACTCTGAGGACGGAGTACCCTAGCTAAGTTCGTGCCCCCCGATGGCCTTGTCCCCAACCTCTAATGATGGTATACTTTTGCCCCAAATCGAAGCCCCCCGTCCGAGATAGCTGGCTATCTCGGACGGGGGGCTTCGATCTCTCTGTGGTGAGAGCGGTTGAGGGGAGGATGGGGAGGGAAGGTAGTAGGCCGAGGCTAGGATTCCCTATCCTCCCCCCAGCGGTGACGCTGCCGCTCCATCATCTGTCGCTCGGCAGGGTTCGCCTCGTCACTCTGCCAGAACCGCTCACGTACGAGGGCATCGGGCAGGTACTGCTGGTGGACAAAGTGCTCTGGATAGTCGTGAGCATAGCGATAGCCGACTCCATAGCCGAGGTCCTTCATTAGGGAGGTGGGAGCATTGCGCAGGTGAAGGGGTACAGGGAGGTTGCCCGTGGCACGTACACGAGCAAGTGCTGCGTCGATGGCTCGGTAGGCGGAGTTGCTCTTCTCACTACACGCTAGGTAGATGACCGTCTCCGCTAGTGGGATACGTCCCTCGGGCCAACCGATACGCTCCAGCGTCTCGGCACAAGCGGTAGCGAGCAGTAGTGCGTTGGGATTAGCCAGACCAATGTCTTCGGAGGCCGAGATCATGAGCCTTCGGGCAATGAACGAAGGATCTTCACCTCCCTCGATCAGCCTAGCGAGCCAATAGATGGCTGCATCGGGATCACTGCCCCTTATGCTCTTGATCAGGGCAGAGGCGATGTCGTAATGCAGTTCCCCCCCCTTGTCGAAGGCGATGGGATTGGCCTGCACCCCTTGCCCGACCAGTTCGTCCGTAATGACGAGTGGGTCAGCTGTTGTGGAGAGGGTGACCAGCTCTAGTATATTCAGCGCTCTACGGGCATCACCACCTGCGTAGCGTAGCAGAGCGTTACTCTCGCCGATAGTGATTCGCCTACGGCTCAGGAGTTCATCCGTCGTGAGGGCATGCTGGAGGAGCGCAAGGAGCTCCTCATCCGTGAGGGGATTGAGGGTATAGACTTGGCAGCGGGAGAGCAGGGGGCGGATGACCTCGAAGCTCGGGTTCTCTGTCGTAGCTCCTATGAGGGTGACGATGCCCTGCTCTACGGCGGCGAGCAGTGAGTCCTGCTGGCTCTTGCTGAAGCGATGGATCTCGTCGATGAAGAGGATCGGACGTACCCCCGAGCCAAAGATGCCACCTTGCTCCGAGGTAATGCGCTCCAGCACTTCGCGCACATCCTTGACCCCCGAGTGTACGGCACTGAGCTGGTAGAAGCTCGTGGAGAGGCTATGGGCGATGATCTCGGAGAGCGTGGTCTTGCCTACACCAGGAGGGCCCCAGAGGATGAGTGAGGGCAGACGTTGCTGCTCGATCATCCGCCGTAGGACTCCATTTGCTCCCACGAGATGGGACTGTCCGTAGTAGTGCTCCAGCGTCTCTGGGCGCATGCGCTCGGCTAGAGGCTTCTGTATCGTCATAGAGGGATAGGTCAGGGAAGCTGGCTATAGGTGTGCTGACGGAGGATATAGTAGTGCCAGAGTAGACTATAGGGCTTGAGGATAGCTGGGCTGGGTGGTGTGGTGGTACGGCGAAGGTTCTCCCTACGCACAGCCTCGTACCGCCCCCGGGTAACGAGGAAGCCCCGCCAGGCTCGTAGCACTGCTAGGGCATGCTGTGGGCGGAGGCTCAGGAGGTAGACTAGTGAGGCTAGGGTGTCTAGGAAGACCCGCCAGAGGAGGACATGATAGAGCCTCGGGGCTGGGAGGTTCTTGTAGAGCATGAGGAGGTTGTTGCGGAAGTTCAAAAAGACCTTCCGTGGACTCTCGGCCGAGAGTGTCCCCCCCCCGACATGGTAGACGATGGAGCTCGGGGCATGGAGGATACGATAGCCTCGGGCATTCAGACGCCACGAGAGGTCAATCTCCTCTTGGTGGGCAAAGAAGCCCCCATCGAGCCCACCGACCTCCAGGTAAGCACTACGTCGTACGATGAGACATGCCCCCGAGGCCCAGAAGATCTCCGCCACAGTAGCATACTGTCCCTCGTCATACTCGAGGGTATCGAAGATACGCCCCCGACAGAAGGGATAGCCCAAGGCATCTATATATCCCCCCGCTGCACCTGCATACTCGTAGCGGCTAGGCTCATGATAGGCTCGTATCGTGGGCTGTATGGCCACGACATCACTGTGCTCTCCGAGCAGACGCAGGGGCTCATCTAGCCATCCAGCCGAGAGGCTAGCATCGCTATTGAGGAGGACGACGATGGGATAGTCAAGGGCTTGTATGGCACGATTGTATCCCTCTGCATAGCCATAGTTCTCTTCGAAGCAGAGGGTAGCGACCTCGGGATAGTGTGACTGAAGAAAGGCTACAGAGTCATCTGTCGATCCGTTGTCCACGATGATGAGCTCTGCTCGCTCAGGGGTATGCTCGATCCACGAGGGGAGGAACTGCTCTAGTAGCGCTCGTCCATTCCAGTTGAGGACGATGACGGCGATCTCTTTTCCTTGGGTGGGGTGCATAGGGTGTAGTAGGGAGTCTGATGTGGTAGGTATGGTGGAGCGGGAGCGTAGACGCTATACGGACTATTGCTCCAGCATTGCTCTTAGGCTTGGGCTGAGGGTGGCATGGGGGTAGTGCTCTAGGCGACGCTTCCACCTCTTGTGGCTCCATAGCCATAGGGCAGGGTCTCGGCGTATCGTCGCCTCCAGCAGTCGTGCATACCGCTCGGTGATCTCCCCCTCGGGGAGCTCTCGGGGGGTACTCGTGATGAGGTGGAAGTGTCCTATGAAGCGCATAGGCCCTGCACGCTCTATGTCGAAGTAGAGGACGGGTAGGTCGTACCTACGGGCTAGACGCTCCACGCCATCCAGCATCGCCGTGGGCTGGTGTAGGAAGTCCGTGAAGTAGTTGGCATGGTCTACGCCTGGAGCTTGGTCGGTGATCATCGCCATGAGATAGCGGCGAGGTGTCTCCTCCCTTAGGTGCTCGACGAGACTACGCACCACTAGGGTCTTAGGAGTCAGCTGAGCACCGAAGCGTCTACGCTGCTCGGCGAAGAGCTCATCCATCGCCTTGTCCTCCAGCCTACGATAGACCTGATCCATGGTGACACCGATCTGATCGAAGTAGAGCTGTCCCGTGCTGAAGAGCTCCCAGTTCCCCAAGTGCCCAAGGCAAGCGAAGGCACACCGATGATCTCGTACGGCCTCCTGCAGTGGAGTGAGGTCTGGGATGAGGAAGTACTTTCGCATAATCACCTCGGGAGGTAGGCGAAGGAGACGAGGCGTAGAGAGGAAGTTGTAGGCAAACTGGAGGTAGAAGTCCCACTCGATCTGTCGCTGCTCAGCTTCGCTCCGCTCGGGGAAGCTATTACGGAGGTTCTCCCGTATGACCCTACGGCGATAGCGTACGAGGTGAGCCATCAGCCACGCTAGAGCTCGGCTGAGGGTGTGTATGAGCCACCAGGGTAGGTGTGCTAGTAGCCCTACGGCTAGGCGAAGTAAGTAGTATGGTAGTCGTCCCTTCATCCTCGTACGTGGCTCCCTCTATTGGATCGTCTAATATACAAAGGTACCCGAGGCATCGAGTTCCCTCGGGGTGAGGCGTGTGATCGTCCCTACGGCATCTGCATCGTAGGGCTGAGCCACACGTACGTAGTTCTCACTATGCCCCATCATCCATCCGTCGTGCTCGCCACGCTCCCAGATCACTGAGAGCTCCTTACCTAGCTGGGAGGCATAGAAGGCCTTGAGGTGCTCCTCGCTGAGGCGCATCAGTCGCTGGCTCCTGCGGTGCTTCTCTGCGGGTGATACCGTATGCTGAATCTGTAGGGCGGCCGTGCCCTCACGCTCCGAGTAGCTGAAGACATGGAGCTGGGTGAAGGATAGACTCTGGAGGAACTCATAGCACTCCTCGAAGAGGTGTGCCTGCTCGCCCCTCGTCCCCACGATCACATCTACCCCGATGAAGGCATCAGGTAGCACACGACGGATATGCTCCACACGTGAGCGGAAGAGGGCTCGGTCATAGCGGCGCTTCATCAGACGAAGCACCTCATCGCTGCCACTCTGTAGAGGGATATGGAAGTGTGGGGCAATGCGCCGAGAGGTGGCGCAGTAGTCGATGATCTCCTCGGTGAGTAGGTTCGGTTCGATGGAACTGATACGGAATCGCTCGATCCCCTCCACCTGATCCAGCGCCTGCACGAGGCCGAGGAAGGTCTCCCCCCTCCCCCGCCCGAAGTCTCCGATATTCACCCCCGTGAGGACGATCTCCCTTCCCCCGACCGAGGCGATACGCTCTGCCTCAGTGACGATCTCGCTGATCGTACCGCTGCGGCTACGTCCTCGTGCACGTGGGATGGTACAATAGGTGCAGTGATAGTCACAGCCATCCTGCACCTTGAGAAAGTGGCGGATACGCTCGTCCGAGGAGGAGCTTGGGTGGAAGGTGCGTATATCCTTCGTGTGTCCACGGATGATACGAGCCCCCGAGCTATCGGTTTCGCTCTGGAGGAGGTCTAGGTAACGGGCTACATCGAGCTTCTGCTCCGCCCCAAGTACGAGGCTAACCCCCTCTATGGCGGCGACCTCCTCGGGGTCAAGCTGTGCGTAGCATCCAGTAACGACGACGAGGGCTCCGGGGTGCTCCCTATGGGCTCGGCGGATCATGCTACGGCACTTGCGGTCGGCCTGCTCCGTGACCGAGCAGGTATTGATGACACAGATCTGCGCTTGCTCCCCCGGCCGAGCCGTGCGAATGCCCTGCTGTAGGAGCGAACGGCCGATCGTGGAGGTCTCGGCGAAGTTGAGCTTACAGCCTAGTGTATAGTAGGCTGCAGTCTTGTCTAGGAATACCGTAGAGTCTATCATCAGTGGACTAGGGGAAGCCTTATCAGGAGCAGGTACTCGGGGAATAGATAATCTGCACCAGCTAGAGGATCGTATCCCGTAGCTAGAGCACAGAGAAGCCCGTGGGTAGGCTGTGTCAAGTAGGTGTCGGGCTTATGGGCTAAGCCTCATCCTCGTCCTTCCAATCTAGGTCAAAGGACTGGATCCGTAGGTCGCCCTCATGCTCCCCCTGTGGGGTAGCTATCCCTCGGGGAGCTCGGCGAGTGGTCGCCCCTAGGTCAGGCATCTCCTGGAGTACGCCCCCCGAGACCTGCATGATCGTCTCTAAGAGTGCCTGGGAGACCTTGGCAAAGTCCTCCTCATAGATGAAGATACGGTGACGCTCCACCTTACCTTCGCTCTCCTTCATCTTAGTCTCGGAGAGGACAATGTACTTGTTCCCCTTCGTATCTTGCTTAGCATCGATATAGTAATATCGTGTCCCAGCCTTCACCTTCTGCGAAGCTAGGAGCGTCGAGCCACTCCATTCTTTCTCCATAAATACTATTAGCTATGTCAGATATATTCGCTCTACGAAGGTACGGAATCTTCGGCAGTATCACACTCCTGCCTTTGGATCTTCAGGGGGATTATTTCATATCCTAGGGAGCTTTAGCCCATCACTAAAGATTCTACGTATTATCCCCAAGGAATAGACATACAAGCGAGCCCTACAGAGGAGATACTTAGAGCACACTTGTGTACACGCGTGTATACTGTTGTGTACACGTGGGTATACAATAGTGTACACACGTGTATACTCATCCCTCCTAGGTAGTAGGTATACGCTGGGGATCTCTACACCTAGGACACGGATACTTCTATCTTCGGCGTATACTCCCCCCACGACCTTGCCCTCGCACTATGGTGATTTCATGCGTCAGCCCTGCCCTCCCTATATACCCGACAAATGGTGCTTCGGCAGACACCCCTCTCACTCACCCCCCGAACACCGCCTCTATAACATGCTCTGTATCACGCATCCCGAGAGGGCAAAAACGCTCTTACCGAGAGCGTACTTGCGCTCTCGGTAAGAGCGTCCTCGTCACCTATGTAAGGTGATGGTGGCGCTCATACCGTGTCCCCTCACGGGCTCTCAATAGTATCTCAGAGAGCCCCTCCCCAAAGCCCTCACAGCGGGGGTAGAAGCGGGGCAACTGATGATACGAAAAACCATCCCCATACGTCAGCGCTACGCCCCCCCTCACGAAGAGGGTCAAATAGGGTAGGACTCCGAGGAAGTCTCCTCACTAGGGAAAAGACGAGCGCCCCGACCTCTTCCTTCCCTTGACTCGGGGGGGGCCCCTAAGAGGCGACGAACACATCACCTAGAGCCCGACCTCAGTCCTCCGCCTGGGAGTGCCGTGGATACGGGTATCTGCGGGGGAAGGTGCCTCCTTAAATATTTTATTATGTGCACCTTACAGCACATTCCAAAAACTATTACTAACTTTCGCCCAAAGTCAGGGAGACAAGCTCCCATCAGCAAATAATACGACTCCACAATGATGCCCCAAGCGACACTGCAAGACTCAATGATCCTCCACCCCTAGCCCTCGCTCTACAGCACGAGGGGGTAGCCTCCCCGCCGTACTCACCTCATGAGGATAAGGGTGCACAGCATACTCCAACACCCAAGCAAGATCCAGGCTAGTCTACATAGACCTTACCAGAAACACGAACGGCAATATGCGAGGGATCCTCGACCCCTCCTGCCCCTCGGCCACATCTCTGTGACCGCCCCTCTAGTGGGCACAGCTCACACCCTCGGCCGACCATACACCTACACAGACCATACTCTGGTAGACATACCATACTCTGGAGGTAGCATCAAGAGACCTCACAGAGAGAACTTATCGATATACAACAATCCCAATGAGACAGACACTAAGATACGCACTGGGGCTGATGGCTCTACTGCTCACCTTCTCTGCGTGTAAGAAGCACAACGACGTCGAAGAGCCCACTCTAGACCTGTCGAGCAGCTCACTTACCTTCAACAAGAATGCCTCCGAGCAGAGCGTCTCGGTACAGACCAACAAAGACAGCTGGACGGCCTTCGTCGCTCAGGGCGAATGGCTCACCCTCGCTCAGGAAGGCTCCACCCTCAAGGTCAAGGCCCAGGCCAACGAGCAGGGGACAGAGCGCACCGCCTCGGTCGTCGTCAATGCCGGCGGGCTACAGCGTGTGATCGCCGTCAAGCAGACCGCAGGTAGCGTCATCCTCGAGCCCGACAGAGCCCTCGTCGAGATCCCCGCTGAGGGCAAGGTAGAGAAGGTCTACTACGAGACCAATGCTAGCCAGGTCAAGGTAGCCCTAGGCTCAGCGGCCGACTGGATCACCCTCGCTCAGGGTAAGAACAGCTTCGTGATCACCGTCAAGGCCAACGACAAGACCGCCAAGCGGAGCGTCAAGGTCATCCTCACGGCAGGGACCACGACCAAGGAAGTCGAGATCCGTCAGGCTGGCAAGGAGTTCTACGTCCTGCCCCTAGTTGACTTCCCCGCCGACCTCGCCCGAGTATGTGACTATGAGCAAGGGCGTAACCATATCTTGATCAAGACCCCCGATGGCTTCATCAACAAGAATTACTATCGCTTCCTGACCAAGAGCCCTGTGATGACCTTCATCCAGTACTACTTCGATACGGAGAATGCCAAGGGCTTCGCTGGTGCCTCCTCCGTCTGCTTCGATACCAAGCTCGTGAAGGACAATGCTGAGTTCGATGCCTTCCTGGCTGACAACGGCTTCACCGACAAGAAGCAGGGCAAGGACGCTAACGAGATCATCTACCGGCACGCTCGCGTTGACCTCGTCGTCACCGTCACCGTCCAGTCCAACGGCGCTATCATCGCTACCGAGTACCAGCCCAAGGGACAGGACAAGGACTACCCCACCTTCTCCACCCTCCCCATGACCAATCAGACGAAGTACATGGGAGACCGAGATATGGCCATCAAGGGTACTAAGCCCGAAGGGAAGAAGAAGGACGAGATCCGCAAGATCGAGAAGGAACAATACGGCTGTGAGCTCGCCCCTGACGTCAATCAGGAGAACTACGACCGCTTCGATGCCAGCAAGAAGTCCTTCGAGGGCGAAAGCTACCGTGGATACTTCTACGTCGTTCCCTCCAAGACCATCCCCGACAACGATAAGTACATCGGCATGGTAGAGGGTACGCAGGCTATGTATCCCAATACGACCCTCGGCTACTGGGCAGACCTGCTCGGGCGCTACAGCCTGACGAAGGAAGCTAAGGCACTCTTCGAAGGTAAGGGCTTCAAGTTCTGGAAGAAGCTCAGCAACGGCTACGACGCCTTCCTAGATAAGCCCAACAACCAGGCTTACCTCATGCGTGTCGTCCCCAGCTTCAAGGGGAAGCCGACCATCGAGCTCCAGTCCTCGTACGAAGACCTCAGCGGTATCAACCTCGGTATGCCTAAGGGCGGTGTCTCTGTCGAGACCCTCGCTGACTACAAGGCCTTCCTCCGTGCTAAGTCCAGAGAAGACGCTGTGGCTCATCGCCTGATGGTACGTGCCGCCCGTGGTCACGAGCAGCTCGTCAAGAAGGGACTCACCCGCTAGCCCCGTCCTCTATGGGATAAGCCCATCCTAGAGCCTAGCCCATACTCCATAAATAGATAGACCTACCCCACCAGAGCGTGGAGCGAGTAGCCTGCACCCTACTCCCCCCACCCTCTGGTCGGGGTAGGTCTTGTGTTTGCCTAGGTAGCGATAGCAGGGGGAGGAGCCCGAGGGGGGAGAGGAGTCCTACACCCCACCCTACTGGTAGAGGTGGGTCTTGTGCTTGCCTAGGTAGCGACAGCGGGGGACGAACCCAAGGAGGGTACCCGAAGGGGGGGAGAGGAGTACTACACCCTACTCCTCACCCTATTGGTAGAGGTAGGTCTTGTACTTGCCTAGGTGGCGATAGCGGGGGAGCAGCCCGAGGGGGGAGAGGCTGGTTCATGGTAGGAGAGGGGGCAACCTCGGGGCAGGAAAGCACAAGCCCTAGGGGCAAGGTGTTCGGAGACTTTGCCGTATCTTTGGAGAGGTAGGGAGAGTCAGGTGTCTCCTACCCCACTCTACCTACTCATCAGTATCACGATATATAGATATGACTGGAATGCTCCATCGCAGGAGGATCTATGCCCTCCTCATCAGCCTCGCACTCTATAGCTGCCGAGGGACACTATCCTCACAGCAGGAGACACTCGCCCCTATAGACTATGTAGAGACCAATATGGGTGGGATCAGTCACCTCCTTGTCCCCACTTACCCTACCATACACCTGCCGAACAGCATGATGCGTATCCACCCCCAGCGGGCGGACTATGCCTCGGAGCAGATCGCAGGACTACCCCTGATCTTGACCAGCCACAGAGGGGTATCGGCCTTTGCCCTCAGCCCCCGCAGCTCGGTAGCAGATTCCATCCCCACCGTCACACACTACAGCTACGATGCCGAGGTGGTACGCCCCTACTCCTACGAGGTGCGTCTCCTAGAGCCCGAGGTGCAGGTGAGCTATGCCCCAGCGGCACAGAGCGCCCTCTACAGCCTAACCTTCGAGGGCGAAGGGGCAGGACGCTACCTCGTCCTCTCTAGTGCCGAGGGGGAGCTCCAGGCCTTCGGGCGCACGATACGGGGCTACCAGCAGCTAGAGGACTCCACTCGTGTCTATATCTATGCCGAGAGCGACATCACCCCCCAGTCCTACGGGGTACGCGGTGAGCATACCGGGCTCGTGGCGATGAACCCTCAGCAGGCAGAGGGACGTACGATCGTCCTCTCCTATAGCCAGCCCACCGTACGCCTACGCTATGGCATCTCCTATATCAGCGTGGAGCAGGCACGGCGCAATGTGGAGCGAGAGATCCAGTCCTACGAGGTACAGCTAGTGGCCAAGGCGGCACGCAACGAGTGGTCCAAAGCCCTCGGGAAGGTGCAGGTCGAGGGCGGTACAGAGGCCGAGCGTCGCACGTTCTACACCTCTCTCTACCGCACCTACGAGCGTATGGTATGTATATCCGAGGATGGACGCTACTGGAGCGCCTTCGACCGACAGGTACATGACGACGCCGGAGTGCCCTTCTACACCGACGACTGGCTCTGGGACAGCTACCGAGCAGCCCATCCCCTACGTATCCTACTCGACCCCCTCAAGGAGCAACAGATGCTCACCTCCTACCTCCGCATGGCGGAGCAGTCCCCCGAGGGGTGGCTCCCTACCTTCCCCGAGGTCACGGGCGACACCCATCGTATGAATGGGACACATACCATCGCTCCCTTCGCAGATGCTTATGCCAAGGGGCTCACGGGCTTCAACCTCAGCGCTGCCTACGAGACCGCGAGACGGACGCTGCAGGAGAAGTCCTACCTCCCATGGACACGTATCCCCAAGGGGCCTCTCTCGGAATACCTCGACAAGCACGGCTACTTTCCCGGCCTACGCATAGGTCAGCAGGAGACCGATCCCCGTGTGACGAAGTGGGAGAAGAGACAGAGTGTAGCGGTGAGCCTCGGGGCAGCCTACGACTACTGGTGTCTATCACAGCTCGCTAAGTTCGCAGGGCATGACGAGGAGGCCGCAGGCTACCTACGTCGCTCCTACGACTACCGCAAGCTCTTCAACTATGCTACAGGCTTCTTCCACCCCAAGGACGACCGAGGGCACTTCATCCAACCCTTCGACTACGAGCTGTCCGGAGGCCTAGGAGCACGTGACTACTACGATGAGAACAATGCCTACACCTACCGCTGGGATGTCCAGCACAACCCCGCAGACCTCATCTATCTGATGGGAGGCAAGGAGCGCTTCATCGGCTACCTCGATGAGACCCTACGTACACCTCTGAGCAAGAGCAAGTGGGAGTTCTACAGCACACTCCCCGACCAGACTGGAGGGGTAGGTCAGTTCTCGATGGCTAATGAGCCTAGCCTTCACATCCCCTATCTGTACAACTATGCAGGTGCACCCTGGCGGACACAGCGACTCGTGCGTAAGCTGATCGATACGTGGTTCCGCCCCGACCTGATGGGGGTACCTGGGGACGAGGACGGTGGAGGACTGAGTGCCTTCGTGGTCTTCTCGATGATGGGTATTTACCCTGTCACACCTGGACTACCTATATATAATATCGGTACCCCCTTCTTCTCTCGGGTGACGCTGCAGCTGTCCTCTGGTCGTACCTTCGTGATCGAGGCAAAAGAGACCTCCGCCACGAATAAGTACATCCAGAGTGCCGAGCTCAACGGCAAGCCTCTTGACCGAGCCTGGCTACGCCACAGCGAGCTCGCAGCAGGAGGACGACTCGTGCTCGTGATGGGACCTCGCCCCAACAAGGCCTGGGGAGCAAATACCCCTCCCCCCTCAGCAGAGCGGATTGACCTCAAGCCCGCCAAGTAGAGCCGGAGAGAGCTAGGGCGAGTAGAGCTGGTAGGGGCGGTAGGGCTGGTGGAGCTGGGTAGGTCTAATAAGTCC
>NZ_CAJPPN010000036.1 GCF_905372525.1 uncultured Porphyromonas sp.
GGGCACAAGGGACGGGATAGGGGCGACTTGGTCGGCCTGCGACTCACGGGCTATCGCCTCTAGGACAGAGTGCTCGATGGCGTCGAAGGTGCCTTCGGGCACGGTGTAGGGCATACGACGGGGGAGCTTGTCCAGATCTAGTTCTTCCATACTCCTAGTCATTCTCGTTGAGGTACTTCATTATTCTCTCTTTGGCCAAGTGATAGTTGGCCTTGGCACTGCTGGGGCTACTCCCGATCACTCGGGCGATCTCATCATAGCTCATATCCTCGTAGTAGCGGAGGTTAAAGGCCAGCTGCTGCTTCTGCGGGAGCCTTAGGATGGCTTGCTGTAGGCGGAGGAGGATCTCCTCCTCGCTGACCGCACGGGCAGTCGCACTGCTGGGGTCGAGGGGCTGCTGGCTGGGAAGGAGGTCCTCCAGCGCTGTCATCGGCTCCCTACGCCGATCGAGGCATCGGAGGGCTTCGCCTGTAGCGATGGTGTACAGCCAGCTACGAAGGCTTGCCTCACGATCCCGCTTGGCGAGGGCACGGTAGACACGGATCCAAGTCTCTTGGCTAGCGTCTTGGGCGTCCTCATGCACGACGACGAGCCGGCGGATATGCCAGTAGATACGTTCGTTGTAGGACTGCATCAGCAGGAGGAACCCCTGATCCAGCGACTCCTCCAGTGCCTGAGTCAGCGCTTCGTCTGTTAGTTGCAGTCTACTCATTTGTTCTCGTTTTATCGATCTCTATACTCCTAAGACCGAGCAAAGAGGCCAAAGTCAAATGAAAAGAGAAAAGTTTTACCCCCTTAGGAGGCGGTGAGCAGTGAAGGTGCCCCACCCCATTACACAAAAGACGTCCCCCGCCCACGCTACAGAGTCGTAGCGTGGGCGGGGGACGTCCTGTATCTACCCCGAAGGGGGAGGGAGGCTTAGTAGAGAAAATCGGAGTTCCCGATTTGTCTCTACTAAGCCTTCCCTATCAGTCTCCCAATCACTGGGACAAAAGGGGAGAAAGGAAAAGCCCCACCCCAAGGCGTCATCTGACGCCTTGGGGTGGGGCTTTTATTGGATGTAAGCGGGCTTAGCCGGCTACACTGAGGCTGTCGGTAGCTTCGTCGTCGAAGGAGGCCGAGGCGGCGAGCGCCTTCTCGTGCTCACTCTTGGGCATGACTACGAGGCGCTTGTACTCACGCAGACCTGTACCAGCTGGGATCAGGTGACCACAGATGACATTCTCCTTGAGTCCCTCGAGGGTATCGACCTTACCATTGATGGCGGCATCGTTGAGCACCTTCGTGGTCTCCTGGAAGGAGGCGGCGGACATGAAGCTCTTCGTCTGTAGGGCTGCACGTGTAATCCCCTGGAGGATCTGGCGAGCTGTCGCAGGCTTGGCTTCGCGTACCTCTACGGTGCGGAGGTCACGGCGCTTGAGGGAGCTATTCTCATCACGGAGCTTACGCAGTGTGACGATCTGCCCTGGGCTGAGCGTATCGGAGTCGCCAGCGTCGGTGACCACGACCTTGCCCCACAGGCGGTCGTTCTCCTCCATGACCTCAAGCTTATCGACGACCTGCTGCTCGAGGAAGAGCGTATCCCCTGGATCGAGGATCTCTACCTTGCGCATCATCTGGCGTACGATGACCTCGAAGTGCTTATCGTTGATCTTCACACCCTGTAGGCGGTAGACGTCCTGTACTTCGTTCACGATGTACTCCTGGACAGCCGTGGGCCCCTTGATCTCTAGGATGTCCGTAGGCGTGATCGCACCATCGGAGAGAGGCATACCCGCATAGACGGAGTCACCCTCCTGGACGAGGATCTGCTTGGAGGTGGGGACGAGGTACTTACGTTCGGCACCGAGCTTGGTCGTGACGATGACCTCACGGTTACCGCGCTTGAGGCTCTTACCGAAGGAGACTACCCCATCGACCTCTGCTACGACAGCAGGATTGGAAGGGTTACGAGCCTCGAAGAGCTCGGTCACACGAGGAAGCCCCCCCGTGATGTCACCCGCCTTGCTCATGGAGCGAGGGATCTTGGCGAGGGTTTCCCCGACCTTGATGTCCTTGTGGTTGTCCTGCACGATGTGAGCACCGAGCGGGAGGTTGTAGTTACGGATGATATTGCCGTTCTCATCCTCGATGTGGATACCTGGGACGAGGTTACGGTCCTTGGACTCGATGATGATCATCTCCTTGAGACCAGAGGCTTCATCCGACTCGACACGGTAGGTAGAGCCCTCGATGAGGTTATCGAAGACGACCTTACCCGAGGCTTCGGAGATGATGAGGGCGTTGAAGGGGTCGAACTCGAAGAGTGTTTCCCCCTTCTTGACCTCCTGCCCTTCGTCGAAGAAGAGCTTAGCCCCATAGGGTACCTTGACGGAGCGAAGGACGATCTTGGTGTTCTTGTCAGAGATCTTGAGCTCAGTCATTCGGCTGACGACGATCTTCTGCGTAGCCTCGCCATCCTGTCCTGCGACCTCGGCGACACGAAGGTCATCGAAGGTCACGACACCATCGTACTTGGCAGCGACGCTATTGCGGGTAGCGACGTTCGAAGCAACCCCCCCGACGTGGAACGTACGGAGCGTAAGCTGCGTACCCGGCTCCCCGATGGACTGAGCGGCGATGACACCGACGACCTCACCCTTCTGGACGAGGATGTTGGTAGCGAGGTTACGACCATAGCACTTGGCGCAGACGCCCTTCTTGGACTCGCAGGTGAGCACCGAGCGGATCTCGACCTGCTCGATAGGCGAAGCCTGGATGAGCTCGGCAGCAGCCTCGCGGATCTCTTCGCCGGCACGGACGATGACCTCACCCGTAGAGGGGTGGATGATGTCGTGGACAGAGACACGTCCGAGGATGCGCTCATAGAGGGTAGCGACGACTTCGTCATCGTTGTCCTCCTTGGTGAGTTCGGTAGCGACGAGACCACGGAGTGTACCACAGTCCTCCTCGGTCACGATCACGTCCTGAGAGACGTCTACGAGACGACGGGTGAGGTACCCTGCGTCGGCAGTCTTCAGAGCGGTATCGGCAAGCCCCTTACGAGCACCGTGGGTAGAGATGAAGTACTCGAGCACGGAGAGCCCTTCCTTGAAGTTGGAGAGAATTGGGTTCTCGATGATCTGTCCCCCTTCGCTCCCGCTCTTCTGAGGCTTGGCCATCAGACCACGGATACCGGAGAGCTGACGGATCTGTTCCTTCGAACCACGAGCCCCAGAGTCCATCATCATGAAGACGGAGTTGAAGCCCTGATTGTCTTCGCTCAGGTGCTTCATCAGGATACCGGTGAGCTGGCTATTGACATGCGTCCAGGTGTCGATGATCTGATTGTAGCGTTCGTTGTTCGTAATGAACCCACCGCTATAGTTCATCATGATCTCATCGACAGCCTCGTACCCTTCGGCGATCAGCTTAGCCTTCTCCTCTGGGATGATGACGTCACCGAGGTTGAAGGACAGCCCGCCCTTGAAGGCCATGTAGTACCCGAGGTTCTTGATGTCGTCGAGGAACTGTGCCGTCGTAGCCACACCGCTGATCTTGATCACACGACCGATGATGTCACGGAGGGACTTCTTACCGAGGACTTCGTTCACGTAGCCGACTTCCTTGGGCACGTATTCATTGACGAGGAGGCGCCCCATCGAGGTATCGACCATGTGACGGATGGGCTCGCCATCCTTCATGTCGTCCACATAAACCTTAATTGGAGCGTGGAGGTCAATCTTACCTTCGTTGTAGGCAATGGTAGCCTCTTCTACACCATAGAAGGTATAGCCACTCCCCTTAGCCCCGGGGCGGAGCTTGGTGATATAGTAGAGCCCGAGCACCATGTCCTGAGAGGGGACGGTAATCGGCGCACCATTGGCAGGGTTGAGGATGTTGTGCGAGGCGAGCATGAGCATCTGTGCCTCGAGGATAGCTTCGTTGCCGAGGGGGAGGTGGACAGCCATCTGGTCACCATCGAAGTCAGCGTTGAAGGCCGTACAAGATAGCGGATGGAGCTGGATAGCCTTACCCTCGATCATCTTTGGCTGGAAGGCCTGGATACCGAGTCGGTGTAGGGTAGGAGCACGGTTCAGGAGCACGGGGTGTCCCTTCATCACATGCTCGAGGATGTCCCAGACGACGGGATCCTTGCGGTCGACGACCTTCTTGGCGCTCTTGACGGTCTTGACGATACCGCGCTCGATGAGCTTACGGATGATAAAGGGCTTGTAGAGCTCAGCTGCCATGTACTTAGGCAGACCGCACTCGTGCATCTTCAGCTCTGGGCCTACGACGATGACGGAGCGGGCGGAGTAGTCTACACGCTTCCCGAGGAGGTTCTGACGGAAGCGTCCCTGCTTCCCCTTCAGGCTATCCGAGAGGGACTTGAGCGGGCGGTTGTTGTCCGAGCGTACGGCGCTAGACTTGCGGGAGTTGTCGAAGAGCGAGTCGACGGCCTCCTGGAGCATGCGCTTCTCGTTGCGAAGGATGACCTCGGGCGCCTTGATCTCGATCATGCGCTTGAGGCGGTTGTTACGGATGATCACACGACGATAGAGGTCGTTGAGGTCAGACGTAGCGAAGCGGCCACCATCCAGAGGGACGAGTGGGCGCAGATCGGGTGGGATGACGGGGAGGACCTTCATGATCATCCACTCGGGGCGGTTGATGTCCTTGGAGGCACGGAAGCTCTCTACGACCTGTAGGCGCTTGAGGGCTTCGTTCTTGCGCTGCTGTGAGCCATCGGTGCTGGCCTTGTGACGGAGCTCGTAGGAGAGAGCGTCGAGGTCAAGGCGAGCGAGCATATCATAGATCGCCTCTGCCCCAGTCTTGCAGATGAACTTCTCGGGGTCGGTATCCTCGAGCTGTGCGTTACCTGGGTATTCCTGATCAAGGTAATCGAGGTAGTCAAGGTACTGCTCCTCGGTGAAGACGGGGTTGGGGTCCTTCTCTAGGGACTTGGCCGCGGACTCCTTGATGAGGTCTTCGTTGATACGAGCAGCGAGTACCCCAGGTTGAATGAGGACATAGCGCTCATAGTAGATAATGGACTCGAGCTTCTTGGTGGAAAGACCAAGGAGGTAGCCCATCTTGTTCGGTAGCGAACGGAAGTACCAGACGTGGGCAATGGGCACCTCGAGCTTGATGTGTCCCATGCGCTCACGACGCACTTTCTTCTCCGTGACCTCCACACCACATCGGTCGCAGACGATGCCCCGATAGCGGATACGCTTGTACTTACCGCAGTGGCACTCGAAGTCCTTCACAGGACCGAAGATGCGCTCGCAGAAGAGCCCATCACGCTCGGGCTTGTAGGTACGGTAGTTGACGGTCTCGGGCTTGAGCACCTCACCGCTTGAGTTCTCTAAGATCTCCTCTGGGGAGGCCAGAGAAATCCGAATCTGGGAGAAATTACTCTTTATCTTGTTGTCTTTCTTGAAAGCCATAATCAAGCTGGGGGAATGAATCGTTATCTCTCGGTTCTAGGGCACCTATCGGGGGGAACCAGCTAGAGAGGGGAGAAATGAGTATTATCAGTAGCCCTACCCCACCCTGTCCCCTCGGAGCGTCTCCGTGGAGGACAGGGTAAGTAGAGCCCATTCGGAATCTTAGTCAAGCGAGAAGCTTAGGCCCAGCCCCTTGAGTTCGTTCAGCAGCACGTTGAGCGACTCAGGGATGCCTGGCGTAGGCATTGGGTCTCCCTTCACGATCGCTTCGTAGGCCTTGGAGCGTCCGTGGACGTCGTCAGACTTGATCGTGAGGATCTCCTGTAGGATATGTGACGCGCCGAAGGCCTCGAGAGCCCAGACTTCCATCTCCCCGAAGCGCTGACCACCATGCTGTGCCTTACCGCCGAGAGGCTGCTGCGTGATCAGAGAGTACGGGCCGATAGAGCGTGCGTGCATCTTGTCATCGACCATGTGACCGAGCTTGAGGAAGTAGGTGACCCCCACCGTAGCAGGCTGGTCAAACTGCTCACCCGTACCACCGTCGAAGAGGTAGGTCTTACCGTTGCGAGGAAGCCCTGCCTTGTCCGTCCATTCGTTCATATCATCGAGGGAAGCCCCGTCAAAGATAGGAGTAGCGAACTTGCAGTCCAGACGTCGGCCAGCCCAAGCAAGGACAGCCTCGAAGATCTGACCGAGGTTCATTCGCGAAGGCACCCCTAGAGGGTTCAGACAGAGGTCTACAGGCGTACCGTCGGCGAGGAAAGGCATATCCTCCTGGCGGACAACCTTAGAGACAATACCCTTATTACCGTGGCGACCGGCCATCTTGTCCCCTACCTGGATCTTACGCTTCTTGGCGATGTAGACCTTGGCCATCTGGATGATACCAGAGGGGAGCTCGTCTCCCATCGTCTCATCAAGCTTACGACGACGGAGCTCGGAGTCGTACTCCTTCGACTTCTTCAGGTAGTTGGCGATGATCTCGGTGATGAGCTTGTCGGTATGTTCGTTGCCCGTCCAGCCCGAGTAGGTAATCTCGTTGTAGTTGAGAGCCTCTAGCTCGGTGCGGGTGAACTTCGTGCCCTTGCGGATCTTCTCTACGCCGAGGAAGTCCTTGACGCTGTTCTTACATGTCTTGCCGGAGCAAAGCTTGAAGAGGCGATCGATGAAGCGATCACGAAGCTCAGCCTGCCGACGTTCGCCCTTCTCGTCAAGCTGGGCGACAGCTTCCTTGAGCTCGGTACGGTTCTTCTTCGGAGCCTTGGAGTAGAGCTTGGTATCGATGACGACCCCACGGAGCGAAGGGGTAGCCTTGAGCGAGGCATCCTTGACGTCCCCAGCCTTATCGCCGAAGATAGCACGAAGGAGCTTCTCTTCTGGAGTAGGATCGGACTCACCCTTTGGCGTGATCTTACCGATCAGGATATCGCCTGGGTTCACACGAGCCCCGATACGGATGATACCATTCTCGTCGAGGTTCTTCGTTGCATCCTCCCCGACGTTCGGGATGTCGCTCGTGAGCTCTTCCATACCACGCTTCGTCTCACGCACCTCCAGCGTATACTCGTCTACGTGGACTGAGGTGAAGAAGTCTTCGCGGACAAGGCGCTCGTTGAGCACAATAGCATCCTCATAGTTGTATCCCTTCCAAGGCATGTAAGCCACCTGGACGTTACGCCCCAGGGCGAGCTCACCAGCCTGTGTGGAATACCCTTCGGTGAGGATATCCCCAGCCTCGACACGCTGCCCCTTGAAACAGATGGGGCGCAGGTCGATCGTAGTGCTCTGGTTTGTCTTGCGGAACTTGGGGAGGTTGTAGGTCGTGATGGGATCCTCGAAGCTAACGAAGACCTCATCCTCGGTACGATCATAGCGGATCTTAATGCAGGTCGCATCGACGAAGACAACTTCACCGGTACGCTCAGCTACGATCTGCGTACGAGAGTCACGCACCAGCTGACCCTCAATACCCGTACCTACGATAGGAGCTTCGGGGCGAAGGAGGGGAACAGCCTGACGCATCATGTTCGATCCCATGAGGGCACGGTTAGCGTCATCGTGCTCGAGGAATGGGATCAGAGAGGCTGCGATGGAAGCGATCTGTGTAGGAGCAACGTCCATGAGCTGTACCTCGCTAGGAGATACAACGGGGAAGTCGGCTTCCTTACGAGCCTTGACCGCATCACGGATGAAGCGTCCATCGTCATCTAGCGGGGCATTCCCCTGAGCGACGACGAGCTCTTCTTCCTCCTCTGCGGTATAGTATTGTAGTCCTTCCTCGGAGAAGTCCACACGGCCATCCTTCACCAGACGATAAGGAGTAGCGATGAAGCCAAGGCTATTGATCTTGGCATAGACACAGAGGGAGGAGATCAGACCGATGTTTGGTCCTTCAGGCGTCTCAATAGGACAGAGACGGCCATAGTGGGTATAGTGTACGTCTCGCACCTCGAAGCCAGCACGCTCACGGGACAGACCGCCAGGGCCGAGAGCGGAGAGACGACGCTTGTGGGTAATCTCAGCCAGGGGGTTCGTCTGGTCCATGAACTGTGAGAGGGCATTGGTCCCAAAGAAGGAGTTCACGACCGAGGAGAGGGCCTTGGCATTGATCAGATCCGTGGGCACGAAGACCTCGTTGTCACGGACGTTCATACGCTCACGTACCGTACGAGCCATACGGGCTAGCCCTACGCCAAACTGGTTGTAGAGCTGCTCCCCGACGGTACGGACACGGCGGTTGGAGAGGTGGTCGATGTCGTCCACGACCTCCTTGGAGTTCACGAGCCCGACGAGGTACTTGATGATCGCCACGATGTCCTCATTGGTCAGGACGCGGATATCGGGGTCGATGTCCAGGCCGAGCTTCTTATTGATCCGGTAGCGTCCTACCTCACCGAGGTCATAGCGCTTATCAGAGAAGAAGAGGTTGGTCAGCACCTCACGAGCATTTGCCTCATCCGCAGGGTCAGCATTACGGAGCTGACGGTAGATGTAGTAGAGGGCATCGTGCTCCGAGTTGCAGGGGTCTTTCTGTAGGGTATTGAAGATCAGGGTGTAGTCCAGGGACTCCTCCGTCTTCTCCTTGTGCAGGAGGATCGTCTTGTTGCTGGACTCTAGGATCAGGTCGATATTGTCCTCGGTGATCTCGGCCTCGCGCTCGACGAGCACAGAGATACGCTCCATGGATACCACCTCGCCCGTGTCCTCATCACTGAGGTCATCGATATAGGTCTTGGTCACACGTCCGGCTAGACGGCGACCGATATTCTTCTCTAGGTTGGCACGGGTGACCTTGATCTCCTCGGATAGGTCAAAGAGGTCAAGGATCTGCTTATCCGACTCGAAGCCGATGGCACGCAGGAGGGTAGTGACGGGGAGCTTCTTCTTACGATCGATGTAGGCATACATGACATTGTTGATGTCAGTAGCGAACTCGATCCAGGAGCCCTTGAAGGGGATGATACGTGCCGAGTAGAGCTGAGAGCCGTTGGTGTGTGTACTCGTCCCAAAGAACACCCCAGGCGAGCGGTGGAGCTGCGAGACGACCACACGCTCCGCCCCATTGATGACGAACGTACCCGACTCGGTCATGTAGGGGATATAGCCGAGGAAGACATCCTGCACCACGGTGCTGAAGTCTTCATGGTCGGGATCCGTACATGAGAGCTTGAGCTTAGCCTTCAGGGGGACACTATAGGTCAGACCCCGGCTGAAGCATTCCTCTATGGTATACTTGGGAGGATCGACATAGTAGTCGAGGAACTCGAGGACGAAGTTGTTCCGGGTATCTGCTATGGGGAAGTTCTCATTGAATACACGGTAGAGACCCTCCGAACGACGAGACTCCGTAGCAGTGTCGAGCTGGAAGAAATCGCGGAAGGACTTCAGCTGTACCTCTAGGAAGTCCGGGAAGTCCAGCGGGTTCTTGATCGAAGCGAAGTTGATCCTCCGTGGTTGTGGATTGGCGGCCATCTATTTTATTGCTTGAGGTGATAAGGGGACGGGTTCGTTGTGTTTAGACACGAAATGGTTAAGACCCCCCTCGTCGGGGGATCTTAACCATAAACACCTGATTACAGGCGTTATAGTGGAAGTTTACTTAAGTTCAACTTCGGCGCCAGCTTCCTCAAGAGCCTTCTTGAGAGCCTCAGCAGTAGCCTTGTCTACACCTTCCTTGACGGGTGCAGGAGCAGCGTCTACGATGTCCTTTGCTTCCTTCAGACCCAGACCGCAGTGTTCCTTGACAGCCTTGACGACCTGAAGCTTAGCCGCACCGGGGCTCTTGAGGATGACATCGAAGGAGGTCTTTTCCTCTTCCTGAGCACCTTCAGCGGGGCCTGCTACGACAACAGCTGCAGCTGCTGGTTCGATTCCGTACTCATCCTTGAGGATAGCTGCGAGTTCGCTTACTTCCTTTACCGTCAGGTTTACAAGCTGTTCGGCAATTGCTTTGATATCTGCCATGTCGATTGATTATTTCGTTTGTTGTTGTTCTTGTTTTCTACTAGGGGCTTTACTCTGCAGGGGCATCTGCTACGGCTGCTTCCTTCTCGGCATCCTTGTTCTCCAGGGCGGAGAGGACGTTGCGGATAGGAGACTGCAGCAGTGCGACGACGTCTGCGATGAGCTCTTCCTTGCTCTTGATAGCTACGAGCTCTGCGAGCTGGTCTGCGCCATAGAAGCCCGTCTCTGCGTAGGCGGCCTTTAGGCGAAGCTTAGACTCTTCCTTCTTGTCCTTGGCGAAGTCCTTGATGATCTTCGCTGGGGCGTTAGCGACCGTGGTGAACATGACCGCGGTATTGCCCTTGAGCGCTGAGTACAGCGTAGCGAAGTCTACCTCTGCCTCGGAGAGAGCCTTTCTCAGGAGCGTATTCTTAGCTACGACGAGCTTGATACCGCCCTTGTTGCAAGCACGACGGAGCTGAGCCGTCTTGGCTGCATCGAGGCCCTCGATGTTGGTCAGGTAGAAGTGTGGGTATTCGCTGAGGAAGCCCTTGAGCTGCTCGACTACGACTCCTTTATTTTCCTTTCTCATGATTTCTTCCTTGATTATTCTTCTACTGACTTAGGATCGATCTTGATACTTGGGCTCATAGTGCTGGAGAGGTAGATGCTCTTGACATAAGTCCCCTTGGCCGCGGTGGGCTTGAGACGAATGAGCGTAGAGATGATCTCGTGCGCATTGTCGTAGATCTGTTCGGGGGTGAAGGAGACCTTACCGATCGAGGTATGTACGATACCCGTCTTATCGACCTTGAAGTCGATCTTACCCGACTTAACCTCCTTGACCGCTGCAGCGACATCGTTGGTCACCGTACCGCTCTTGGGGTTAGGCATCAGACCACGAGGACCGAGGACGCGCCCTAGAGCACCGATCTTACCCATGATAGCAGGCATCGTGATGATCACATCGATCTCAGTCCAGCCACCACGGATCTTCTCGATATATTCGTCTAGTCCGACATAGTCAGCGCCAGCAGCCTGAGCTTCGGCTTCCTTGTCGGGAGTACAGAGTGCAAGCACGCGTACCTGCTTACCCGTCCCGTGAGGGAGAGTAACGACACCACGGACCATTTGATTTGCCTTGCGAGGATCGACACCGAGGCGGACATCCACGTCTACAGAGGCGTCGAACTTCGTATCGGTAATCTCCTTGACGAGAGCTGCTGCTTCCTTGAGTGAATACGTCTTCCCGGGCTCGAGCTTGCTAAAAGCGATCTTCTGCTTTTTCGTAAGTTTACTCATCTTTGCTTGATGTATTAGTTACCGGGGAATTCGCCCTTTACTGTGATACCCATGCTGCGTGCCGTACCAGCCACGATCTTCATCGCAGCTTCGACAGTGAAGCAGTTGAGGTCTACGATCTTGTCCTGTGCAATCGCGCGAACCTGATCCCACGTTAGCTCAGCCACCTTGTTACGGTTGGGCTGGGCGGAGCCACTCTTGAGCTTGGCTACCTCCTTGAGCTGTACGGCTACGGGGGGGGTCTTAACGATGAAATCAAAAGACTTATCAGCGTAGTAGGTGATCACCACTGGGAGCACCTTACCAGCCTGGTCTTGAGTCCTGGCGTTGAATTGCTTGCAAAACTCCATTATATTGATCCCCTTAGCACCCAGTGCGGGCCCTACGGGAGGTGAGGGGTTTGCTGCCCCACCCTTAATTTGCAATTTTAGTTGTCCAGCAACTTCCTTAGCCATTGTCTTGAATCTTGAGTGTTACACACTTACATAATGCAGTAAAAGAATAGTCTGCGTAACCAGCCTATTCCTTGACCACCTGCGAATAACTGAGTTCCAACGGCGTCTTGCGTCCGAACATCTTGACCATCACCCGGAGCTTCTGCTTCTCGGGAGTTACCTCCTCCACAGAGGCCTCGTAGTTAGCGAACGCACCATCGATGATACGTACGACATCACCCACGAAGAGCTCTAGGTCATAGATACCCTCAGAGTCTGCCATCTGGTCTGCTCGACCTAGGATGCGCTCGACCTCTGAGTGCTTGAGGGGCTCGGGCTCTCCCCCTCGCTTGCCACCGAGGAAGCCGATCACGTTCGGTAGGTTGCGCAGCGTGTGTGCTACGTCGCCCACGAGGACGGCCTCCACCAGCACGTAGCCAGGGAGATAGGGACGCTCCTTGATGACCTTCTTGCCAGCACGCTGAGTAACGATCTTCTCCGTGGGGATGATGACCCGAGAGACATACTGACCGAGGCTAGAGTTCCGCATCTCGGCCTCTAGCTGCTCACGCACCTTCTCCTCCTTGCCACTGACGGCGCGGAGCACATAGAATCTCTTTTCTGCTACTTCAGTCATAATGGTTATTCTTCACCAAGGGGGGAGGGACGAGGACGCTACGGGCATCCAGCCTAGGCACCTGCGATATAACGATACACAGTGCTCAGGCTGAGCTCAAAGGTCTTGTCCATAACGAGCACGACTGCGGCGATGATAAGGGAAGCAATCAACACCACCACAGCACTATTGGTGAGCTCTGAGCGCGTAGGCCAGCTCACCTTCTGTGTTAGCTCGGTGTATGAGTCGCGGCAAGCGACTCTTACTTTATTGAGGAAACTCATTATCGTTCTTTTTCTCTTGCACGGGTTGAGAGACTCGAACTCCCGACACCTGGTTTTGGAGACCAGTGCTCTACCAACTGAGCTAAACCCGTAGACTAGATGGGTGAGGCAACGCGTATTGCCTCACCCATCTGAGGTATGTGATTAGTCGAGGATCTCGGTGATCTGACCCGAACCAACCGTACGGCCACCTTCACGGATAGCGAAGCGAAGACCTACGTTGCAGGCTACTGGGTAGATGAGTTCGACCGTGATCTCTACGTTGTCACCAGGCATCACCATTTCTACGCCTTCGGGCAGAGTGATCTCACCCGTTACGTCGAGCGTACGGATATAGAACTGGGGGCGATACTTGTTGTGGAATGGAGTGTGACGACCACCTTCTTCCTTCTTCAGGACGTAGACAGAAGCCTTGAAGCGAGAGTGAGGCTTTACCTGACCGGGCTTAGCGATCACCATACCACGCTTGATCTCGTTCTTGTCGATACCACGCAGGAGCAGACCGACGTTGTCACCAGCCTGACCTTCGTCGAGGATCTTACGGAACATTTCTACACCCGTGACGACAGACTTGAGGTTCTCAGCACCGAGACCGATGATCTGTACTTCATCACCCGTGTGGATGACACCCGTCTCGATACGACCGGTAGCCACCGTACCACGACCCGTGATAGAGAAGACGTCTTCGACAGGCATGAGGAAGGGCTTATCGATGTCACGTGGAGGCAGGGGGATCCAGGTATCTACAGCGTCCATCAGCTCCATGACCTTTTCTTCCCACTGGGGCTCACCGTTGAGCGCACCAAGGGCAGAACCACGGATCACAGGCGTGTTGTCGCCATCGAAGTCGTAGCTAGAGAGGAGCTCACGCATGTCCATTTCGACGAGCTCGAGCATCTCTTCGTCATCTACCATGTCGCACTTGTTCATGAAGATAACGAGACGGGGGACGTTCACCTGGCGAGCCAGTAGGACGTGCTCACGAGTCTGGGGCATAGGACCATCCGTAGCAGCTACTACGATGATAGCACCGTCCATCTGAGCAGCACCCGTGACCATGTTCTTCACATAGTCAGCGTGCCCTGGGCAGTCCACGTGAGCATAGTGACGGTTAGCCGTCTCATACTCTACGTGAGAGGTATTGATCGTGATCCCACGTTCCTTTTCTTCAGGAGCATTGTCGATCGAGTCGAACGAACGGAGCTCAGAGAGACCCTTCTTAGCAAGCACCGTCGTGATTGCTGCGGTAAGGGTCGTCTTACCGTGGTCAACGTGACCGATCGTACCAATATTTACGTGTGGTTTCGATCTGTTAAATGTTTCTTTAGCCATAACTAAAATCTATCTATTCTTAAGAAAATATTCTGCGTTGCCTTACGTCGACTCTGACCTGTGAGCCGATGCCGGGACTTGAACCCGGGACCTCTTCCTTACCAAGGAAGTGCTCTACCGCTGAGCTACATTGGCTTGTCATCTTACGTAGTGAGAGAAGACGCCTCTTCTCCACATGTTCGCCTGTGAATCAAGTGGTACACAGACTAATTCGGGTGCAAATATACGGACTTTTCCGAATTCTCCAAAACTTCTCCTCGATTATTCTTCGCTTCTCCCCCCTATTTCGGGCTTATTTCCCTCCCAATTGCCCCGAAGTGGCGGGGGCATCAGGGGCAGGGGGACGACACCGAAGTCACTGTATCACAGCTACTCTATATGCCGCACAGCCTCACCAAAGAGCCCCATGGAGTCCCATAGAGCCCCGAGGTGAGGCTCGAGGGGGTATCTAGGGGACTAGAGACTCTATCTCATCGACGATCCGGTCGGCAGCCGATGGTAGAGCCAGCCGAAGGATCTCCTCGGAGAGTGCTCGGCGGGCAGGTTCGTCCGCTACCAGCGCTAGGGCTCGGGGCGTCAGGTCTCGCCGAGCATCGGCGTCGGGGATGAGGATAGCTGCGCCACGGAGTGAGAGCGCTAGGGCATTCTTCGTCTGGTGATCCTCGGCCACATTGGGCGAGGGGACGAGGATCGTCGGCTTGCCGAGTAGGCAGAGCTCCGAGATCGCACTAGCACCTGCCCGAGAGATCACGACGTCGGCTAGTCCATAGGCTAGATCCATCCGCTGGATGAAGGCATCGCTCCAGTGAGGGAAGGAGTGGCCTGCGCAGAGTTCCTTGGCACGGGTGGCAAAGGCGACCCCGGTCTGCCAGAGTAGAGCTACCCCCGAGGCCTCCCAGTCCTGGAGACGTGAGCCGATCGCCTCATTGATCGTCCGTGCCCCTAGGCTCCCCCCGACGACGAGCACGACCTGCTTCGTATCGGCGGGGAGACCGAAGTAGGCTAAGGCCTCCTCCCGATCCACCCGGAGACGCTCGATCATGGGACGAATGGGATTGCCCGTCAGGACGATCTTGTCCTTGGGGAAGAAGCGCTCCATCTCGGGATAGGCGACACAGATACGTGTCGCCCTACGCGCGAGGAACTTATTGGTGATCCCTGCATAGGAGTTCTGCTCCTGGATCAGGGTCGGGATCCCGAGGCTCTGGGCGGCCTTGAGGGTCGGAGCACTCGCATAGCCCCCTACCCCGACGACGACCTGCGGGCGAAACTCCCGGAGGATATCCCGTGCCGTGACCAATGCACGGAGGAAGTCTCGGATGACCCCGACGTTGCGCCAGAGCCTATGCCTATCCAGCCCCCGTATCTTCAGCCCTCGTATCTGGAAGCCTGCCTGAGGGACACGCTGCATCTCCATCCGCCCCTCGGCTCCGATGAAGAGGATCTCTACCCCGGGGTAACGCTGCTTCAGCGCCTCGGCGATGGAGATGGCGGGGAAGATATGACCACCGGTACCCCCTCCACTGATGATGACTCTCTGTACCATAGATATGCTATTTATTGTGTGTAGGATCCTCCCCCTCGGAGGGCACCGTGGCCTCCGTAGGCTTGAGGCGCTTGTCCTTGTCCACTCGGCTAGCCCCGATCATGATCCCGAAGGACATACTCACGGCGATGATCGAGGAGCCTCCGTAGCTCAGCAGCGGTAGGGTCTGCCCCGTACTGATGACCCCCGAGGCGACGATCATATTGACGATCGCCTGCATGGGATAGAGGATACCGAAGCCCCGGAGGAGGTTGCTCCTATAGGTATTTGTCTGCTTCCTCGCCTCCCTCAGGGCTAGATACATCCAGCAGAGGTAGAGGCCAGGGATGAGAAGCAAGCCGAGGAAGCTGTACTCCTCGATGATGATAGCGTAGAGGTAGTCCGAGTAGGCCATAGCCAGCGTATCTCGGATCTTACTCTTGCCTGGGCCATGCGGGGTCTGTCCACGAGCGATAGCGATACGCCCCATCTGCTCCTGGCGGTTCTCGTCCGTGATCCGAAAGCGTTCCTCGGGGGTGCTCACCGCCCGCTCCAGGCGGTTGCGCCACGTCGTGGCTCTCCCCGGCAGCAGGCTGTCGGGGAGAGTGAAGAGTGCCAAGACGAAGAGCAGCCCGAGACCTAGCCCGAGTCCAGCAAAGCGGAGCAGGGCTCGCCGAGGAGCCTTCAGCACCCAGGAGTAGACAAAGAGGAAGGAGAGTAGGATCAGCCCCGTGGAGAGATTACCCAGACTCAGGACGAGACAGAGCACCCCAAAGAAAATCCAGTAGATATAGAAGAGGAGGACCCTCTGCGACTCTGTCTTGCGACGAGAATAAGCCCACTGAGCCGTGAGCGCCCCGAAGAGTACGAGGAGCACGCGCACGAACTCCGAGGGCTGGATCGTGATAAAGCCGAGGTCGATCCACCGCTCAGCCCCATTGCGAGAGACCCCTGCGAATAGGAGCCAACCCGTCAGGACAAGAACCACAAAGAGGAGCAACCAAGGCACCTGTACCCTATAGTACTTCGCAGGGAGGGAGCTCATGACGATAGCCGTACAGACCCCCATGAAGAGCATCACCCAGTGCTTGGCGATCGGGTTGAACCCTCCCGAGGAGAGACTCTTGTAGAAGTCCGAGCTGATCGCACTCGAGACGGTGAAGATCGAGAGAATGATGAACGTGAAGTACAGTACCCACAGCAAGCCATTCCCATCGAAGACCCGCTGGTACCACCGACGCTCCCCTCCGGGGGGAGTGGCCTCTCGTGCTGGCGGAGTACTAATCATGCTGGCTCTCCTGGATCAGACGCTGTACGATCTCACGGAAGCAGTTCCCTCGGTGGATGTAGCTCTTGAAGAGGTCAAAGCTCGCACACGCTGGAGAGAGGAGGACGGTATCGCCCGGCTGAGCCATCGCACGGGCATGCTCTATCGCCTCCTCCATAGAGAGAGCCGAGGCGATGTGCTCGACCTTGCCATGGAAGGCTTGGTAGAGCTTCAGCACGTCCGTCGTCAGGAAGATGAGTCCACGTGCCCCCGAGACGATCTGCTCCGTGATGTCGAGGTAGTCGTTCCCCTTGTCCTCTCCTCCTAGGATGAGCACATAGGGCGTGGTCATCGTGCGTAGGGCATAGTAGGTAGAGCTGATGTTGGTGGCCTTGGAGTCGTTGATGTAGCGTACCCCATCGAGCACCCCGACCTTCTCTAGTCGGTGGGGTACGTTCACGAAGTCCCTTAGGGCACGGGTGAGCACCTCGGGGGAGACCCCGATATGTAGGGCTGCGATCGAGGCAGCCATCGCATTCTGTAGGTTGTGTGGCCCCTGTAGGGCGAGCTGATCGATGGGGATCTCGAAGTGCTTGCCATCGAAGTGCAGACGCATCACATTGTCATCTGAGCGGTCGGCCGCCGAGCCCACCTGCGGGTAGGTCAGGAAGGGCAGACACTTCATCGGCATCGGCTGGTGCATCATCACGTAGCGAGAGATGTACTCATCCTCGCCCCAGTAGATGAAGGCATCCTTCTTCGTCTGGTTCTGTAGGATACGCATCTTGGCACAAGCATACTCCTCGAAGTCATAGTGATAGCGATCCAGATGGTCGGGCGTGATATTCATCAGCAGGGCGATATGCACCCGGAAGCGGTGCATGTCGTCGAGCTGGAAGCTACTTAGCTCTACGACGAAGTACTCGGGCTGATCCTCGCTGATCACCTGACGGGCTAGGCTAAAGCCGACGTTCCCCGCGAGTCCCACTCGGATACCTGCCTCGGAGAGGATATGGTGTATCCACATCGTCGTCGTGGTCTTGCCATTGCTCCCCGTGATGCCGATGACCTTGCTCCTGAGGTAGCGACCTGCCAGCTCGATCTCGGAGAGGACGGGTATCCCTCGCTCCCGGATGGCCTGCATGATCGGGGCCTTCTCGGGGATGCCGGGGCTCTTGACGACCTCGGTAGCTCGTAGGATGACCTCTGGGGTATGTGCCCCCTCTTCGTAGGGGATCCCATGTTCCTCGAGCTCCGACTTGTACTTCTCTGCTATCCGACCATAGTCTGATACGAAGACGGGGATCCCTCTACTCTGGTAGAGCAGAGCGGCACCCACGCCACTCTCGCCTGCCCCTAGGACCACCGCCCTACTATTCTCTTCTGTCATAGTGCCTATATTCATCTTTGTCTCGCCTTGACCCGAGTTATTGGGTACTGTAACAAGGCTTTTGGGCTACAATTTTCGGTAAAAATACGCACTTCTCCAAACACCACCCTCCCACATCCCCGACACCCTAGGACAGACGCATGAGATCACTAGAGGCCAAGGGCTAAAGTCGTCGGGAGGTAGACACCTCTGGAGAGCGATATATGCACCCTAGCTGTAGACATACCAAGCATATACCTACTGCCCAAGGGGGGGTACAGTGTACACGTGTGTATACCATTGTGTACACGCGTGTACACTGTTGTATACACGCGTGTACACAACACCGCTCTCGGTATGTCCCCCGTAGGGCTCTCTCCTAGGTCTATTTCTCGGGGCTAGTACCTAGTCACGAGAGACTACGGCTAAGATACGTTCCTCTATATGAGGCACGTTATATGATATACCTCCTCCGTATATTATATAGGGTATAGCTCTGGGCGGAGGGGAGCCTTCGCAAACAAACAAGATCAAGAGAATATGAAGAAGCTTATCCTCCTCGCACTCCCTCTTGCCATCACTAGCCTCATAGCCTGTGGCTCGGGACAGAGCGGGAGCGCAAGTACCGACAGCACTGCTACCGACAGCACCGCCACGGCAGGAGTCGTCACCACGGACTCAATCGTCCCCTACCGCTTGGCAGAGAACTACTTCGCCACGAGCGATAGCCTACCCACCGTCATCACCTCGGCTAAGGAGCAAGAGAAGTACCTCGGCATGGCGACCTCTATGGGGAACACCCCCACGACGATTGACTGGTCTCGGGAGTTCGTGATTCCTATTGTCCTCCCCTCGACCGATTCCTCCATGGAGATTATCCCCGTCTCCCTCGTCCGAAACACCTCTGGGGGGCTAACCCTCTCTTATCGACTTAAGCATGGTATCAGCCACCATGGATCCGAGATGCGCCCCTTCGTGGCGATCATCGTCTCACGGGACTATCTAGCCCCAGTAACCCTCCAGCAGGAAGAGGGGATCATGATCGAGTGCGAGGGATAACCCGAGCCAGCCACGCTCGTAGCAAAAGAACTCCACTAATACGATAGCCACCGACATCACTCCCTACCCTGAGGGTGTCTCGGTATGTCCTCCGTAGGGCTCTCTCGGATGTCTGTCACTGGGGGCTAAGGCCTACGTACTCCAGAGATACCGCTAAGGATCTCCTAGGTAGGCTATGAGGGGAGGGCAGACTCATCGGCACCTCTGCCCTACTCCCCTCACCACGTCCTCGCTCTGGGCAAGAATGCCCCTCCGCCTCCCCCGAGGAAGACACCCCCCAATGGATACACTCCCCTATCGGACATACGTTAGGTACGTATAATCCCTCCATTATCACGGGGATCCCCTCAGCGGAGCCCCTCATACTCCACTACAAACTAGAATAAGAGCATATGAAGAAACTAATCCTCCTTCCCCTCCTCTGTGCCGCGCTCGTAGCCTGTGGCTCGGGACAGAGCGGGAGCACGAGTACTGACAGCACTGCCAGCGATAGCACCGCCACGACAGGAGTCGTCACCACGGACTCGATCGTCCCCTACCGCTTGGCAGAGAACTACTTCGCCACGAGCGATAACCTACCCTCTACCCTCACCACGGCTGAGGAGCTAGGGAAGTACCTCGGCATGGCGACCTCCATGGAGCATACCCCCACGACCATCGACTGGTCTCGGGAGTTCGTAATCCCTATTGCCCTTCCCCCCACCGGTACCGAAACGGAGATTATCCCCGTATCCCTCATCCGAAACTCCTCTGGGGGACTGACCCTCACCTATCGAATCAGGGAAGGCTTCAGCCTCCATGGAGCCAAGATGCGCCCCTTCGTGGCGCTCATCGTCTCACGGGACTACCTAGCTCCAGTAACCCTCCAGCAGGAGGAGGGAGTCATCATCGCGTGCGAGGGCTAGAGCGAGCCAGCGACGCCCCGACCACAGAGCTTCACGAAAAAGAGAGCCACCAACTTCACTCCCTTCCCTGAGGGAGCGATGTCGGTGGCTACTCATTATTATATATAGGACGGAGCGAAGGCTCCCCCCCTTTGCCCCAAGGGGCTAGCGAGGGATTGGCTTAGCTAGAGCTCCTCCATCGAGAGGACGAAGCGATAGCGTACATCGCCTCGCTCCAGACGCTCCAGCGCCTCATTGACCCTGCTGATCGGCAGCACCTCGCCCTCGGCGACGATACCATGCTCGTAGCAGAAGTTCAGCATCTCCTGTGTCTCGGCGATCCCCCCGATATTAGAGCCTGATAGGCTACGACGTCCCCGCACGATGGAGTAGGCTGCCACCTGTAGAGGTTCGGCTGGGAGCCCCACGACGACCATACTCCCATCGTGGCGCAGGAGCCCGAGATAGCCATTGACGTCGTGCCCAGCAGAGACGGTGTCGAGGATCAGGTCCAGACGGCCACGCAGACCCTTCATCGCCTCGCTGTCGCTGGAGAGGACCGCATGGTCAGCACCGAGGCGATGGGCATCCTCCACCTTGGAGGGCGAGGTCGTGAAGACGGTTACCTCCGCACCCATAGCCTTGGCGATGCGTACAGCTAGGTGTCCCAGACCTCCTATCCCGAGGATACCCACATGCGTCCCTGGGCCTGCCTGCCAGTGTCTCAGGGGGGAGTAGACCGTGATCCCAGCACAGAGCAGGGGAGCTGCCATAGGTAGATCGTCGAAGGAGGGCATGTGCAGTACATACCTATCCTCACAGACATAGCTCCGAGAGAAGCCCCCGAAGGTCTGGCCTCCGGAGATCCGATCCCGCCCATTGAAGGAGAAGGTCACCCCCTCGTCACAGAACTGCTCCAGCCCGTGCTCGCAGGCATCACACTGCCCACAGCTCCCGACGATACAGCCTACACCGACCAGTTCGCCTACCTCGAAGCCCCGAACCTCAGCTCCCAGAGCCGTCACCCGCCCGAGGATCTCATGCCCAGGCACAAGGGGGAAGAGGGGCTCACCGAAGTCCCCCCGCAGGGTATGCAGATCGGAGTGGCAGATACCACAGTAGAGGATATCGAACGCTATATCATTGGGGCGTAGCTCCCGTCGGGGGATCGTCAGGGGCACCAGAGGGGCATTCACGGCCTGAGTGCCATAGGCCTTTACTTGCTTCATATTCTTCGTTTGTTTGTAGGGTTTCTTTTGTGGCAAAGGTATCCATTCTCTCTTGCACACCGAGCTGCCTCCCACCACACAGAGCGATAGCAGTCTAGCCCTATCCGCCCTTACTCCTCCTTCATCCCGCTCCATGTGCTCAAGTCTCCCCTACTCCCCGCCTCGCCTCCCTCGCCCCGGTACGAGGTCGGGGGTACCCCACCGACACAGCAGCGCCGTGACCAGCCCTAGGGCTTCGGTCACGGCGCTGACGGAGTCCACTCCCGGGGATATGGGGTGGGGCTCTGAGACGTCCGATGGGACGTAGGTACTACCGCTTAGCGTAGGTGTAGGAGTAGGTCTCTGAGCTAGGGGAATAGCTCTTCCCGTCAGAGGTCGTATGGGTGATCGAGGCCTTACGAGGGTTGCCCTTCGCATCAGGATCGCTATAGGTATAGGTATGGATGTCCGCAGGCTCAGCTACCCCACGGAGGGAGACTTGGCTCGTGACCTTGGTGAAGTTCCCCCGCGCGTCATACTCGTTGACCGTTGTATGGTGCTCCTGCTCGATGTACTTCCCGGTGAAGTTCCCCTGATTATCCTCTTCCCGCTTCCACTGGCTGAAGCCCCGATGCAGCAGGCGTCCCTGGGCATCGTAGCGAGACTCGTAGCTAAAGCTTTTGATGTCGGGGGCATCGGCTTTGTAGCAGTCCTCGATCTCCAGGCCATTCTCATAGCGATACTTCTTGGTGAGGGTGAGCCCCGAGGCACCGAATTTGTTATCGGTAAAGACCTTTGCTTCCTTCTTGCGGTCGCCCTCCCAGGTGTACTCGACATGACCTGCTAGTTCGGATCTCTTGGTGGCAAGGTCTACAGAGTAGCTTTCCTCCAGCACCAGCTTTCGCCCTTGGTAGGTGTAGACCACCTTGTTACTGAGCACAGGAGTCGTCCCCCCGTTCAGCGTGTAGCCCTGCTCCTCACGGAGCAGTCCGTCCTTATAGACGAAGACCTTGTGGAAGTCTTTCTCTACCACCTTCTTTGTCGTAGCATCGTAGCCGAGGGGATGCTCCTTGATTACCTTGCCCTCGACATTGTAGGTGTATCGGATACCCCCTGTGGGAGTGCCCTGGTCGTCTAGCTTGATGATCTCCTTTGTCTGGATGTACTCTCCCGAGGGGGTCGGGGTCGGTGGGGTGGGCGCTGGAGTCTTGCCTCTACAGCTGGCGAGTCCTGCGATAGTGAATAGCCCGAGGAGGGCTAGATGGATCTTCTTCATAGTGTTCCTTTGTATCTATTATTATTGGATCGTCCCCCACGCAGTGCCTAGAGCCGGGTGAGGGAGAGAGGAAGGTTGAGGCCCCAGCCGTGCCCTTGGCCTAGGTGGGGTAGTGAGAGGCTCAGCGGGGAGAATGACTCACTCCCGAGGCTCTGTAGTACGGGGTCGGTGGGCAAGCGAGAAGAAAAGATCGTGAAGTATGCTCACCCAAGCCCACTTTCTGTCAAAAACTACCCGAAAGATACAAATAATTGTAACAACCCACCCTCGCCCTCACGCACAGCGTTGGGTACAGCCCACCCCTAGGGCTTACCCCCACGGGGCAGTAGCGAACTCGCATCCCCCACCAGAAAGCAATCGCCCCCATGAGATCCGAGACCTCATGAGGGCGACGATGACCAACCCGGGGATCCCCTTGAGTCAGTCCACACACCTGTCTTGTACTGCGGGTGACGATGTCGTCACGATGAACTTCGTCGTCTATAGCCTACTTGCCCCGCGAACGAGGCATGACAGGGAGAATAATAAAAGAATCCCTAACCTATATAACCATAGAACGACCGAAGTCTCTCCCTGTCCTGCTCCATTAAGACAAACAAGGAGGAAAATAGTTTAACCTTCGGTTACAATTATTTTTACCCTTAGTGCTCTCGCCCCTGTGCTCCTCTCGTCCCAAGGGGATAAAAAAGGTGAGTCCTACCACTCTCCCGAGCAGTAGGACTCTACATACTTAACTGTTAAAATGAATGGTGGGCCCAATAGGATTCGAACCTATGACCCCCTGCTTGTAAGGCAGGTGCTC
>NZ_CAJPPN010000037.1 GCF_905372525.1 uncultured Porphyromonas sp.
ACAGGGGTTCTATTACCCTATGTAGGGTATGGGGGCTCGGGGAAGGAAAAGGCGAGGCTAATGCTCGTACTTGTACTTACGCTTGTTCTCCTCGCTAAGGAGGGCGGAGGGGTCAGCCATCGTGCGCTCAATGAGTTCGCCGAGCACACGGACAAAGGCTGGGGAGCTATTGAGGCAAGGGACATAGGTGAAGCTCTTGCCTCCGCTATGCAGGTACTCGCTACGGTAGTAGCTATCGATCTCCTGAATAGTCTCTAGGCAGTCACAGACGAAGCCTGGACAGACCACCACGATACGCTCGGCTCCCTCATGTGCTAGACGCTGGATACGCTCACTCATATAGGGGCGCATCCACTCATGCCGTCCTAGGCGGGACTGATAGACTAGCTCTACCTGCCCGTCCTCTAGTCCTAGATCCTGCTGGAGCTGGGCACGGGTCTCCTCACACTGCAGGCGGTAGCAGTCCTCCTCGGCATGTCGCTCATGCCAGCCCCTGCGATGAGCACAGTAGTCGGTGTGTCCATTGTGCTGCCGACACTCCTTAGGGATATGGGAGAGGGGGATACCATGCATCGATACGATGAGACGGTCAAAGGGCTCCGAGAGATAGGGACGGACTTGCTCCGAGAGCACCCGCCGATAGCTCTCCTCTCGATAGAAGGGCGGGAGTAGACGGAAGCGCAGCGATAACCCCAGCCGACGAGCTTCCTCCAGCGCATAGGCCACTGCGGTCTCGTAGCTACTGCGGGCATAGTGGGGATAGAGTGGAGCGATGAGTACCTCCTCCACAGAGCTCAGCGAAGCCAGTGCCGATAGTGCCCCCGCCGTACTGGGCTCAGCATAGCGCATTCCACAGGCGACAGGACACCGACAGAGCTCACTGAGCTCACGGGCAATCGCCTCGGTATGGGTAATCAAGGGGAAGGCCTGCCGCTCCTCATCCCAGATCGTACGGTAGTTAGCAGCCGACTTCGGAGCTCGCCTTGGGACGATGATACGATGCACGAGAGGGTGGCGCACCCAGTAGGGTAGCCCGATGATACGCCGATCCATGAGGAACTGCAGCAGATAGCTATGCACATCGGCTACTGCAGGGGAGGCTGGGGAGCCAAGGTTCAGAAGGAGGATAGCCTGCTTAGAGGCTTGCTCTGCCCCGAAGAGCGAGGAAGTGGGACTGCTCATCTCGTCGGGGCGAAGTGAAAAGGCCCTCCTTGGGGTCTATTCATCGTCATTCGTCTCTAGGGTATAGTCTTGGAATAGGAAATCATTATAGGGGAAGCGCTGTACGTGTATCTCCCGCACACGATCGTAGAGGAGCTGCTTGAGCTCCTCGATACCGGCGCCCGTACGAGCAGAGATGAAGCAGCAGCCCTCCTCGCCTAGTCGTGCCATCCAGCTCGCCTCGAGCTCCTCACGAGAGAGGTTGCGTCGACTACGCTCGGAGAGGTCGTCAGCCTCCTTGGCCTCGTAGGTGAAGGCATCGATCTTGTTGAAGACGAGGATCACGGGACGCTCATCCCCTGCCGTGATCTCACGCAGGGTCGAGGAGACGACCTCGATATGCTCCTCGAAGTTTGGGTGCGCTAGATCCACCACGTGTAGGAGCAGGTCGGCCTCACGCACCTCGTCGAGGGTGCTCTTGAAGGACTCGATGAGCTCCGTCGGGAGCTTGCGGATGAAGCCCACGGTGTCGGAGAGCAGGAAGGGGAGGTTATGGATAATGACCTTGCGTACGGTAGTGTCGAGCGTGGCGAAGAGCTTGTTCTCAGCGAAGACATCACTCTTGCTCAGGACGTTCATCAGCGTAGACTTCCCGACGTTCGTATAGCCGACTAGGGCGACACGTACGAGCTTGCCTCTATTCTTGCGCTGCATGGCCATCTGTCGGTCGATGCCCTTGAGCTCCTCCTTGAGGTGGGCGATACGATCCTGTATAAGACGCTTGTCGGTCTCTAGCTGGGTTTCCCCTGGGCCACGCATCCCTACCCCACCTCGCTGACGCTCTAGGTGCGTCCATAGGCGGGTCAGACGGGGGAGCATGTAGCGGTACTGTGCCAGCTCGACCTGTGTCTTGGCGTAGGCAGTCTGTGCTCGGGAGGCAAAGATATCGAGGATGAGGCTCGTGCGGTCGAGGATCTTGACCTGGAGGATAGCCTCGATGTTGCGTAGCTGCTTCGGACTCAGCTCGTCGTCGAAGATGACGAGCCCGATCTCATTCTCCTCCACATACTGACGTATCTCCTCGAGCTTGCCCTTGCCGACGAAGGTCACAGGGTGTGCCTGCTCCAGACGCTGGACAAAGCGCACGACGGGGCTAACCCCTGCCGTACGGGATAGGAAGTCCAGCTCATCTAGGTACTCCTGAGCCTGCTCCTCGGACTGACTGCGGGTGATCAGTCCCACCAAGACCGCTTGATCGCTCTTGGTATCGGTGATAATAAACTCTCTCATATTGCACGAGCAAAGGTACTACAATGTCCGTAATGCGCCCTGTGCCCAGAGCCCTAGTCGCTTGGCTAAGGTCGCCCCGAGGGAGCACCCTCTGGAGAGACAAGGAAGGCTACACCGCAGGACCTGCTTGCGATGTAGCCTTCCGCCTAAGCCTGAGGCTAGGGGCTAGAGGAGACCTTCGATAGCCTTCTTCAGGACATCCTTGCTCTGAGCGCCGACGAGCTTAGAGACGACCTCACCATTCTTGATGAAGAGGATGGTGGGGATGTTACGCACGTTGAAGCGTCCAGGTAGGTCGCTGTCCTGATCCACGTCGCACTTGCCGATGACGACACGGCCGTCATACTCGTGGGCGAGCTCCTCGATGATAGGGGCTACCATCTGGCAGGGGCCACACCATGTAGCACCGAAGTCTACGACGACGGGCTTGCTGTCTGCGATGAGAGTCTCGAAGTTCTGGCTATTGATTTCTAGTGCCATGATAATTCCTTTCGTTACTTAATATTGATATTGTTACTCGTTCACGCTCATTTGTATCCCGTGGTGACGGCAGAAGTCTAGCAGAGCTGTCGTCGGGGCGATGAGATTGCGGTCATAGCTCAGCCGTACATCGTTGCGCCCGGTGCCGTCGGTGATACGTATAGATAACATAGCATAGCCCTTATTGTTCTCACCGTCTCGGTCGGTGAGCGTAGGAGCGAGCAGCTGGCTCAGCTCGGTGATGACCTCGGGCTCTATCGTGCGCACATCTATCTCTAGGCTGACGCTACGGATCAGCTCTGACGCTGCAGTCGAGAGCAGATCTACACGATGGATCTTGAGCTCCAGCTCATCCCCATAGCGACGCTTCTGCACCACCCCGGAGAGCAGGACGGAGAGTCCGACGATGCAGTACTTGGCGAAGTTGGTATAGCTCTCGGAGAAGAAGGCAATATCCGTCGCCCCGACGAGGTCCTCTACCGTGATACGGGCATAGGGATCACCCCGCTTAGTCGTACCCTGATAGACCTTGGTGATCAGCCCACCGAAGGACACCTGCCGTCCCTCTCCTATAGCCGCTAGGTCACCTAGCTCCGCTGTGGTATGGGAGCAGTAGCACTCCAGTAGGACACGGTGGGGGTCTAGGGGATGCCCCGAGAGGTAGATCCCGATGAGGTCACGCTCACGGTTGAGCCGCTCGATGCTGGACACCTCTGGGCAAGCAGAGGGGGGGGTAGGCCGCGGGATCTGTAGGGCCTCCTCGTCGCCGCCGAAGAGCGAGGCTTCGTTGAGCCCCTGCTCACTCATCACCATCTGCCCGTAGCGGATCAGCGCCACGAGGAAGGTATCCTCCCCGCTATCCATCGGAGCAGAGTAGAGCTCACGGGGATAGCCAAAGCTATCGAAGGCCCCCGAGAGGATCAGGCTCTCTAGCGTACGCTTATTGGCGACCGAGGAGGGTATACGCTCGAAGAAGTCATAGACCGACTGATACGCTCCACGCTCCTCACGATCGCTGACGATGAAGTCTACGGCAGAGCTCGAGACCCCCTTGATGGCATTGAGGCCAAAGCGGATACTACCCTCGCTATTGACGGAGAACTTATAGCCCGACTCATTGACATCGGGGCCGAGGACAGCGATGCTCATCGCCCGGCACTCGTCCATGAGCTTGACGAGCTCGGTGATATTACTGAGGTTACGGCTCAGGGCTCCTGCCATGTACTCGGCGGGATAGTTAGCCTTGAGGTAAGCCGTCTGGTAGGCGACCCAGCTGTAGCAGGTAGCATGGCTCTTGTTGAAGGCATAGCTGGCGAACTTCGCCCAGTCACTCCAGATCTTCTCTAGCGTGTCCTTCCCGTAGCCGTTCTTAGCTCCCCCAGCGAGGAACTTGACCTTGAGGGCCTCCATCTTCTCCTTGAGCTTCTTCCCCATCGCCTTACGGAGCTCGTCCGACTGTCCACGGGTGAAGTCGGCGATCTCACGGGAGAGGAGCATCACCTGCTCCTGATAGACGGTGATCCCATAGGTATCCTTGAGGTAACGCTCCATGCAGGGCAGGTCGTAGGTGATCTCCTTGCGTCCGTGCTTACGGTCGATGAAGTCGGGGATGTAGTCCATTGGCCCGGGACGGTAGAGGGCATTCATCGCGATCAGATCCTCGAAGGTCGTGGGCTGAAGCTCACGGAGGTACTTCTGCATCCCTGCCGACTCGAACTGGAAGGTACCCACCGTCCGTCCCGCCTGGTAGAGCTCATAGGTCTTCGTGTCAGTCAGCGAGATCTTGTCGATATCGATCTCCTCTCCGTGACGCTTCTTGATATTGGCCAGAGCCTCCTTGATCACCGAGAGGGTCTTGAGCCCGAGGAAGTCCATCTTGATCAGCCCCGTGGACTCGATCACCGAGCCCTCGTACTGGGTCACCAATAGGCTCTCACCCGTGGCCTTGTCCTCTGCCGTACTGAGGGGGACGACGTCGCTGATGTCCATCTTGCCGATGATGATCCCACAGGCATGCACTCCCGTGCTACGTATGTTCCCCTCGAGCATCTGAGCGTACTTCAGCGTGTCATGCAGGAGCGGGTCAGGGCTGAGAGAGGCCTGCTTCAGCTCGGCGACATGGTCTATGGCCGCCTTGATGGAGATGGTCTTGACATCGGGGATCTTATCGGGGATGAGCTTGGTGAGGCGGTCGCTCTCCGATAGCGGGAGACGCTGCACACGTGCCACATCCTTGATCGCACTCTTGGCGGCCATCGTGCCATAGGTGACGATATGCGCCACACGCTCGTAGCCGTACTTCTCCGTGACCCAGCGTAGCACATCGGCACGACCATCGTCGTCGAAGTCTACGTCTATATCGGGCATAGAGATACGGTCGGGGTTGAGGAAACGCTCGAAGAGCAGGTCGTAGCGTATCGGGTCAATATCCGTGATATTGAGGCAGTAGGCGACTGCTGAGCCTGCCGCCGAGCCACGTCCCGGCCCTACGAAGACCCCCATAGAACGAGCGGCGGCGATGAAGTCCTGCACGATGAGGAAGTAGCCAGGGAACCCCATATTCGCAATCGTCGAGAGCTCGAAGTCTATACGCTCCCGCACGGCATCGGTCAGTCCCTCCTCGCCGTACTTGCGCCGAGCCCCCTCGTAGGTGAGGTGGCGGAGATAATCGTCGGCCGAGGCGAACTCCTCGGGGATCGGGAAGTCGGGCATCAGAGGGCCGTGGTCGATGCTGTAGTGCTCGACCTTGGCGCAGATCTCCTCGGTCGCAGCCAGAGCCTCGGGGACATCGGCGAAGAGCTCATTCATCTCCGCCGTGGTCTTCATCCACTCCTGCTTGCTGTAGCGCATACGGGCAGGGTCATTGAGATCCTTGCCCGTACTCAGGCAGATCAGTCGGTCATGCGCCTCAGCATCCTCCTCATTGAGGAAGTGAATATCATTGGTAGCGATGACCTTCACCCCGTGCTTGCGTCCCAGCTCTAGGAGGATGGCATTGACCTGCTGTTGCTTCTCGTAGGTCTCTTGGTTGCCTAGGGGATTGTCGGTCTTATGGCGCTGGAGCTCGAGGTAGAAGTCCTCCCCGAAGATCCCCTTGAACCACTCGATGCTCCGCTCTGCCTCATCTATATTGCCGTACATGATATGCTGTGGGATCTCGCCCCCGAGGCAGGCGGAGGAGGCGATGATCCCCTCGTGGTACTGCTCCAGCAGTTCCTTATCTATACGGGGGCGATAGTAGTAGCCGTCTATCCAGGCACGGGAGACCATCTTGATGAGGTTCTTGTAGCCCGTGAGGTTCTTGGCCAGCAGGACGAGGTGCCAGCCACTATTATCTATGGACTGGGTGGGACGATAGGGGTTGGGGACGTTGGCCTCCTTGCTGAAGCGTGAGCGGCGAGCGCAGTAGACCTCACAGCCGAGGATCGGCTTGAAGAGGGGCTTGGCCTCTGCCTCCACCAGCTGGCTACGTAGCTCCGTGAGCCGTGCCTCCTCCTCCGCACTGCGAGCCTGCTGAGCCTCTAGGCTCTGGATCTCCTTCTTCAGCGCCTTGCGCTCGGAGATGAGGGGGGCATTCTTCTTCTCGACGTAGTCGTAGAACTCCTTGATGCCAAACATCGCACCATGGTCCGTCAGGGCGATACCACTCATCCCATCCTGGATCGCCTTATCGACGAGCCCCTTGACCGAGGCCTGTCCATCTAGGAGAGAGAACTGAGAGTGCACGTGGAGGTGTACGAAGCGCTGCATATAGCTTACCAAATAGACATTTCATTGATTTACAGAGGTGGGGAGGCATTTCTCACGCCTCCCCTCCCCCGTTGGTGACGTACAAAGTTACCCTAAATCCCGCTTATCTCCTTCCCCTCTACCCGACCTCCCTCTACTCTCAGGGATGAGGGATGAAAGCACTAGAGACCGAGGGCAAAGTAGTCAAGGAGCACTCCCACAAGGCATAAAGACCCGTACCCGAGGCGTAGGTATACCCTACATACACGGCCCTACCTAGGGGGATGTTGTGTACACGCGTGTACACACTAGTATACCCACGTGTACACTACTGTATACACGCGTGTACACTCTCCCGCTCTAAGTATGTCCTCTCTAGCGCCCTCGTAGGTACGTCCATCCCCCAGCTAATGTGTTGGGAATGGAGCCTATGCCGAGGCATCACTCTGGGACACGCAGTGTACCCTATCCCCAAGAGCCTAGGAGAGGAGCATACGCATGGAGCGCAAGCCCCACCCCTGACTACTTCTTCTTCTACGCAGTAGCACAATTGAAAAAAAAAAAAAATAACTTTGTGCAAGACAGGGAGATCGGTATATCTACTGGTCTCTCTAGGGATAGCTTGATCAAGTAAACAATACATATCTTAATCGGAAAGACAATGAAGTACATGAGTATGCCTTCTATAGTGGCAAAAGCTATCACATGCCTGCTCTTCTCTACGGCAGGCATCACCCTCTCCCACGGACAGACGAACGATAGTATCGCCCATACGATGCTCGTCGCTGACTATGACTACACCTGCCAGACCTCCAATGCCAAGGGCGAGGAGCTAAAGGTGAGCTACGGCCTCACGCTACAGGTCGCTCAGGATATGGCGTGCACGATGGGCAGGAAGCGACACAGCGGAGAGAACGACATGAGCGAGCGACTCCTCTACGCCCCTGTGACCTGGCAGAACTACCCTCAGGGCAAGATGACCTCCCTCGAGGCCATCCCTCCCTACCAGTACCTCACCTCGGAGGCAATGCCCCAGCTGAAGTGGAAGGTGCAGGCCGAGCATGATACCATCTGTGGCCTGCCCTGTCAGAAGGCTATCGGTCAGTATGGCGGCAGGACGTGGACGGCTTGGTTTGCCGAGGGACTACCCAGCCGCTTTGGGCCATGGCGACTAGGCGGACTACCGGGTCTGATCCTACGGGCTGTCTCGGAGGATGGCATCCACCACTTCGAGTGCAATAGGGTGGACTTCGTCAAGGAAGCCATAGCCTACAGCGTACCCAATGAAGCCGTGAAGTGCACACGTGCCAAGTTCGTCAAGCTACGCAACAGCACCTTCGGCAACCCCAACTACCTCACCAACCCGACGTACTACATCAAGCCAGAGCAGATAGGGAGTATGACCGTCATGGCAGGGAGCGTACTGATCGGCACGGTACCCATCAATATGAAGCCAGCGAAGTACCAGCCACTAGATCTCTGATGCCCTATGGTGAGGTTCGTACTCCTCATATTCCTCTGGTCACTAAGTCTCACACCTGCCCTAGCACAAGGCTCCAAGATCAGTGTGATCGGGCAGGTGCGCTCTGGTACCAAGCCTGTGGAGGAGGGCATCGTAGCCCTCCTCCACCCATCCGATAGCAGTGTCGTAGCCTACTCGATGACCGATAGGCAGGGACGCTACTCGGTAGAGGCAACCACGGCGCTTAGTGAACTGCTGATCAGGGTGACGGGCTTCAACATCAAGAGGAAACTCATGCGCATCAAGGCGCTCTCACAGACCCTCGACCTAAGCGTAGAGGAGGAGAGCATCCTACTGCGTGAGCTGGTGGTCAAGTCACGGAAGCTATGGGGAGGCCGAGACACGATCAACTATCTCGTCTCGGCCTACACCCGAGGCCATGACCGCACCATCGGCGATATCCTACGCCAGCTCCCTGGTATCACCATCGAGGAGAACAATGTGATCAAGTACCAGGGGACACCCATCAATCACTTCTACATCGAGAACCTCGACATGCTACAGGGTCGCTACAACCTAGCCACACAGGGCATCAAGGCGGAGGATGTAGCCACAGTGCAGGTACTAGAGAGGCACGAGCACGTGCGTGCGCTCCAAGATCAAGCACCACCCGAGCGGGCAGCCATCAACCTCAAGCTCAAGAACACCGCCAGGGGCGTATGGAGCCGAACAGCTCGCCTAGGCGCAGGAGCCTATGCCCAGACACCGCTCTGGGATGCCTCCCTCCAAGCGACCTACTTCACCAAGGCTCGACAGCATCTCATCCGCTACAGCGGTAACAACCTCGGGCAGGAGAGCGATCCCGCCACCGCCCACTATGGTATCTCCTCCTCGGGGGACGCAACCCCACTAGTGCATATCATCAAGCATGGGACATCTCCCGTAGGCAAGAGCCTCTTCGGCTACCGCCATGGGGTAAACCTCAACAACCTAAACAAGCTCTCCGATAGCACCACCCTCACCTACAACCTCCACTACGGCCACCTCTTCTCCCACGGTCATTCCTCCTCCCAGACTACCTACATACTCCCCGATGCCTCTCGGATACTACTCGTCGAGGACGTCGCCGATCGTACGTATACGAACACTGCGAACCTACAGCTCGTCTACGAGACGAATAGACAGCGTCACTTCCTCTACAATACCCTCTCCCTCTTCGGTCGGTGGGAGGAGGGACTAGGGACTATCTACTCCCAGAGCATGAGTAGCTCCTCCCAGCCAAGCGCGAGCACCATCGCACAAGCCCTACACTATCGCTCCCTAGGGCTCTCCAACCGCACCCGCCTCGTGCACCGCACCCCTACCGGTGGCGGTATCGAATGGGTCTCTACCAATAGCCTCTCCTCTACCCCACAGACACTAGCTATCGGTGGCAGTCGGACTGCCCGCCAGCGTATAGACCTCACCTCGGTCTCCACGACCAATAGTCTCCAGTTCCTACGTGACCTCCGCTCTCACCGATGGACACTGAGCGCATCAGCTCATCTCAATGCTGCCTATACAGCTCTGTCCTCCCACCTCACTCACCCCGATGCGCCTACCGCCCCTCGGGGGAATATGATACACGTACATACGAGTGCCGATATAGGCCCCGTGGCTCGGTATGTACATGGGTCGCTCCAGTCTACGCTCAGCCTGCCCCTCGCCCTGACCTACACCTACCTCGACAATGCCTCTATCCCTGCAGAGCAGACCGATGCGAGGCGTCTTCGTCTGTACCTACAGCCCTCCTTCACCCTGCAGTGGAGAGCAAGTGATTACTTCACCTTCGATGCCAGCGCAGGCTACTTGGCTCGGGAGACCCCTTGGGCAAGGCTCCTCACGGCCACTCTCATGCCGAACTATCGTAGTCTCTCACGCTACCGAGCTACCCTCAACGATAGCTACGATGCCAATGCCCACCTCAAGGTCTCCTACAAGGATCTCTTCTCCGGCTTCTTTGCCCACGTAGAGGGTGGCTGGAGACGTTCGTGGAGCGATATAGCCTATGGTACCACACTCGACGCTCAGGCTCGCTCCGTCATCGAGGCTGTCCACCAGCCCAACCACAGCACCCTCTATACGCTCTCCGCATACGGGCGTAAGGATATCGACTGGCACACCATGCAGCTCGAGCTCGCTGCCACCGGCACACAGACCGAGAGTGAGGTCCTACGTCAGGCGACCCTCACCTCGTACCGCACGGCAGACTATAACCTTAGGGGGACACTTGCCCTAGACCTCATCACGGGCTATCGCCTACAGTATCAGGCGAGCTGGAGGCACAGTCGCTCTACCTCTGCCAGCTACACCTCGGCATACAACGAACTAAGTCAGCAGGCACGACTCGATCTGCGCCTCATCCCCTCTCGCCTATTCCTCAAGCTCCAGGCTAGCCATACCCACAGCGACCAGTCGGCATCCGAGCAGAAGGACTACCTCTTCGTCGGAGGGGGACTACAATTCAAGATGTCGAAGAAGGTGGAGCTCGAGCTCAACGGGGATAACCTCACGAACACACGTACCTACATCATCCGTAGCCTCGGGGATCTGGAGGAGCACTATACCGAGTATCACCTCCGTCCCCTATCCATCGTCCTAACGGCTCACCTCTACCTCTAGGCTTCACCGCAGGACAAGTCCCCACCTCCCATCCCTCACGCTACCCGAATCCCCTCCATACCTCGCTCCTAGGTACTGTCCCCAGCACACACTCCGCCCCCACATATCCCGCTAGACAAAGAAGCTCCGACCCTGCAACCCTTCCCCCCTGCTAACAGCCTCTGTATCGGGCATTCCGAGAGGACAAAAACGAACATACCGAGAAGGCCATTGCGCTCCTATAAAGAACGTCCTCGTCACCTTACATAGGTGACGAGGACGTTCTTTATAGGAGCGCAAGGACGATCATTATATGTAGTCAAGAGAGCTCCTGCCGAGCGGAGAATAGACCGCCTGCTGAAGTGTGGATATTGGGGGTACTTATACTCACTATTTTCCACCGACTATCTCCCAGCTATCCACCGACTATCCACTTCCTATCGACCTGCTATCCCCCGCCCATCCACATCAGGTGCTGGGAGGGTGTCGGGCTATCGTGGTGTCCGAAGTAGATCCCGCTCGTAGGTACGGGCAAAGGCTCGGTAGTCCCCAAGGACAGGGGCGGTGAGGCGAAGGAGGTTCGCCTCGGTGACGAGGAGTACTTCGCTCTCCTCCCCGAGGACGGCACGGAGTCCCTCGGTGGTACGTGCTAAGCGGAGGAACCGCTCCAGCTCACCGAAGCTATGGAAGCCATGCACCCGAAGCCCCCTCAGCGGGAGATTTGCCCACGGGGTTAGCTCGAGCGTGCTCTGTGTGAAGTGCTGGTAGAGGAAGGCCGTGAGCGCAAAGAAGGCTTCGTGTGGAGCTACCCCTTCGGAGGGATAGAGCACCAGCACCTCGGGGAGCTCTCCCGCCAGCGGTGCGGTGAAGAGACTATCGGCGACACTCACCGCTGTCGTATCCTGCGAAGTAGAGACCGACCCCGTACCCACAGCGAGCGTGCTCGTGATCCTTCGCCCTGCTTGTAGCTGTAGGAGCATACGGGTGGCGAGCTCCGTGGCTTCGCCCTCGGGATAGGTGCGGGCGAGCTGGGCAAGCTTCGCCTGGCAGGCCGTGTGGTCGCCCAGCTGTGCTCGGGTCAGCGCCTCGAGCAGTAGCGCCTGTGGCTTCAGTCGATGGGAGGGGAGGGTCTCCCCTATCTGCCTTAGGTATCGTTCTGCTTCCTCGGGTCGCCCTGCGCGGTAGGCGGTATAGGCTTCGTGGTACCACTTCGCCCCGAGAGAGTCCTGTTGCTTCAGACGTGTTCGATAGTCCACACCCGCCCCCAGCAGACGAGCATGAGGGGACTCTGGGTAGCGACTCAGGATCGTCTCACGAAGGCTATCAGCCTCCGCCCCCCGCCCCCGTCTCAGGGATAGAAGGAGGTAGTGATAGCGAGCCTCTAGGTCTAGTGCCGAGTGGGGATAGTCCCGCACGAGTCGAGCATAGAGCACCCCAGCATCATCCAGCCTACCGAGTTCGCCCGATAGGAGCTGTGCCATACCGAGCAGGAGCGTAGGGGTCTCGCCTTCATCCCCACGAGTCCTACTCTTTGTGCCCGTATGCAGGCTTAGGCTATCACTTCGCTGGAGCTGTAGAGCAAGGGGAGCTAGTCGCTCCAGTGCTGGTAGGAGGGGCTCTAGGTGCTGCCGCCTTGGGTGGTCAGCCCCGAGGCTGGGCAGACTCTTACTAAGCGCTTGCCAAGCCTCGGGGTAGTGTCGGCGAGCCAGCTGGAGCTCTCCCAAGAGAGCCCCCGCCTCCGAGGCAACCGCTCCCCCCCTAAGCGTAGCAGAGTCGATCGCCATACCGAGGTAGCCCAGTGCCCCGAGCGTATCACGTCGCTGGAGAGAGACTTCCCCGAGGGCCAGATAGATCTGATCTCGGTAGGGATGGTAGGCTCTCTGAGTGAGTAGACCAAGGAGCGCCGAGAGGGCTTCGCCCTTCGCTCCTCGGAGTAGGATCATACGTAGCCGAGAGGCGAACTCGAGGGCAGGGCGAGGACTTCGTCGAGAGGCTTGCTGATAGGCCTTGAGTGCCGCCTCCCTTTGCCCTAGAACTTCGTAGGTCTGCCCGAGGAGGTACTCCAGGCGAGCACGCAGATAGGTGTTGCGTTCCCGAGGGATGACCTCCACGAGATGAGGTAGCGCCCGAGCCCGAGCCCCCGACAGCAGGTAGTACTCAGCTCGTGTCGTATGATAGAGGAGGGGATAGCGTGCGATGGCCTGCGGAGTGCTATCTATCCGCTGGATGAGGAGGAGCGACTCGCCGAGGCGATCCTGCTGTAGGTAGCATCGTGCCTGCCACAGCAGGGCTTGGTCTCGCTCGTCTCGCTCGGTGGCATAGAGCTGTGCCATCTCGGCAAAGGTGGTCTGGGCCTCGTCTATGCGTCCCTCGTAGAAGAGACTCTTGCCCCATAGGAGCCAAGCGGAGGGGAGGGCAGGGTTGTACTCGGTCTTGGCTTGCTCGGCTACGGCCTTGGGGTCTCGTCGCCAGCCAGGTTGCTTGGTAGGCTTGCGCTGTAGGCTATGCTCCTGGATGGCCTTCTCAGCCTTGGAGATACTGCGTGCGAAGTTGCCCGCAGGACGTGCCGAACGCACGAGCGGGGTGAGGGGATCGAGGGTAAGGGGGGAGAGGTAATCCTCCTGTAGAGCTTCGACGAAGGACTCTAGGGAGGCGGTGTAGGCGGTCTCACCGTTGTAGAGGGTATTGTAGCGTGCAGTCAGGCTATGGTAGAGACGTGTCGTAGGCGTAGTCACACGTCGTGAGCACCCCACGAGGAGTGCAAGCAAGGGGAGGAGTGCAAGCAGGGTGCCTAGCCTCGCCCACCCCGCCGCAGTAGGGTACGTACGCATTGTGCTAAGGCTAGTAGTAGGAAGAGGAGTAAGATGATCAGTACCCCCGAGGGGACAGAGACCACGTAGTAGCTAAGGAGTAGCCCCCCGATATTAGCAAGGAGCGAGATCAGGATAGAGCCTAGGATGATGCGCCTAAAGTCCGAGGTGAAGAAGCCTACGATCGTCTGGGGGAGCGTCAGCAGGGACAGCAGGAGCATGATCCCCACCGTACGGATGGTCAGCACCATGCTGATAGCGACGACCACGAGGAGCGCTTGCTCCCAGCGACGCACCGCCACACCACGTATCTCGGCGAAGTCCCTATCGAAGGATAGGTAGAGGATCGTACGATAGCCCACGGTGAAGAGCACTACCAGCAGGAGGGCAAGTACCGCCAGCGAGACGAGATCCGCCGAGGTGACCAAGAGGATATTGCCAAAGAGGTAGGATGGCAGGCTCGTCGTATAGCCAGGAGTCAAGGTCATGAAGAGTACCCCCAGAGCCATCCCGAGTGCCCAAACCCCAGCAATGGCAGAGTCCTCTCTGATCCCCTCGCTACGGCTCATACGTCCAATAGAAAAGGCAGCAAGCACCGCTGCACCTGCAGCCGAGAGGATCGGGTTGATGCCTAGATATAACCCTAGGCCAATACCCCCAAAGGAGGCATGTGTGATACCGCCACTGATGAAGACGATGCGCCTGACCACGATATAGGCACCCACCACACCGCAGACGACTGCGGTGAGCAGGGAGGCGATGAGGGCATTCTGAAAGAACTGATAAGAGAAGATGCTCTCCATCCCTACCTCTGTAGACTAAGCCTTCCCGAGAGCTGCGCCCTCCGAGGCATGACGCCCGACGATAGCGTGGTAGTCACGCTGCTCTACGACGATCAGATAGAGCTCGGGGCGAAGGGTCTCGGGGAACTCAATCCCTCGTAGCTGTAGACTACGCACCCACCCAGGCACATCATCTTCGTCTAGGGAGAGCAGGACCTCACGGAACTCCTCGACCTGCCTATCGGTATAGCCCTCGGCAGCTACCCCACGGTAGCGATCGAGCTCCTCATCGTCGTAGTAGACGATCTCCGAGCTCACGGCAGCCAGCAGGCTATCGTGCTCACAGGTTAGGTGGTTGCCACAGCAACCCCCTTCGCTGGGGACAAACTCCTCTTCCTCCGCTACGACCTCGCCACGAGCGATACGTCGCGCCTTGAGGTAGGACTGTATCGAGGCTACCAGAGCGGCCACAGCCCCGAGTACAACCAGCGCCAATACGATTACTAAGATACTTCCCATAATGATAGTCATGTCTAGGTCTATCCTAGACAAAGGAATAAGCACATTTGCCCCTAGATAGTTCACTAGGGGTGAGGAAAGGGATGGAAGCACCCGCCCCGAGCGCAGGAGGTACCCCAGGGCTGACGTATGAAATCACTATAGTGCGAGGGCAAGGTCGTCAAGGGTGTATACGCCGAAGATAGAAGTGTCTATGTCCTAGCCTAGATATGCCATGTGAATACCTCTTACCTAGGAGAGATGAGTATACACGTGTGTACACAACTGTATACCCACGTGTACACAACAGTATACACGCGTGTACACAAGTGCGCTCTAAGTATCTCCTCTGTAGGGCTCGCTTGTAGGTCTGTTTCTTGGGGATAATACCCAGGATTTTTAGTGGTGGGCTAAGGCTCCCTAGGATATGAAATAATACCCCCGAAGATCCAAAGGCAAGAGTGTGCGGGCGAGATCATACGTCAGCCCTGGGGGGGTACCCAGACAAAGCAAAGGGCGGTGGCCCTAGGCTAAGCCTAGCACCACCGCCCTCATTAGGAGGTATTACACCTATTAGGATCGGCTACTTAGCCAGAGGGAAGCGGAAGAGCTTATCACCATCCTTCACAAAGGTTGCCCCCTGGAGGTTCGTGAAGTGATGCCCATTGGCCGACCAGTCCCAGATCTGTGTCTCATCGTCACTGATCGTACCCGTAGCATGGTCGTACTTCTTACCATTCATGGGGTAGTAGGCGACGAGATTGGTGTCCTTGGGGTCTGCCATCTTCCACACGTTCGCAGCGATCTGCTGAGGAGTGCGAGCGACCTTGTAGAAGCGGAGCTCACGGATCATCCCGCGAGTGGTGCTGAGCCAGAAGCCCCCGAGCTTGTAATCACCCTCACGGACAGCCTGCTGGAGGACGAGGCGCCCATTGGAGTAGACAGAGACATTGGCACCATCGTAGACGAAGGAGAACATGTACCACTTGTTATCCTCCAGAGGCATCACATCCTTAGAGAGGGTAAGGTCGGTACCACCCGTACGGAGGAACGAGCCCTCCTTACCTACGACTGGGTAGATCTCGCTCTTGGAGTCGTCCGAGCCGACGAACTTCGTACCAGCAAGGGCACCGTTGATGTTGCGGCGATTGACCATTACCTCCATCGTCCACTGAGGGACAGAGATGTTCTCAGTGAAGTAGGTAGCGATCTCGTTACTTGTGTTGATACGCATCACCTTGGTCTCGGTAGCCTGATCGATGATGATCATAGCCTCGCTCTGCCCACCGATAGCATGTGTTCCCTCGCCATTGAGCTTGAGGGGAAGGGCAAAGATCTGCCCGGCGGAGAAGGTTACGTTCTTGAGCTTGACAGGCACGGGTGCCGTGATCTGTCCCGTAGGGATCGTCACCGAGCTGCTGATCTCATACATGGAGGAGGGAAGGAGCGTGTAGCTCGTACCGTTCTTCGCATTGTAGGCATCTAGCTGAGCCTGCGAGCCAGCGGTGAAGCCGACAGTGACCGTAGAGGTAGCGGGGCGGACGAGGGAGACACGAGGCCCCTGAGCGCTCTCCGAGGCTCCGTCTAGGAGGAAGATCTGTGTCAGCTCCTGCCCCTGGATATAGACCCCCTGCTCTACCTTGTGGGTCTTAGCTGGATCTTCGTAGAGCTCATTCTGACAGCTAGCCAGCAGACCGACTGCTAGTAGCGTATATGCTAGTCTTTTCATTTATGTTGTCGTAGCTGTTAGAGGATTATTGGAAGGGTTCCTTCTGAGTCTCGCTGACTCGGTTACCAGCATTGAGCGCCTGACGGAGGAAGCGATAGTTCCCTCCCTCGGTATCGAGCTCCATGTGATAGGTACCGATACCAGCGATACGCTTGCCATTAGGCATGATCATACGAGCATAGTCCATGATCTGACGGCCTGCGTCGAGCTTCTGGATGTCAGCTCTAGAGCTCGTATAGGTCGGGAGTCCTCCAGTCTTGGCATACATCTGGAACTCGAGCGTGAGGAAGGTCTTAGCCTCCCAGTTGTCTAGGTACTCACCCCCATCCGTGATCTTCTTCAGGGCAGCCGCCGTATTCGACTCATGATAGGCCTGATAGATGTAGAAGGAAACCAGCTTAGATACGTCGGGAGCTAGGAGGTAGGGCTCACCATCGAAGACGATCATACGACCCTTAGGGTTCAGACGATCATAGAGCGTCTTGATGAAGGTGTACATATTGATGTTCTCATTGCTATCATCAGCGATCCAGTTCGAATTCGCCATGTTCCCCGATCCCCCATAGTTGGGTTCGTAGTCGATGTCGAAGCCATCGAGGTCATACTTCTCGATGGAGTCACAGATCGCATTGGCGTAGGCCTTGACTCCCTCGAGGAAGTCACCACCGCCCTTCTCGGTCACCCAGTAGTCGGTAGCACTCTTCCCCTTGGGGGTGAGCTGGTCGCCGAGATTGGAGACGATCCAGCAGAGGAGCACCTTACCACCCTTGACCTCGCGGAAGAACTTTAGGTCAGTCTTCTGAGCCTCGGTGAGGTCACCGTGCGTACCCCAGAGGGAGACGATATCTACGCTATCGGGGAGCATACGGAGGTACTTCTGTGGGTCGGTACCCTTAGCTGTCCAGCCGCCGAACCAGCCGAAGCCACGCACGTGAGGCGTCTGCTTCCAGGCACGGAGCTTGGCATAGTATTCCTTCTGCTCGGGAGTGAGCTGATCGGGGCTCGTCATCTCGATCATGGGGATAGCACGCTTGAGCCCCTGCTGGTTGTCGAAGGAGAGCTTCTCCTCGTCCGTCCACTTGCTACAAGCGACAGCAGAGAGAGCCGTTAGGGCAACCAACGCATATTTTAGCATCTTCATAGATGTTCGTTGTTAAGAGGGATTACTGTTTAGGACGATTGTCACGTACCCACCAGAGTGGGGTCTTCCCGAGGTCTTCACCACCGAGGAGGCTAGGGATCACCTTCAGGTTGGGATTGCTTGCATAGGCAGAGGCAGGGAAGGAGAAGCGCTCAGGAGCACGCATGCTGGCGTCACCACCGATACGCGAAGGTGCCCCCGTGTCTGCAGGCTTCATGATGAAGGGATAGCCCGTACGACGGTACTCTGTCCAAGCCTCGTAGGCATTGGGGTAGAGTGCGAGGTACTTCTGCGTGATGATCTTCTGGAGCTGTACCTCGGTAGCGTTACGGTTAGGATCGACATCCGTCCAGCTAGGAGATACATTCCCCGAGGAGATATTGTCGCTGTACCGACCGATATAGGGGTTGTTGGCCACCGTGGTAGCGGCAGGCTTAGTCCCCGTCTGTGCTAGATAAGCCGTAGCATCACCTGCACCATTCTCAGAGAAGGACTGACGTACCCCCTGCTCATAGTAGTCCTTGGCAGAGCCCGTGGAGGTGAGGCCATAGAGAGCAGCCTCGGAGAGGAGGAAGTAGGTCTCAGAGGCACGGAACCAGTAGAGCGGAGTAGCATTCACGAAGTTGGGCTTCGATGCATACTGAGCTGTATTAGCGCCTTCCTTCTTGGACTCGTTGTTCGTCGGAGCGAGGAAGTAGTAGCCCTGTATGCCACGATAGGTACCCTGAGTGAAGTACTTGGGCAGACGGGGGTCACTATAGCCACGTAGGTAAGACCAGATGGTAGCACCCATACGTGTCTCGTTGTACTGGTCGATGGAGATCAGGGCTGGGTGACCTAGAGGCTGCTTCTCGGAGTCTCCGATCTTAGCCTCGTCCGCAGTAGTCTCGATGAGGCCACCATTGGCAGCGTCGAGTGCCTTGGCGATGTACTCCTTAGCGAGGGCTTCGTCCTTGAAGTGGACACGTACAGCCATACGCAGCATGAGGGAGTTCGCTAGCTTCACCCACTTAGCAGCGTCCCCATTATAGACGAGGTCGTAGCGTGCTAGGACGGGCTCACGAGCCTCTAGGAGGAGCTTAGAGCACTTCTCCAGCTCGGCGAGCATCCCCTTGTAGACCTCCTTCTGACCATCGGGGGTAGGGGTGATGTCCCCTGTACCGGCCTTGGTGTAGACGATAGGACCAAAGGCATCGGTAGCACGGAGCCAGCCGACAATCTTGACGATATTGGCCATCGCTAGGATCTGCTGTGTCTGGAGGTTATCCTGAGCACGCTTAGCCTGAGTGTGGATAGGGAGCCAAGACTTGGCTACATCCCCATAGAGCAGCCCATAGAGTAGCCCCATACGACCGTTGGTGAAGGTCCAGGTACCCTCGGTGTTGAAGTTCCAGTTATTGTTATTCCCGTAGTAGCCGATGTAGTTACCCGTGGAGATAAGCTCGAGCACCTGCATGCTGTTGCCTGGGCCGGTATCGCCCGCAGGGCCAATGGGCATGACGGTACGCTGGAGGTCCATCATAGCCAGACCATAGCTCAGTCCACCCTGGTTCAGCTCCTCGTCGGTGATGCCGATACGGCTTGTATTGATCTCTTCCTGATTGCACGAGCTGAGGAGTACACCTAGTGCGAGAGCAGGGAGGACGACTAGTTTCTTGAATGTCATACGATATATACGTACTAGATAAAATGAGGGAGGGGACTAGATACCCAGCTTGATGCTAGCACCGATGGTACGCTGGCTGGGGAGCATGAAGTAGTCGTATCCCTGCCCGAAGGTACCCGTAGAGCCAGTGAGCTCGGGGTCGTAGGGAGCCTTGTTGTAGATCATCCAGAGGTTGGTGGCATAGAGGGAGACACCGACGTTCTTGAAGGTCTTGCCCAGGATACTCTTGGGGAGGCTATAGCTGAGGCTCAGCTCCTGTAGGCGAACGTTCGTCGCCGAGTAGACGTAGTAGGAGTCGAGGTTGTACACAGCATCATAGTACTGCTGGGGAGCGATCGTCAGACCCTGACCAAGCTGGACACCACCGGCATTACGGGCATCAGCAGAGGCCTGAGAGACACCGAACTTGTCGAGGGCAGCCTGCGTCTTGGAGATCACGATACCGCCGAGGCGAGCCGTGAAGAGGACGTTCAGGTCAAAGCCCTTGAAGGACACACCGTGCTTCCAGCCGAGGTTCCACTTAGCATTCACAGAGCCGAGCTTGTAGGGCTCCGTAGGCTCGGTGACGAGGGACTGGCCAGGGGTGTACTCGACGTAGCCGTTGGCGTCACGCTTGATACGCTCGCTGGCATAGACGTCACCGAGCTCGCCACCCTCACGTAGGCGGAAGCGACCCTTGGCGATATCCGTCAGGTCAAAGACCTCGCCCGTGATGGGGTTCTTCACCCCAGAGGCTAGCTTGATGATCTTGTTGCGGTTCGCCGTAGCCGTTACGCTCGTGTTGTAGTCTACGGGGCCGAACTTCTTGTTGAAGCCCAGCGTCATCTCGATACCACGGTTGCGTACATTACCGGCCTGCACATAGAGCTTCTTGTAGCCCGTACCTGGGTCAAGGTCGGTCTCTAGGAGCTGGTTGAGCGTATTGGACTGATAGATGGTAGCACCGAAGGTCAGAGCACCACCGAACCAACGAGAGTCGATACCGAGCTCGACGGAGCGTGTGCGCTCAGCCTTGAGGTCAGGCAGGGGGTAGTAGTCGAAGGGCTCGACCTTGCCACTGCGCATGCTGTGGGTGATCGTCCCTGGGGTTAGCCCCGTGAAGGGAATGGGCGAACCCACCTCCGTGTACGAGGTACGTACCTTCAGGAAGGAGAGGGCTGGACGGAGATTAGCACGTACGTCCTCGGGGAGCAGATCCGTGACGACAGCCGATAGACCGACAGAGGGATAGAAGATCCAAGGATCGACGCTACCGACGAGCTGCGAAGGCTTGTCCGTACGACCCGTCAGAGTGAGGTAGACGGCATTGCGCCAAGCGAGTTCAGCCGAGCCAAAGACGGCGAAGTTACTCTTACGCGAAGAGGACTGCGAGCCACCGCTCTGTAGGGGATTGGTATTGGCGAAGATGAACTTGTTGGGGATCAGAGAGAGGTGACCACCGAAGCCCTGACCCTTGTTGTCATACTCCTCATAGGACGTACCGAGGGTCGCCGTGAGGTGGAAGTCCTCGGAGAGGGCATTGCTGTAGTTGGCCATGAAGTCCACATACTTCTGCTTGAAGTAGCTGTTATCGGCCGAGTAGTACCCGAGGGGCTTAGCAAAGACGCTCGAGGTAGAGGCGTAGAGCTTCGTCTCACGCTCCGTGTAGGTATTGTCCAGACGGACACGCCCCGTGAAGTTGATCTGCTTGTTCAGCTCATACTTCAGCGAGCCGAAGAGCATATAGCGGTCGTTGGTCTCGGGGTGGAGGTTGCGGTAAGCGACCCAGTAGGGGTTCTGCACGTCCATACCCATGCTACCGGGGGACCACTGCTGGACATAGTAGCCTAGCTGTGCATCATAGCGCTCGAAGTACTTCTCCTGATCGAAGTTCTGACCACGTGGATAGAGGTAAGCACCTACGATGGGGTTGAAGTAAGCCCCGTAGGAGATCATGTTGTTGGCATAGTCACGGACATAGCTAGCCGAGACGTCCAGGGTGAGCTTGTCGTCGAGGAACTTGCTCGTGTTACGTACCGAGGCGTTGTAGCGGTGGTACTTGTTGTTGGGGACGATCCCCTTAGCGTTGATCGCAGAGGCAGAGAAGTAAGTCTGGTTCTTGTCCGTCCCTACCGAGAAGTTGAAGGAGTTATTGAACGTCACCCCACGGTTGTAGAAGTCACGTACCTTGTAGTCCGAGGGAGTAGCGAGCTTGTCACCCCAGGAGGTGTACTGCCCAGCGGCATTACCATAGGTATTCTGGAACTTAGGCAGGATGAAGGGGCTAGCCGTCTCGACAGCGCTGGAGAAGTTCACACGGAGCTTACCAGCAGCACCCTTCTTGGTATTGATGAGGATAACCCCGTTAGCAGCCGAAGCACCATAGAGCGCAGCTGCCGAAGGCCCGGTGAGGACGCTGATCGACTCGATGTCGTCGGGGTTGATGCTGGAGATCCCTTCTCCCGAGGCACGGCCAGAGCCGAAGCCAGAGCCGTCACCCCCACGGTCGGCGCTATTGCCGATGGGCACCCCGTCGATCACATAGAGGACGTTGTTATCCCCCGAGATGGACTTGTTACCACGCATGACGACACGGGTAGCACCACCTACGCCGGAGGCACTACGCTGGATGTTCACCCCAGCGACCTTACCATTGAGGCTGTTCATGAAGTTGGCGTCCTTGACTGTCGTCAGGGCGTCATTCTTGACCTCCTGTACATTATAGCTTAGTGCCTTCTGGCTACGCTTGATCCCGAGGGCGGTCACGACGACCGTCTCGAGCTGCTTGTCCGCACTAACGAGCTCGATGGTGAGCTCGGAGAGGTTCCCTACGGCTACCTCCTTGGTCGTGTAGCCGATGTAGGAGACCACGAGGACGGCTCCGGCCTTGATGTTCTTGATGGTGAACTTCCCGTTCATGTCGGTCAGCGCACCGTGTCCTGTCACACCCTTGACAGAGACCGTTGCCCCCGTGAGGGGCTCATGATCTGTAGCATCGAGGACGACACCACTGACACTCTTGCCCTGCGCAGTAGCTGTCGCCACCGCTAGGAAGAGGCTCATGAGGAGAAATAATACTTTCTTCATAAATAGTAATTAAACACACTGCGCAGTGGTGCACGATAGTGGGAGAAGCCCCCCTAGACCCTCACGTCAAGACACACTGAGACACGACACCTCGCCGAGCGACGTATCGTGCTTACTCGTTATCTATTGTTGCATGGAGCCCATCGTACCGTAACACCTATCTGCAATCTTCGCCGGCAAAAATAGGCAAAAAAGGTATTCCCCTACCCTCTTTCTACAGCCCCTCACTTAATAAATTATTTAAGGAAGTTACCTGCTTAGATACCAACTAGATACCCACCTCTCTCGGCGGGGATAAAAATTCCCCCGCACGACCTTCACCGAAGATTTTACGGAAGGAGCACCCCTCCCCCTCCTATTTTCCTCACCTCTTTGCCTACTATTTTCATTACCCTCCCCCTCCTATTTGTACCTCATCCTCTCTGCCCTCGTCTCTCTACTAAGCCCCCTACCCGTATCTACCGAGCCCTCTATCCGCCCCCTCGGGGGCGATCCTCCCCTTCACCCTCAGACCCGCTC
>NZ_CAJPPN010000038.1 GCF_905372525.1 uncultured Porphyromonas sp.
CCCTAAGCCTATCCCAACCTATTCTCTCCCCCTTCCACCCACCCTCTTCCTATTACCTATACCCGCTACCTCCTCACTCTTCCTGTCTACCTATGCCCGCTACCTCTACTCTCACTCTTCCCTTCCGGCTCCTGCCTATTCCAGCCTATTCTCTCCCCCCTCTTCCTATCTACCTATACCCGCTCCCTCCTCGCTCTTTCCCTTCCGTCCCCTGCCTATTCTATCTTCTCCTTCTATCCTTACACTTTCTATCTACCCATACCCACTTCATCTACCTTCCCCCTTCCCCTTCCGTCCCCTGCCTATTCTCTCTCCCCTCCTCCTTCGGACGAAAGGGATGAGGGATACCCTACCTTCCTTATGAGGGAGGGAAGAGGCGCAGGGGACTCTCATATTCCACTCACCCCCCTAGGGGGGGAAGAGCGAGGGGCGAGATAGGAATAAAATACCCGAGGCGACGTACCCACTCTGGGGTACGTCGCCTCGGGTCTACCTCTAGGGAAGAGTGAGGACTTGGGGAAGTGGGGCTATTTCTTCGTCTTCTTTATCCCGTCAAGGTAGTAGTTCATGAGCTTGTTGAGGGCGAGATGGCAGGCGGGGCAGAAGTCGGGGTTAGCATTCGACCGCATGCGACAGTCGAAGCTCGGGCGATACATACCCTTCTTGCTGTAGGCAGCACCTTCGTATAGCCCCACGGGGTACTTCTTGGCTTGAGCAGGAGGTGTGGGGACGGGAGTACCCTTGCGGATCAGGTGTGACCACTTCTTACCCTCGAAGTCCTTTAGGGTCGTGACGTTCTGCTCCCAAGGCTCGACCTCCCTAGAGTAACTCTCCGCTACCGCATCATCTTCGTAGAAGTATTCGTCGGTCAAGCCCCCGAAGCTGTGCCCGAACTCATGTACGATCACAGGGAGGTAGTACTTGTGGTGTGTCGAGCTGATGAGGTAGGAGTTGTAGATACCGCCACCGCCATAGACATCGCTATTGACGAGGATGATTAAGTGCTCATAGGGAATTCCCACGAGGGCATCATTGATGGCCTTGACCCGGCGGGTGGTTAGGTAGCGTTCGCTATAGAAGGTGTCGAAGTGGGAGCTGAAGGGTGTGCGGGGCCAGAAGTGCTCTCGGGGGACAGCAACGCCCGAGTCCTTGGAGGTAGAGCGGACGGCAACGACATTGAAGTGCTCCCTATAGCTCTTGAAGGGCTCGTAGGAGAAGATGGCATCCACCGCAGCCCGAGCATCCTTGAGGAAGAGTGGCATCTCAGCCTCGGTGTAGCCTTCGGCAAGGATGGCTAGGTCGATGCAGTCCTTCGCCGTACCCGACTTGATGAGGTACTCGTGGGGAAGAGCAGGCTCCTTCGTACGGTCGTGGATCAAGATGTCTGTGGGATCAATGCGCTGCACCTGTGTGGCGATGACCTCTGCATGCGCACCGCTTAGCTCCATCGTCACCGTGATAGGTGCCTTAGGGTAAGGGATGAGGAAGACATTCTCGTAGGCACGCTGTACCCGCTTGGCCTCATCGGTCAGTCGCCACTCTTGGTAGAGCGAGTTGAAGGACGTGCAGTAGATGACCTTCCCCGAGGCTTCGTCCCGTACATAGAGACGAGCGTTACCCCGTAGAGCGAGGGTATCGAGGTGATGCCTACGACCTGCCCAGCCCGTGAGCAGGTGATGCTCCTCTGGGTAGATAGTCGTGTGCTCAGAGTCCCCGGAGAAGATGTAGTCTAGGCGCAGCGTACTGTCTCGGAAGAAGGTGTCGAAGTGTTGAGCTGCAGCTCGCTCTGCCCATCCCATGAGGAGGCAGAGGGCAACGAGGAGAAGAGAGGTAGTCTTTCTTCGCATGATCATGAAGCGTTAATTGGGTTAAAGTAGCAGAGTAGTAGTACGTCACACACGGCGGTGTGGAGGATAGGGTTCGTCTCTGAGAGCTCGGTACATACGATCATAGGTGGGCAGGATAATCCCGAGGTGATGCGCCGTACGCACGACGTAGCCCGTGAGGTTCTCCAGCTCCGTCCTTCCCCCAGCGAGGAAGTCCACGTGCATAGAGCTGGTGCTGGTAGGGATCATGAAGGTCTGTCGCTCGATCGTTCGCTCTACCGCGTCTTCCCCTAGGTCGTGGCCTAGGGCCGTGTAGAGCTGGCAGAGCTCCTCGATGAGCGCACGCATTCCTCTAGGGTGCTGAGCAAGCGCTTCGCCCACGGTGAGGTTGTAGTAGGAGGTCCCCGTAGCAGTAGCAGAGATCATGAGGTACTTCTTGCGGATATGATCCTCTATATTGTCTGGGTTAATCGCCTTCACACCTACAGAGGTAAGTAGGTCGGCTAGCTCCCTCTCTTCCTCTGTGCGTGTAGTCTCACGGCTCCCGAAGATGAAGATCTCACGCTCAGCCTCTAGTAGGATCTCTCCTGCCTCGGGCTTTCGCCCCGAGATATAGACACAGCCATCCCACACCCTATTATTAGGCAGGATGCGCTTCACCTGCTCGGTGATGTCAGCACCATTGAGCAGGGGCAGGATAATAGTCTCAGGGGTGATGATGGGTAGGAGCTGACGAAGATTAGCCTCTAGGTCATAGCTCTTGGTGGCGAGAATGACGAGGTCAGACTTGAGGAGCTCGTGGGGGTCTTCCGCCACGAAGTCAGGCTCGACAGTGAAGTCACGCTCTGGGGTATGGACGTGCAGCCCACGAGAGCGAATAGCCTCGAGGTGCGCACCTCTTGCGAGGAAGGCTATTTGACGTCCCTTCCCCTCTCTACGGGCAGCCTGGACGAGCATCGCCCCATAGTAGCCCCCGACACCGCCTAGACCCGAGATGGTAATATGATGTAGTAGCATAGAGATTCGTTCGTTTGAGTTAGTGTTGTTATTGTTATCCGTGCTTTTTAAGTCTGCCCTTACGATACTCCCTGCGTCGCCAATAGCGCATGAAGGACTCTGTGAAGTAGAGGAAGAGGAGATGACGACGATAGTACCGTGACTTCGTAAAGCAGTTTAGATAGCGACGCTTACGTGCTCTCACGAGGAAGGGCTTGTAAAGCTTTGTGTAGAGGTTATAGGCCTCTTCATCGTGTAGGTGGAGCATGTAATAGTTCCAGATATAGTTTACTAGGAGGGCATTGGCATAGGCAGCAAAACTGGGATTATGCTTTCCCTCCTTAATGAGCTGTTCTAAGTCCTCGAAGAGGGTTATGCCATTCTTCTGAGTAATTTTCTCCGTGATTGCACCGGGTCTCCCTACTCGATAGTGAAGCCCCGAAAAGGGTAAGATCCGATAGGCAGAGCATCGCCAAAAGACCTGAAACGTATAGCACACATCCTCCATGCTGTGTCCCTCCACGAAGCGTAGCCCCTCTATAACCTCCCGCCTGTATACTCGTTGCCACACAGCAGGATATACATAGATGTCCAGACCAGAAACATATCGATTCAACACCTCTGCCCTCGTATAGCGTCCACTATGACTCTGTATATCACGTGCTGATATCCTATCAGAATAAACCTCCTCAAAGCCAAAGCCGACAAGGTCAAGATCAGGCTCATGCTCTAGGGCTTCAATACAACGCTCATAGGTATCAAGCTCTAGCCAGTCATCACTATCGAGGTAGGTCACATAGGGGCAGTCCCCGATATACTCTAGCCCATGATTACGTGCAGAGCTTAGTCCTCCGTTCTCCTTATGTAGCACGAGGATACGATCATCCTCCCGAGCATACTCCTCACAGATCGCCCCGCAGGAGTCTGGGGAGCCATCATCGACAAGGATGATGCGTAAGGAGGTAAAGGTCTGTCGCTGGACAGACTCAATGCACTGCCGCAGGTAAGGCTCTACCTTGTAGACAGGGATAATGACAGCTAGGCGAGGGCTAGACGGAGATGTGATAGACATAGAGCTTGTATTTGATAGTAAGAGACAGGAACAGTCGGGAGAACTAGTGGTGAGAAATGCGATAGAGCAAGGATTGAACCCCGAGGAAGGCGCTTGGCATTCGATGAAACAATCGATACTTCCACCACCTAGAGCGTGAACGGAAGGTGTTGAGGTAGGGACGCTGGCTTAGTCGCTGGGCGATCTTGAGGTACTTCTTCCCATGCTCTGCATAGGCTCCGGGGGACTTGACCAGGAGCTTCATGTGTCGCCAAAGGCAATTCACGGCCAAGGTATTGGCAAGGGCTGTGAAGGTCGTGTCGTTATACCGCTGGATAAGCACCTCCAGATCCTCAAAGAGCGTCTCCCGATCAGGTATGGTCACATCCGTGATGGCTCCTGGACGCTGGATGCGATAGTTCACCCCCACACGTGGTAGGAGGGCATAGGCTCTACTTCGCCAAAGAACCTCAAGGGTGTAGGGGACATCCTCCCATTTATGTCCCTTAAAGAACTTCAAGCCCTCAATGAGCTCTCTGCGATAGACCTTTGCCCAAACAGGAGGTGCTACGATCGGTGAAGTCATAGAGACATAGTGCTGGAGAGCCTCCTCGTGGCTATAGGTACGAGCCTCGGGGATGACCTCCTCTACCTGCTCTGGAGATACCCTGCGATGCCCATAGCCGACTAAGTCAAGCTCTGGATGACGCTCTAGGGTGGAGATACAAGCCTCATAAATGCCTTCCTCTAGCCAGTCATCACTGTCTACGAAGGTCACGTAGGGGCAGTCCCCGATGAGTGCTAGCCCTACATTTCGAGCATCGCTAAGCCCACCATTCTCCTTGTGGATGACGTGCACCCGTGGATCTACTGCTGCGTATTCCTCACAGATAGCACCACAGCTATCGGGGGAGCCGTCATCGACCAAAATAACCCGAAGAGCCCTGTAGCTCTGCGTCAAGATCGACTCAATACATGCCCTGAGGTAAGGCTCGACCTTGTAGACAGCTACAATGACTGCTAGAGTGGTATCTGTGGGGTGAAGGTTAGAGACCAAGAGCTATACTATTTATGACGATGAAACAGCTCCCGCACCAAGAGCCTTAGCCGAAGTAGGCTAAGGGGATGACGATAAAGCCAGTAATGACGGAGGCGCTCCCACCGAGAGCTAAAGACGCTAATGTAGGGGCGGGACTGTACCTTCCTCAGAAAGGCTAGATAGTCAGAGCTAAGGGTATCAAAGAGCACCCTCTCCCGAGTGATACGCTTGAACTGAAGCCAAAGATAGCTCAGCTCTAGCGTATTGGCATAAGTAAGAAAAACCAGATCCTCTCCCCGACGATCGATGAGACTCTCTAGGGAAAGGAAGAGGTCACGCTGGTCTAGCAGTCTACTCTCGGTAGCTGCGCCTGGTCTTTGGACTCGGTAGTTCAGCCCAGCGATAGGGAGAAGGGCATAGCTACCCGAGCTCTGCCAGAGCACCTCTAGGGTGTAGCTCACATCCTCCCACAGCCTACCCTCGGGGAAGCTAAGCCCTGCTAAGGCAGAGAGGCGATAGATGCGGCTCCATACCAATGCTCCGACGATAGGCGATTTGCAAGAGAGGAAGAGGCGTAGAGCCTCCTCCCTCGTCAGCGTCTCCTGCGATGGGATGAGGGGGTGGACATGATCGGGGTAGACCATATTATACCCATAGCCTACAATGCTCACCTCGGGATGCTCCTCGAGGTGACGAATGCACCGCTCATAGGTATTCCCCTCAAGCCAATCATCCGAATCCAGAAAGGTGACATAGTCACAGCCGTCGATGTGCTTTAGTCCAAGGTTGCGTGCCGAACTCTGGCCTCCGTTCTCCTTGTGTAGCACGATCACTCGCTCGTCTCGCTGGGCATACTCCTCACAGATCGCCCCCGAAGCATCAGGCGAGCCATCATCGACAAGTATGACTTGGAGATCTCGGTAGCTCTGCCCTAGGATAGACTCTATGCACTGACGGAGATAAGGTTCGACCCTATAGACGGGTACGATGACGGCTAGCTTCATCTTCGCTCTAATAGTGTGGTGTAAAGGTCTTGATACCCCCGAGCCATTGCCCGATAGTCAAAGAGAAGGGCACGCTCACGAAGTCTCTGCCCTCGCTCGGCCTCCCGCTCATGGAGCTCCAGTCCCTCTAGGACAAGGCTTGCCATAGCCTCGGGCTCGACGTCTCGGAAGTAATATGCTTCCGCTCCCCCTACCTCCGGCAAGCTAGTCATCGGGCGAAGGAAGAGAGGCTTGCCGAGGGACATGGCCTCTACGACTGGGAGCCCAAAGCCCTCCGCCATCGAGGGATGTACGAGTGCACGACAATGGTAGAGGAGCTGAGCCTTCTCCTCATCCCCCACAGCCTTCATCAGGTGTACCCGCCCCTGTAGTCCATAGCGAGCCACGAGCGAGGTAATGCGCTCTAGGTAATCGGCTTTGGCCTCCGAATAGATCAGCACGAGCTGTAGCTCCTCGGGCAGGGCTGCGAGCATGGGGATGAGTAGGTGCTGTTGCTTCTTCTCATGCAGTACCCCTAGGGCGAGCAGATAGGGAGCCCGAGGGATCAGTCTAGGTCTAGGGAGGGACGCTAGACGGGCTTCATCGGGAAGGAAGATCCCGTTGTGGATCACCCGCACAGGCAGATCCTCCGCCAGTTCAAAGAGCTCTCTATGCCTCATGAGATCCTCCTTCACATAGTGCGATATGCAGGCAATGCCCGTAGCCCGACGGAGGTTAGAGGCTACTAGTCGCAGCAGCTTCTCCCGCTTCTTCGGGGCAAGAGGCTCGGTGAGGAGGTTTAGGTCATGAAGGGTCACGAGACAGGGTTTACCCCACAGCTGTGGGAAGTAATGCTGTCTCTGATGGGTCAAGTGTATGAGGTCAAAGCCTCGGGGGATGGGGTTGAAGAACGCATGAAGCGGCGAGAAGGCCACCCTACCCTCTCCTCCTGCTCCTCGGGGGGCATAGAAGTGGTACTCCAGCCCACTATCCCCTACCTCCCGTAGCCCCGTCTCTAGGGCACGACAGTAATAGCCCAAACCAGAGTATGGGTAACGTCTACGCTCTAAGTCGATGAGCAGGCGAGGGCTACTTAGGGGCTTCATGAGGGTAAAGATACTCAGAGTTGGTCAAAGATCCCCTGCCAGCGTGGTATGTTTCGCTCGGGGAAGTATTCCTCGACACGTCGCATAGAGGCCTCAGCAAGGCTTTGACGTAGCTCTTCCCGAAGGCATAGCTCACGCAGCTTCGTAGCGTATTCGTCTAAATCAAAGGGAGTAACGAGACGTCCATACTGCTCTCCTGTGCCTATAATCTCCTTGACCCCATCGGAGCATCCGAAGGCAATGGGTACGACGCCATAGCTCTGAGCCTCGGTCAGTACGAGTCCCCAGCCTTCGTAGGTAGAGGTCATAGCTAGGACGGAGGACTGAGGATAAATCAGGCTAGGATCAGGGGCATAGCCTCGGAGGCTTATGCGGGGAAGTTGCTTATCCTCGATCAGTGCCCTTAGGTACTTTTCTTCTTTGCCCTGACCATAGATTTCTACCGACCACTCGGGGAGCTCTCGGTGTATCTGCTCCCAGATGTAGATGAGTCGATCAGCCCGCTTGTCGGCATAGCTTAGCCGCCCCATGAAGATAATCTTCTTCGGACGACCGAGGAGGGTCACCTCTCTCTTTGGGGGGCGCACCATATTGGGCAGAGAGACAAACTTCTTCTGCTCCTCTGCGCTTAGTCCGAGGGAGTCCGCAAAGATCTTGATGTAGCCTGGTGCGAGGGTGATGAAGCAGTCTACCTCGCTCACCAGATGTCGGTACCACTTGATGAGCCGTGCACGATCGGGGACAAGGAGCCTTCGGGTGCGCCGTATAAGTAGGCTGTAGATGTTCTTATGCCAGGGGTGATGAGGCTTATAGCCTGCACGCTCCCTACGGTCGATCAGCTCCCAGAGTGGCGAGCTATGGCACCAATAGATGAGCCGTAGACCTGCCGAGCGCAGGTAGGCCAGCTGGTCATTAGGCAATGCTATAGGGATGATCACGACTTGTATCCCTCGTGCCTTGGACTCTCTGAGGATAACGTCTGCACTCTCCCGAGTCCAAAGCCTTACCCCCTCTGGGAAGAGTGTCAGACTGATCTCGGGGCGAGCGGGCAGTACCCATTCCTCGGCACGATGCTCCTCGGCAAAGAAGTGCGTACAGATACCCATCTGGCGAAAGATAAGGCTCGTCTGCCTAGAGACTTCCTCCGCTCCCCCCAGCGCAAGCCGGCGGTGTACAATCGCTACGTGCAAACCCTTTGTATCCATTCTAAAACAAGCTAAAAAGAAGCCCCTCACGGGGGCAAAGCTAGAGACCTCAAGGGAGGTATTGGGGGAACCTCGTGGGAAGTACCCTCGGTACCTCTTAGCAGTTTCCCTCAGTACCTTTGGAGGGGTTTCCTCGGCTCCTTCGTGAGGTCATAGACTCCCCCCTCAATCTCTCAACGGGAAAAAGGGTGGATCGTGTACGAGCTAAAGTCCATCAAGTGCCATGGCGAAGGCCTCTACATCCCGCCTCGGCAGTCAGATTATATTCTGACTAGAGACGCTTGAAGATCTCCTCCCATGCCTCACGGCTTCGCTCGGGGCTATACTCCAAGCGTTTGCTTAGACACCCCTGCTGTAGCTTCGCTCTATAGTCTGTGTCACGACAGAGCCTAATCAGTCGCTGTGCATACTGGCTCAAGCTGAAGGGGCGAACCAGCACCCCAGCACGCTCATCCTCGCCAAGTACGGCACGTACCCCCGAAGAGCAGGCGAAAGCCATCGGAACAACACCATGGTTCTGTGCCTCGGCAAGTACCATCCCCCATCCCTCATGTGTGGAGGTCAGTAGCAGTACAGAGGCTCTTCGGTAGACCTCGCTTGGCTCAGCGGCATAGCCACAGAGACGTATACGAGGGAGTCCCTTCTGCTCTAGGTATGCCTTCAGTCGCTCCTCATCAGGACCTGTGCCATGTATCTCCACACGCCAATCAGGCAAAGCCTCGTAAGTCCTTGCCCAGATGTCGATGACACGATCCACCCGCTTGTCCGCATAGCTCAGACGCCCAACGAAGATGATGAGCTTCTCCTTCTCCAGCGTTGGGTGTGGCTCTACCTGTAGCGTATTGATTAGGGGAATGAGTTTGGAGGCTTGCTCGGGAGGTAAGTGAAGTCGCTCGGCAAGCTCCCGAGCATACGCAGGGCAAAGTGTGAGATAGAGATCCGTTCCCTCTATGACACGTCGGTAGTAGTCCTCCCATTGCCGTCTATAGGCACCCGTCCAGAGCTTGAAGGGCACACGTAGGAAGATCCACTCTAGGCGCCGACTAAGATCCTTCTTTACTAGGAAGCGACGATCGTCAATAGCAGCCCGATATTCCCAGAGGGGCATCCCGTGGTTCCAAAAGATTAGCTTCACACCAGTGCTTCTGAGGGCACCTAAGTAAGGGAATGGGGAGATATTGGGGATAAGGAGCACCGAGATCTGATGTAGACGTAGCTCTTGAATAAGGAAGTCTACAGCCTGCTGATTCCAGAGCTTTGCCCCCTCTGGGAACAACGAGAGAGAACAAAACTTGGGGTCAGGTATCTGCCACTCCGCCTCTCGCCACGCTACTGTATAGTAATGTAGGTGGACGCCCATGGAGGCAAAGAGCTTGCCCGTATCATGCACGATGACATCCAGCCCTCCACGGAAGAGGATCGGATGAACACTAGCGACATGTAGGCCTTCTATTTCCATTGATCAGTTTAGTTAGCTATCCTAAGGGCTGTATGGCTCACGGAGGTATGCTTCTAGGAGGGAAAGAGGATTTGTACGAACTAAAGTTCGGCTGGAGCAAAGACGGAAGTCTCCACCTCCCCGCCTTGGCAGTCAGATTGTATTTAGACTAGAGACGCTGGAAGATTTCCACCCATGCCTCACGACTACGCTCGGGGCTGTATTCTAAGCGTTTGCTTAGACACCCCTGCTGTAGCTTCGCTCGATAGTCTGTATCACGACAGAGCCTAACTAGACGACGAGCATACTGGCTCAAGCTGAAGGGGCGAACCAGCACCCCAGCACGATTATCCTCACCAAGTATGGTACGCACCCCCGAGGAGCAGGCAAAGGCCATCGGCACAACACCATGGTTCTGTGCCTCGATTAAGGCCATCGGCCAGCCCTCATGGGTCGAGGTCAATAGCAGTACAGAGGCTCTTCGGTAGACCTCGCTTGGCTCGGCGGTATAGCCACAGAGACGTATGCGAGGGAGTCCCTTCTGCTCCAGGTATGCCTTCACTCGCTGCTCGTCTGGGCCTGCACCGTATATCTCGACACGCCAATCAGGCAAAGTCTTGTGAGCCCTTGCCCAGATGTCGATGACACGATCCACCCGCTTGTCGGCATAGCTCAGACGCCCAACGAAGACGATGAGCTTCTCCTTCTCCAGTGTTGGCTGTGGCTCTATCTGCAAGGTATTGATTAGAGGTACGACCTTGGAGGCTTGCTCGGGAGGTAAGCAAAGCTGCTCCGCAAGCTCCCGAGCATACGCAGGGCAAAGCGTGAGGTAGAGATCCATCCCCTCTATGACACGTCGGTAATAGTCCTCCCATGGTCGTCGATAGGCACCCGTCCAGAGCTTGAAGGGCACACGTAGGAAGATCCACTCTAGGTGCCGACTCAGCTTCTTCTTCACTACGAAGCGACGAGCCTCGATAGAGTCATGATATTCCCATAGGGGCATCCCATGGCTCCAAAAGACTAGCTTCACACCAGAGCTTCTGAGGAGATCTAGGTAAGAGCCAGGGAAATAGTTGGGGATAATAAGCATCGAGATTTGACGTAGACGTAGCTCTTGAAGGACGAAGTCTACAGCCTGCTGATTCCAGAGCTCTGCCCCATCAGGAAGCAAGGAGAGAGAGCAGTGTGTAGGGGCAGGTAGCTGCCACTCCGCTTCTCGCCACTCGATAGTATAGTAATGCACGTGGATACCCATGGAGGCAAAGAGCCTGCCCGTATCGCGAATAACCACATCTAGCCCTCCTAGTCCGAGGACAGGATAGACAATGGCAACGTGTAAGCCTTCTATTTTCATAGATAGAATAAGTTTGAACTCCTGAGGGCTATATGGCTCACTGCGGTGTGCCCCTAGTGAAAATTAGATGAGTGGCTCGAGGAAGCCTCCCGATGGGGAGCGTGGGAGAGACTCTCGTGGAGGCGAAGTAAAATAGGTGCCGTCGATGGCGTAAGTCGATCCCCATATCTAAGCTCTGCTTCGTGAAGGATCTGAGTGGCCTCACTCACCTGACGCTCCTCTAGTGCGAAGTACATACGAACACTTGCCTCGTAGAGTGAGAGGGCTAGCCTTAGCTCCTCCTTGCTCCCAAAGCGTTGCTCGGGCAGGAAGAAACTCTCTAGCTGGAGTACCAGCTCCTCTCCATAAATATCCCGATCGAAGTCCAAGAGATGAGCCTCGATACTGCGAAGCATGGTCACCTGATCAATGCTCGGACGTGTACCGATATAGAGCATCGCCTTGTACTCGGCCTCCTTTCCCCCCTCTCGGAGGTAAGCTCGAGCTAGATAGACGCCATCCTGAGGGAGGACTTGGGTGGCATAGCCGAGGTCGATATTGGCTGTCGGATAGCCAAGTTTCCGTCCCAACTGCTGTCCCTGCACGACTTTTCCCTTTAGGGAGTAGCGACGGCCAAGGAGCAGAGCCGCACGAGCGACGTCCCCCGACTTGATACACTCCCGGATACGTGTTGAGCTCACGACCTCGCCATCGACTTGGTAGCTTCGTCCTCGGTGGATAGCGATACCGAGCCTCTGCCCTAGACGTTCATAGTCTTCGATAGTTAGACTAGCTCCTTTACCAAAGTGGTGGTCGTAGCCAATAACAAGATCCGTCACACCGATCTGACGGAGCAGGACATCCTCCATAAAGGCCTCTGCGGACATCGAGGCGAGCGTCTTAGTAAAAGGTAGGTCATGCACCTCGACTCCACCTAGCTCACGGAGTAGCTGATCACGCTCCTCAGGGGCGATCAAGTGCCCGACCATGCGATCGGGGCGGAGGACATCGGATGGGTAAGGAGAAAAGGTCACGACATGTAGCTCGGCGTCGTCATAGCCCAGAGCAAGGTCTCGCATCTGACCTAGGAGCATAGCATGCCCACGATGTACCCCGTCGAAGGAGCCAATGGTAGCGATTATCTTTTTACCCATGAGAGAGGATTGAGCTTTGTTCGTTCGTGCCATAGCTGGAAGTGGAGCAGACGTGTCCCACTGCCGTCTGGAGCTGTACCTATGGTCCCGAGGGCTTGTCCAGTCTTGACTCTTGCACCCTGTCCTACGGAGAGGGCTGCGAGGTTAGCATAGACAGTGAGGTAGTTCCCATGTCGGAGGATGACAGCTGTACCATACCCAGGGACGACGAAGACACGGCTGACGACCCCAGCGAAGACCGCATAGGCACGGCTATCACCCTGTACTCCATAGTCTACCCCACTACTGCTGACCTGTACTCGGGCATGCTCGCTATGGCGGTGCACACCGAAGGTACGTAGGAGCGTGTAGGCTCCTCGGATAGGTGCAGGGAGGCTCCCCTTATTCTGGGCAAAGGAGCTGGCTAGAGCCCGCTCACCGGCATCCATTGCATAGCCCCCGGGGGTCGCTGCTTGGCGCTCCTCGGTGGGCTCCTCTGCTGGAGGTGTAGGGGTCGGGAGAGAGGGTTGGGGCGTACCTCGGCGGCTCTTAGGTATAGGGGGGGCTTTGGGCTTGGAGCGTGCTGCGAGTTGCTTCTTACGGAGCTCCTCGGAGCGTCGCTGGGCAGCGATAATCTCGGCCTCCACCTGCTGCTGTATCTGCCGGTCTAGAGCCTCGGCACGCTGTCGCTGTCGAGAGAGGTCTTGGGCGACCTGCTTCTCTTGCCCCTTGAGGCTCTTGACCTCAGAGGCTCGTGCTACCTCCTCTCTCTCGAGCTTGCACTTCTCTTGCTCACGTAGGACGAGGAGTTGCTCCTTCTCCGAGTGCGTGCGTCCGACCTCAGCCTTGGTTACCTCGATCTCGGAGCGGGTACTTCGTAGGGCTCGGGAGGCCTGCTGGACGGCCTCTACATACCGGCGGAGGAAGTGCTGTCGCTCCCGAGCTTGGGTAGGTGTGGCTGAGGAGAGGATGAATAGGAGGGGATCGATGTGGGTATCTATCCGCTGGAGCTGAAGGAGAGCCGACTGGTAGCGAAGGAGTAGCGCCCCCTCCTCACGCCTCAGACGACCGATATGCCCCGAGAGAGTATCGATACGAGCCTGTAGGCCACTGACCTCGTTGCCTAGGAGGGTGACGACCTCACGGCGCTGGGCTACCTGCTGCTGTACGACCCTGAGGGTCTGCTCGCTGCTCTGGGTAGTGGCTCGTAGCTGCTGGAGCTTCTTATCGCCCTCCTCGATCTTCTTCAGGAGCTGACGACGCTCCTGCTCTAGCCGTCGTAGCGTACGGGACTTAGTCTGTGCTAGACTTCGATAGGGATACAAGCCCCCCAGCGGGAGCAGGATAATGAGGAGTAGGAATAGGCGAAGTGACCTCATGAGGCTCGGGTTATTGCTCAGATGCCAGTACACGCAGTAGGGATGAGATGGAGATACGTTGGTAGCTCGGCTTGATCTGGGGCTTTAGGCTAGGGGGGGTACCAGCATAGGGCTGTACCCGCCCCCAGTCAATGACGAGCCGGGGAGCAGCCTCCAGCTCCCGCCCTAGGTAGAGCTCGGTACGCTCTGGCAGTAGGGAGGATGGAGCGGTGTAGCGGAGGGCAAAGATACGTCCCCGGAGCGCCTCCTGATGCCAGACATCGAAGAGCTCAGGATAGCCCGTGCGACCGAAGCCCCAGCGATAGGTATACCGCTGTGCGCCCTGTGACACACTAGGACGTAGATGCCCCGAGAGCTCTGCTCCTCCCTCAGGATAGGCTCGATAGATGAGGTCCTCGGCTCGGCGCTCCTTCGCCGCCTTGGGGAGGAAGGGATGGCCTAGGAGTAAGGCCTCTACCTCGGGATAGCTCAGGGGGAAGCCCAGATAGTCGGAGAGCTCTGTATACGAAGCCTCGGCATAGCGACCATGGATACGATCCACAGCTGTGATCCCCTCTGAGGTGAACCATACTCGTCCTGCCTCGACGAGGGGGAAGGGGACGATAGACCAGTAGATCCCCTGACCTCGCTGGATCGTCGTATTGACCTTGGAGGAGAAGGTCTCCTTCCCTAGCTGTACCTGTAGGCTGATCGCGCCACGCAGTACCGAGCCCTCACCGGAGGTAGGCGCTGTGGGCGAGGCGAGTAGTGAGCGTAGCCGAGCCTCGGCATAGGCTCCAGCTCCAGCGGTGGGGGTATCTGTACTCCTCTGACCGCGGCGAGCGAGGTCACAGCCAGAGGATAGGAGGGTAGCCAGCAGGGCTACCGTATATACTATGTATATGGAGTGTCGCATTATCTTGTCTGCTTCTTGGTCTGCTTATTCCCCTTTGTGGTCTTGGCCTCGGGGGCCTTTAGTCGGGCGATCTTAGCCTCCACCTGATGTTTCTCCTCCAGATTGCCTTGCTGTTCGTAGGCCTTCCGAGCATTGATGAAGTAGAGGAGCGCCTCATCCTGATCCCCGAGGGCTAGGAGGATGTCTCCCATATGGTCGTACATATCTGCCGAGGCTTCCTCACCCGCCTGATCCAGAGCCTTGCGCTGGTAGAGTCTCGCTAGACCATCATTACCCCGGCGGTGCAGGACATAGGCATAGGTGTCTAGGATGTGCGCAGCCTCGGGGCTGAGCTTCACAGCTTGGCTTGCATACTGTTCTGCTAGCTCTAGCTCTTTCCCCGCCTTCGCCAGACGATAGGCGTAGTTATTGAGGATATCGGGGTCATCGGGGCTAGCCTCTATAGCACGGCGGTATAGGCTATCTGCCTGGGCTCGCTGTGCAGGCGTCCCTCGCTCGGCATAGAGATCGGCGAGCAGACCATTGAGGCGAGCCGCACCTATCCCCGTCTGGGGGCTGATAGACTGGGCACCCTGCTCTAGGGTCTTGATAGCCTCTGGGATACGATCCTCGACGAAGTAGCCCGTGGCGATAGCTAGATAGTAGCGCCACTCCTCGGGGACGTAGTGCACGGCCTCCTTAGCGATCTGGATGACGAGGCTATCCTGTGAGAGCCCGACGGCGTTCTGGAAGAGCTCCTCCCAGAGCCAGGGGAGCCTAGGGTGTAGCTTCGTCTGGGGACGCAGGAGGTCTATCGCCTCCTGATGGCGACTACGATAGCGGAGGAGACGGGCATAGCTACTGAGGATGTCCATATCCTCGGGGTGTACCGATAGGAGGCGCTTGATGTAGGGCATGTATTGCTCCCCGAGGAGCTTTTCCTCCCCTACGACAGCCTGAGAGAGGAGCGTCCAGAGGGCGAACTTCTCCGAGGCTCTGAGCTCAGGAGATTCGTTGAGCTTGATGAGCTCTTTCTCGGCCTGATCATACTCCTTGCGAGCTAGGTGCAGATGGACTCGGAGTGCCTGGGCATCAGCGGGGTGTATCCGCCCCTTCTTGAGGTCAGCCGCCAGCCGTCTCTCCACCTCGCGGTACTGCTCACTCTGGATGAGGTAGAGGATCAGGTCATAATAGAGCTTCGCCTCCCGAGCTGGGAAGAGTGAGGCCTGTGTCTCATACTCCTGCACGATGGCCTTCGTATCCCCCGAGAGCTCCAGCAGGTGGATCTTCATCTGGGTGAGGCGGGTATAGGGATCTGGGTGATGACGGAAGCGCTTCTGAAGCTCTGAGCACAGCTGGATAGCCTGAGGGATATAGCCCGTACGTGCATAGAGCTGGACGAGGCGATACTTCACATCTATATCGTCGGGGTCTAAGCGTAGGAGCTGCTTATTCACCCGTAGGGCATCCTCCATCCGCTCTGTAGCAATGTAGGCCGAGGAGAGAGCTGTGGCAAAGGCCATCTCCGTACTATCCGACCGGTAGGCCTGCTCCAGCAGGGGGAGTGCCTCGGCCTGCCGCTCGGTATCCATATATATCCCCCCGAGGGCAAAGGCGACAATCGGGTCACCCGGGATAAGGGTATGTGCACGCTTCAGGAGGTCAAGCGCCTCCTCGGTGCGCCCCAGTCGCTGGGCGAGTACCCCTCGGTAGTAGTAATCGGAGGCCTTATCCTCCCGACTGACGCTGTCAGTGCTGAGACCTTTGCTCCCCTTCGTGGGTAGCTGTCCTAGGGCTCGGGGGCTCCCCACGAGGCTGAGGGCCAGAAGGCCTACATATATGAGTTGCTTGCTGATGCTCATCTCTATGCTATAACGTCGCTCCTGTGGCTAGGGAGCATACCAATATCTTTCAAAGATACCTATTTCTGAGTATATAGTGAGTCTACCTAGACCTCGAGCCTCAGAAGTAGGCATACCGGCGCCCTACCGACCACACGACCGTCACGAGGAAGCCCCCCCGAGGATACGGAGAGGTAGAGCGACCTATCTCTTGGGGAGCTATGCTCTAGGACGTATGAGCGATCGGCTCCCGTCCCCTATACTTACTCGCCTACGGGGTAAGATCCGTCACGAGGGGGGAGTCACCGGGGGACATCCCTGGGTGCTGGCTAGGATCGAAGTATGGAAGTCCCGCCTATTAGCTATCTTTGGAGTACATATAATCACTAATTAGACGATACATACAATGACACGCACTCGCATTCTGATGATGACACTGATGATGACACTCCTCGGGCTCGGCCTAGCGGGCTGTCAGGGTAGTGGGTTCAGTGTCTCCCGAGAAGGCTTCACCGTAGTGGAGCCCAGCCAACTCCCCAGCTGTGACTTCCTCCTCGTAGACTATCCCGTACGAGTAGCTCTACATGTGGGGCAGACGACGCAGGTGGTCTTCCCTGCCGACCTTCCCAAGGAGATCCGTGACGACATAGAGCTACGGGTCAAGGAGAGCTCCCTACTGATCACCTCCCGAGGGATGAGTGATCGCTCGGGCTTCTGGACTAAGTTTGCCAACCGAGACATCCACCTAGATGTCTACCTCCCCAAGCTCTATGGTGTAGAGGCCACCCATGCCTCCAGCATACAGCTCATGGATAGTCTGAGCACCCAGAACTTCTCGGTCGTAGCCGATGGAGCCTCTCGGGTCACCGGGCTACAGCTGTCAGGGGATACGCTCTCCGTCGTCGCCTCTGGGGCGAGCCAAGTGGAGGCATCGACCAGCCTCTCTCAGCAACTCTTTGTCCTCGTCTCTGGGGCTTCGCACGTCGGGTTACGAGGTTCCTCGGCACTCACCCAAGTCTCTGTAGACGGAGCCAGTGGGTGTGATGCAGGCTCCATGAGCTCCCGCTCAGCGGAGTTCCTCATCTCGGGTGCTTCACGGGGCTCTATAGGACAGGTCGATAGTCTCGCCTATAGCGTCTCTGGAGCCTCGAAGTTCAGTTACCACGGTCACCCCACCATCTCTAGCCAGAGCTGTACAGGGGCTAGCTCCGTCAAGGCTCAGTAATCCCCCACTCCCCCACTCTCGAGACACAAGACCAAGGAGCTAGCGCAGAAAGAGCGTAAGGGGCGAGAGCTCGCAGAGAAGGCATAGGGAGGCGATAGAGAAGAGCGAGGGAGGCGATACTCATCGGATGAGTATCGCCTCCCTCGCTCTATTTGTATCTGTATACGTAGATGTAGCTCCCGTGCTCCAGACTCTGAGGGTATCCTCGGGATAGAGACGGACTAGATGTAGTAGCCTAGTAGCGAATGGTGATCTTCGTGGGCTTGCTCTCTTGCCAGAAGCGGTTGATCGCCGTCACCACATAGGTATAGCTGGTGCCGGGGCGAGCTGGGGGAAGCGTGTAGTAGGTCTTGGTAGAGATACCCATCAGGTGGCGGGGATCACGCAGATCTATGCGCTCTCCCTCGGCGAAGCGGTAGACGGCATAGTAGTAGGCTTGCTCAGGGTCGGCATCATCGTGTCGATCGATCCAGAGGAGCATGTGCCCATCCTCATTGATATCCTCTAGGAGCTCCCCGACGGGCTTCGGTGCCTTCGTTCGTCCCAGAGCTCCCTTGTACTCAGGCAGGAGTGCGGGGTAGCGCTGGTAGACCCTCAGCAGGCTATCACCTATCCCTCGATAGTTGCGTAGGATATTCTCCGCAGGCCACCAGGCATTCCCTTGGGCGAAGTGACGGGAGAGTGTCAGCTTCTCCTCCAGCTGTCCTGCATCCATCGTTCGCTGGGTATGCTGTCCGATGTAGAGCTGTGTGGGACTGTGCTGGAGGTGTCGCCCCCACCAGGAGACGAGCTCCCAGTAGTCGGCCACAGGGTGACCGATATTCCAGTAGATCTGGGGGATGATGTAGTCTACCCAACCCTTGTCCTTCCAGCGTAGGACGTCGGCATAGAGGTCATCATAGTTCTGTAGCCCCGAGGTCTTACTCCCCTTGGGGTCGTTGGAGCTATTGCGATAGATACCGAAGGGGCTAACCCCGAAGCGCACCCAGGGCTTCGTCTCGAGGATCGCCCTACGGGTCTCAGCGATCAGTCGGTCCACGTTGTCCCTACGCCACTGAGCCCGCTCGTCAGGCTGGTAGCCTGCGGGCAGACCAAAACGACGGAAGGTAGCCTCGTCGTCAAATGGTGCCCCGTCCTTGGGATAGGGATAGAAGTAGTCGTCGTAGTGAATAGCATCTACCTCATATCGCTTGACGAGGTCACGTACCACCGAGGTGATGTAGCGGACACTCTGCGGATGCCCGGGGTCCATCACGAGCTGCTTGCCATAGCGAACGAAGAGCTCGGGGTAGCGACGTGCAGGGTGCTTAGCATCTAGGGGCTGGTCGGCATTAGCAGCTCCACGATAGGGATTGATCCAGGCATGTACCTCGATGCCCCGTGCATGGCACTCGTTGATCACGAGTCCGAGGGGATCCCAGCTAGGGTCTGGTGCCTCTCCCTGCCGTCCCGTGAGGTAGCGACTCCAGGGCTCGAGCTCGCTAGGATACCAAGCATCCCCCTCGGCACGTACCTGGAAGATCAAGACGTTGCATCCCGTCTGCCTCAGGAGCTCGATCCTTCGGGTCAAGAGCCCCCGAGCCTCCTGACGAGCTAGGCCTGCATACTCACTGCGGAAGATCGTCGGGAGCCAAGCTGCTCGGAACTCCCGCTTCAGTGGCTCTCGGGGATCATCACTCGCAGCTCCTCGTCCTCGGGAGACGCCACAGGACGAGGCAAAGAGAAGCACCGAGAGGCAAGCTAGGAGCAAGCCCCTCGGTGTACGAGTCGTATAAGTCTTCTTGGTCATCGTTCGGGTAAAAAGATTGGGAGGAGAGAGAGGCGAGCCGATCAGCTCAGGTGCAGATACTGATAGGTGTGGATGACCCACAGCAGGAAGGCCGTGAAGGGCAGTACCAGCAGGAGGCTATCTATACGGTCTAGGATACCCCCATGCCCAGGGATGATGTTCCCCGAGTCCTTGACCCCAACCTGCCGCTTGATCATAGACTCGAAGAGGTCTCCCCACGTACCCGCCACTGAGATGACCGCACCGAAGAGGAGCCACAGGGGCTCCCAGCCAAGCATCAGTCCCGAGACGAGTACGGAGGCGATGAAGCCACCAGCGAAGCCCTCCCAGCTCTTCTTGGGCGAGACGCTTGGGAAGAGCTTGTGTCGCCCCAGCGTAGAGCCCGCCAGATAAGCCCCCGTATCATTGACCCATATGCAGACGAAGATCGTCAGCAGGAGGCGTGAGTCAGCGAGCCCTGAGTAGAAGATATTGGCCACGCTCATAAAACCTGCGACGTAGATCTGCCCTAGGAAGACCTTCGCTAGGTCTGTGGGCATGAGCTCTCGCTCGCTGTATATGCTACGTACCAGCACGTAGAGGAGGTAGGCCGCATAGGGGACGAGGAGGATGTGACCAGCCTTTCCCTGAGCGATCATATAGGTCACCCAGAAGAGGTACACCCCTGCAGACGCATCACTAATGCGTCGCAGGGGGAAGGTACGATGGGTAGAGACGAGGTTGGACCACTCCCACACCCCGAGGAAGACGATCAGTCCGAAGACGATCATATAGAGAAGAGGGCTCCCCAAGAGGAGGGCGCCGAGGATGAGGGCGACATAGAGTCCCCCGAAGATTGCGCGCTTAGCTAGATTGCTCATCGGTCTTTGTTTTATCTGATATCGTTGTCGCCTCTGTCTCCCCCGCTGGGATTTCTGAGCTAGAGGCATTGGCCTGCATCAGCTCATCGGTACGGCTGATCCAGGGACGCTTGCCGAAGATATGCTCTACATCCTCCGTATAGATCACCTCACGATCCAGTAGGAGCTGTGCCAGCTGCTGGATTCCCTCGGCATGCTCACTGAGGATCGCCTTAGCCCGCTCATACTGCGAGCGTACGATGTCGGTGGCCTCTCGGTCGATGAGCTCAGCCGTCTTGTCGCTATAGGGCTTGGTGAGTCCATAGCCATCACTCTGCATATCGTAGTAGTTGATGTGCGGTAGGGTCTCGCTCATCCCGTAGTAGGCGACCATGGCATAGGCTATCTTGGTCGTATGCTCTAGGTCGTTGGCAGCCCCCGTGGAGATGCGCCCGAGGAAGAGCTCCTCGGCGGCACGTCCAGCCAGTGTGGCACACATCTGATCCAGCAGCGCCTGCGTCGTAGTGATCTGTCGCTCCTCGGGGAGATACCAAGCGGCTCCGAGTGCCTTGCCTCGGGGGACGATCGTGACCTTCACCAGAGGGTTGGCATACTGTAGGAACCAGCTGACCGCCGCATGGCCAGCCTCGTGGATGGCGATACTGCGCCGCTCCTCTTCGGTCGTGATCTTGTTCTTCTTCTCCAGCCCCCCGACTACACGGTCGATAGCATTCATGAAGTCCTCGCGGGAGACAAATTCCTTCTCTGCACGGGCAGCGATCAGGGCGGCCTCGTTACATACATTGGCTATATCAGCCCCAGAGAAGCCCGGGGTACGGCGAGCCAGTAGGTCGATATCTACCGTATCATCGATCTTCAGGGGACGTAGGTGCACGAGGAAAATCTCCCGACGATCATTCACATCGGGTATATCTACATAGATCTGACGGTCGAAGCGTCCCGCACGTAGGAGGGCCGAGTCGAGAATATCGGCACGGTTCGTCGCTGCCAGCACGATGATCCCGCTATTAGTCCCGAAGCCGTCCATCTCCGTCAGGAGCTGGTTGAGGGTATTCTCCCGCTCATCGTTGCCCCCGAGGTTGTTGTTCTTGCCACGAGCACGCCCGACAGCATCGATCTCGTCGATGAAGATGATACAGGGTGCCTTCTCCTTAGCCTTCTGGAAGAGGTCTCGCACACGAGAAGCACCGACCCCGACGAACATCTCTACGAAGTCCGAGCCTGCGAGGGAGAAGAAGGGTACATGAGCCTCCCCTGCCACAGCCTTAGCTAGCAGGGTCTTACCTGTCCCCGGAGGCCCTACGAGGAGGGCGCCCTTGGGGATCTTACCTCCGAGCTGGGTATATTTGGCGGGGTTCTTCAGGAAGTGTACGATCTCCTCCACCTCGACCTTAGCTTCATGTAGGCCAGCGACATCCTTGAAGGTCACCGGGGTACTCTCCTTCTCATACAGCTGTGCCTTGCTCTTGCCGATACTGAAGATCCCCCCGCCTGACATCCCGCCAGCGCCACCAGCTCCGCCAGCTCGTCGCATCATGTACGACCAGAAGACGAAGATCAGAATGATGGGGGCAAAGCTGAGGAGCAGACTGAGGAAGCCCGAGCGGGACTCCTTGTAGCTCACGTGCGCCGTGATACCACTCTCCTCGTAGAACTGGGAGAAGCGCTCTACGGTCGGGATCTCTGTCGTGAGGGTACGCTCCGTACGCTGCTGATTGCGTCCCAGCAGAGGCGAATTCTTGGCGAAGATGCTATCTGCCGCCTGTGAGGTCAGCACCCCGACGGCCGTCTTCTCGCCCCGATCCACGGTGATCTGGGTAAAGGCGTTGTTGCGTGCGATGCGCTGGAACTCATCCCAGCTCAAGGTCTTCGTATCCCCGAAGCCACCATCCCAGAGGAAGAGTCCCCCGAGCAAGCCGATAATGATCGCATAGATCCACAGCTCATTGAAGCGGAAGAGCTTTCCAGGCTTCTTCCCGTTGTTTTGTATCATCTATTCTTTCTATTCGTTCGTAGTATCATCCTAGGGGTGCCACTAGGTGAACTCCCTGATACTGCTACAACAAAGACTATGCCACCTTAGTTGCATCAGCTACACCAGCCCAAGTCCCCCCCTAACACCCCGAGGCTACCTCAGTGCCTCCTCTAGGGTCGAGACAAATCGGATCTGCCCCCGAGCATTACTCTCCCGGATGAAGTCCCTCAGACTGGGGCTAGCATACGGGCCAAAGTCACCGATGAGTGTCAGCGACAGAGCGTACTGGGCAAACTTCTGGAGGATCTCCCCAGCGAGTCTATTCCTAAGCACGAAGAACTCGGGGGGCACATTATGCTCATAGACCATCACTCCATCAAAGCCCTGATAGGACATATTACCGATTAGGTCTAGGGCGTCCTCTACAGTGCCGAGGATGACCTGATCGGATAGGATCTCCGCCAGCAGTCGGCCTCCGACCTGATGAGTCTGTACCTTCATAATTATATAGGTATCTATGGTGATGGGGGCAAATCTCTCACACGGAGGATTAGAGACCCCTCGCTTACAAGCACAAAGGTAACCATATTTGCACGAGAGGGACGAATACCCTCCCCCCAAGACGAATATGAGGGCTACGCTCCCAGCCCATCCCTCTGTCCCCAGAAGGGCCGACGCATGAAATCACTATAGCGCGAGGGCAAGGTCGTGGGGGAGCATACGCCGAAGATAGAAATACCTATATCCTAGGCTAGATATGCCAAGCGAATCCCTCCTACCTAGGAGGGATGAGTATACACGTGTGTACACAACTGTATACCCA
>NZ_CAJPPN010000039.1 GCF_905372525.1 uncultured Porphyromonas sp.
GGAGGGTAAAGTGTACACGTGTGTACACTACTGTATACCCACGTGTATACAACTGTGTACACGCGTGTACACTACCTCGCTCTAAGTATGAGCTCAGTAGAGTCCTCCCGCATTGGCTTCCACAGAGCTAAGGACTAGGCACTCCCGTTAAGCCTAAGCCTTTCTTGGACATGATATTATCCCCACAGAAAGGGACAAGGGGGAGGGGGATACGATGAGAGCTGTATCTCCCGCCCTACGTTGTATATTCCGTGCTCGATTGTATTTCTCAGAGGAAACCCTTTCCTTTGTAGGCACAGTATCACAGAAATGCATATGAAACAGCGCCAACTGTATTTACGTAGCATCCGAGAGCTATTCGGATTACGGTTCTTCATCCCAGCCTACCAGCGAGGATATCGATGGACAAATGAGCAAGTGACGGCACTCCTTGATGACATTCTCGAGTTTGTACAAAGACCTACGGAGGGTACGGATGCAGGGAGCTTCTACTGTCTGCAGCCTATCGTCGTACGTCAGGGTACTGATGATAGGGGGACATACTATGAGGTCATCGATGGACAGCAGCGCCTAACGACTCTCTACATCATCCTAAAGTACTTCCAGCCACAGCTAGAGTTCCTCAGATACGGTCTTCCTGAGCTGTACACCCTAGAGTATGAGACGCGGCAACAGGGAGCGTATGATAGTAAGCAGTTCCTACAGCGTCTGGGGAAGGAGGTGACTCAAGAGGAGGCTGATACCAACATAGACTATCACTTCATGTATCAGGCCTACCAATCGGTGGGGACATGGGTTGGTTCGAAAGATAACTTTCACCAGCATATGATACCTTTCCTGAATGCGCTCGCCCTATCACCATCCGATAATGATAAGACAAAGCTATCCAATGTCCGTATCATCTGGTATGATCTGGGAGATGGCTCGAAGGAAGAATCCATACAAGTCTTTACTCGTCTCAATATCGGTAAGATCCCCCTCACCTCAGCTGAGCTCATCAAAGCTCTCTTCCTACAGAAGCGCAACTTCGACCCAGCCCTTCTTTCGCTCAAGCAACTGCAGATAGCGACCGAATGGGATCAGGTCGAGCAAAGACTGCAGCAGGATGAGCTCTGGTGCTTCCTAACCAATGAGAATGAGCCCCTAATGGCGGGGAGCACTCGTATCGATCTACTCTTTAGTTTGGTCAAGGGGCCAGATGATCGTAGAGACACCCTAGGTCCATTCCTTTCTTATTCTAAAGAGCTTCTGGATGAAGATCAAATCGGTAGGGCAAAGTATATCGAAGAAGAATGGCTCAAGGTCAAACACTGCTATCTCCGCCTAATCGAGTGGTTCACAGATCGCCAGCTCTATCACTATATCGGTTTCCTCATACAGACCCATGATACCAAGAAGGAAGACTATCGAGCCCTGCTACGGGAACTGCTATCTACTTCTCGGGAGAAGAGTAAGACGGACTTCTTGAAGGAACTGGAGGAGATGATAAAGGGGCGACTACCCCAGAAGAAAACACTCAGCGAGTTGACCTACTCTGCAGATAGGAAAGCTATTGAGCGGATACTCTTGCTCTTCAACATAGAGACCCTGCTACAGGAGGATAAGAGTGAGGCACGCTTCCCAGGGCCAACGCATGGAAGTACTAGGGGGCTCCTGCTGCAGGAGAATAAGAGTGAGGAGGATAAGAGTGAGGCACGCTTCCCCTTCCACCTATTGAAGGGACGTTGGAACATTGAGCATATCTGCTCTGTCGCAGATGACATCACTCCCTCTAAGCGTATCCCTAAGAATAAAAGGGGAGATTGGGCTAAAGATCTTATTCCCCTCTTCCCCGATACCAATCAGCCCACCCATGGAGCGAAGAGAGAACAAGATGTACAACAAGAGACTGGGCAGATTATACGAGCCAAGCTAGAGCTAGCCAAGGGCACCAAGGAGTACGACGATGAAACCTTTGATAGGCTCTACGGGGAGGTCGCTAGGTGGCTCCACGAAGGTGATCAGATAGAGGAAGAGGATAAGGATGGCCTAGGCAACCTTGCTCTACTTGATGAGCAAACAAACAAGAGCTATAAGAATGCCTCCTTTGCTGTGAAGAGAATGACCATTATTAACCTTGATCGGCGAGGACGCTTCATTCCTATTGCGACAAAGAACCTCTTTCTCAAGTATTACACGAGGTCCCCGATGAGCATGCTCTATTGGTCTAGTATGGATGCCAAGGACTACCTCAGCGCCATAGGAGAACAACTAAAGAAATTCTATCCTACAGATACCCCCGTAACAAGCGATCAGAACGATGACAGCAAATAACTCCGCCACTGGAGAGGCTGGCGTACGCCTTTCCTTCTACCAGCTCCTCGCCGAGCGGGACTATATCATTCAGATTCCGATTATCCAGCGAGACTATACTCAGGGGAGCGATCGGCACCAGCAGGTACGCGATACCTTCCTTGATACTCTCGCCTCTTACCTCGAAGAGGGACTGCCTCATCGAGACCTAGACTTCGTCTACGGGAGTAGTAGGCGCATAGACGACGTGACCTATTTTATCCCTCTCGATGGCCAGCAACGCTTGACGACGCTCTTCCTCCTGCATTGGTATTTAGCGCAGATTACACCAGATCAGGATCTTTGTGACAGACTCCTCACAGCTCTACATAGGGCGGATGGTCTAGCCCGCTTCACCTATGAGACGAGGAGCAGTAGTCGGGAATTCTGTGACTTGCTGATTAGCCCAGAGCACAGCCTGCGTGAGGCGCTTCATCCCGTCTCTGAGCCAGTCCAAGGGGGGCGGCGGATCTCTCGTCTCATAGAGGATGCTTCATGGTTCCTACGCTCCTGGAAGCTTGATCCTACGATACAAGCCATGCTCCAGATGCTCGATGCGATAGACCGAAAGTTTTGGGATAAGGAGGAACATCTGGAGCTCCTCATGAACGTAGAGAGCCCCGTCATCACCATGCTCTATCTCGATCTCGAGGAATTCAAGCTCACGGATGACCTCTATATCAAGATGAATGCCCGAGGGAAGCAACTTACCCCCTTCGAGAACTTCAAAGCGCAGTATGAAGATTATCTAGGAAGGGTACACCCAGACTATAGGATAGACTTCGAGCAGAAGATCGATACCAAGTGGGCAGACCTCTTCTGGAACTACCGGGGTATAGACGGGAACGATACCTATGATGATGAACTAAGTAACTTCATCAAGGCTATCTTCGCTGGAGCCTATGCAGAACGTAAAGACTCGAGTAGGGAGAAACATGCGGAAACTCTCAAAGAACTCATCAGTGCTAATAAGTCCATCCCATTCAGTATCTACAAGGAGAGCGTTCTAGTCGAGGGAGAGACAGCTAGTGATACCCTGATCAAGGCACTTGATACTCTCTGCAATGGTGATAAGAAGATCAAAGAATGCCTCTCTAAGGAGGATCGCCCATATTATAAGGAGCACGAGGTCTTCGAGAATGTGCTGCGAGACAGTATCACCTCCTATAGCGAGCGTATTAGTTTCTATGCCTACATCCACTACCTGATACGCTACGGGGCGGGTGCCCCCGAGGGACTTCATGACTGGATGCGCCTGATGAGCAATCTCTATCACCAGGAGAACATCCCCTTCGACAGTCCAAACCACTTCATAGCAGCTGTGAAGTCCGTGCAGGAGTTATTACCCTATGCCGACAAGATTATAGACTACCTGTCCACCGAGAAGGAGATCCCAAGCTATACCTTCCGTTGGCAAGGGCTGGAGGAGCTCGTTAAGGCTCGATTGATTAAGCGAAGTCCGCAGTGGCGTACGCTGATCGAATCGACTGAGGAGAACCCTTACTTCACGGGGCAAATAGGTTTCCTCTTAGACCTTGCGGGTATCTATACCTATTGTGAGGGACATGCCGGTAGCTGTGATTGGACAGAGGAGCAGGATCAAGCGTACCAGCGCAAATTCAGCTACTATGCCGAGGCTGCCAAGTCTATCTTCTCCCAGAGCTATGCTGATCGGACTAAGCCCACAGACTATCTCTTTGAGCGCGCAGTACTCTCAAAAGGAGGAAAATATCCCATTTGGGGGACAGCTAGGCGGCGTAATCTACTTTCTACCTGCGAGGTGGGTGGAAACATTCGACGAGACTTCAGTTGGAAGCGTCTATTCCGTGTAGTGCCGGGTGAAGAAGATGGGAATAAGGAAGGTAGAAAGGAGGTCCAAGCTGTCTTCGATGATCCCCTATTCCAAATCGAGAACATCGAGGACTCCCTGAGAAAGATCTGCTCCCAATGCCCTAAGACAGAGTGGTATTATCCTCTAGTGGTTTCTAAGGAGTTGATCGAATATTGCTCCAAGGGATTTATCACCTTCCATACGGCTGGAGACTACTCTTCCAAACTAAAGGATCACCAGATCTTCCTACTAGGAACGACACAGATGAATGGTAGGCATGTAGAGCTCTACTCCTACTACATTTATCGCCATATTCTAGAAGAGAAAGACTGCCTATATAGAGAACAAACTAGCACTGATGTCCTCTGCGAGGTCGAGATGAGGAGAGAAAAGAGAGAGAAGCACGTGCTGACGTTATTCTTTGATGCACAGGAAGGGCACTACACTCTGAGCATTGAGTATAGGAAAAGGGTGGATAGTCACCCCTCTCATTCCCCCCTACAGACACAGCTTGAGGAGATGGGCTTCTCTTGGTGCGACGAGTACTCTCGCTATCATATGCCCTACCCCGAGCCAGGTGCACTGGGGACAGAGGGCACACTCCCAGAACGTGTCGCTCGTCGGCTAATAGAGCTCAGAGATGAGATTCGTAGCCTAGGGAAGGAATAGCGTAAATCTGAAGGTAAGGAAGAAGACAAAGAAAGAGAGAGGAGAGAGTTCGTCATGATGCGAACTCTCTCCTCTCTCCTTATTTCTAGGGCATTATATTAGCCGGGAGCACTAGCGTCCACAGCTAGAGGCGAAGGGACAATAACTACAGACCTTCTGATCATCCGTTTGGCGGAAGGGGACGCTAGGGTCGAAGAGCTCTGATAAGACCTCTTTCATGAACTCCTCAAAGGTTCCTTGTACCTCAGCGTAAGGACGAGGTGTAGTATTCTTCTCGTCGCTATCGGGGAGCCTGACCAATGGATCGAAGCGCTCGGTAGAGACCATGAGCCCCTCCGTCCCCCTAAGCAAATAGATGGCTGGATAGAGACTCTGTGCAGGCTGACCACTATTCACCGAGAAGGCACAATAGATGAGAGTCTGTACAATAGCTTTGTATTTCGAGTCATGGAGGTCAGCCCAGAAGGGTAACTTGAGCTCTGCCCCCCCGGTCTTATAGTCTACGACACGGATACGGACCTCACTCCCATTGCCCTCACCCTTCATCTCGAGGCGATCCATGCGGTCAATTGTCCCCTTGAAGTAGACCGTCTGACCATCTCCTAGGGGGAAGGTCGTCTTGCCACCCTGCTCACTACCCAGATAGGTAAAGGGCGTGATCCGTATGTCATACTCGATAATGGAGCGGACATAACTCTCGATCATCTGACAGTAGATCAAATCAAGCCCCCCGAGCGCTGCCCGTTGTCTCTGCCCAGTCTGTCTCTGAGGCTGAGGATAGATCACCTCTAGGTATTGCTCCTCGATGATGGAGCGTACTTGCCCACGCATCTGCTCAAGGGCACCTTTGGTCACCTCTCTCCCTACCCGATTATAGATCTCCTCCATCGTGCGGTGCAGTACCGTACCGAAGTCGTTACTCTGTAGAACTATGGAGGGCTCCTCTGGCTCCCTGAGTCCCTCGATCACCTCATAGTAGAAGCGCAGAGGACAGCTGATATAGCTATTGAAGCGACTTGGGGAGAGCGTTTTGCCATCGGGCTGGAGGTATTTATTCAGCTCCGTCATGACCGTCTCATCCTTTGCTTTCTCGATAGAGGCAAAGGATCGGCGACTACTACTTAGCTCCAGGGTGGAGGTCCTCACCCCCACCCCATAGACATAGCGAAGGAGGCCGATGTAGCGACTCTCTTCGCCCCCCGATCGCTTCGTCTCGGCAGGGGCAACGACGAAGATAAGCCGTTTGGCACGAGAGATACTCTGAAAGAAGGTATAATCCTGTCCAAGGTCATCTGTACCGCCAATAGGCAAACCAAAACCTCGCCTTAGAGTAAAGGGTATCAAGGTAGAGGTGTACTTATTGGGAGGCAGTACCCCCTCCTGAGCCGATAAGTAGATCATCGTATCGAGATGGAGAGCACGTGTCTCTAGGAGCCCCATGACTTGTACTCCTCGAAGGGGGTCTCCCTCGAAGGGGATCGTGACGGTATGCACGAGTTCACTCAGGAGATGCATCACCGTAGGGAGCTTAAGCACATCAAGGTGAGGGGTTAGAAGGCCTCTTAGACGCTTGACAAGGCGTAGATAGTGATAGATGAACTCTATATCGAAGGCAGAGAGATGCTGCCCCTCATCCTGCCCCTCGACCTCCTTTATTTGATCCTCCAGATAGACCCCATTCTGCTCCTGAGCATGCACTCCTGCTACTGAGGGAGAGGAGACAGAGATCAGATACTCTAGGATCTGCTGGATGCGATCCAGCAGGGAGGGGGCGGAGCGTACGGGCTCCAGAAGTAGGTGCAGGAGGGGAGATGAAGATGAGGGTGAGGAGGACGAGTCTGTCTCGTACGAGGATAGGAGCTCTGGTATGGGATAGAAGAACTTCTTCCGCTTACGTACCCTGTCGATTAGCTCTGAGGCCTCGGGGGCATAGTCTAGGACTAGCCTCTCGCTAAGTAGAGCGATCAGTTGATCTGCGGGGAGCGCCCCTCCCCTCCTGGAGGCAAACTCTAGGAGGGAAGACCACCGCTGGAGCAGGAGAGCAATGGGAGTCCTGTCTAATGGATAGCCGAGGGTGATGTTGATATGCTGATAGGTCTCTGGGATCGAGCTTGCAGTAGGGAGTAGGAGGCCTTCGTCTGGGAGGACAATAGCCGTATTTAACCCTTCGTCCGTGGGAGAGACCTGAGCCCGCTCGAGGATGAGAGGGAGTCCCTTGACTTGAGCCATGAGGCTCGCACTATGTATGACCTCTACCTGATCGGGCAGGCATGGAGCCATGGGGTCGTCCCATGGACCCTTGACTTGGCCAAAGTCTCTGATGAGGTCGGATAGATAATGATGCGCAGGATGCTGCTCATCCTGCACTATCTTCACGACCCTATCCCAGCAGAACTCAGCCTTGTCTCTAGTCCTCAGTCGATGAAAGAGCTTTCGCTCAGCCTCTGTGACATGGAAGAGTCCGACGAAGACTAGACGTTCGCCCTCTGCGAGTTGGTCCACTGCCTCGTCACGCCCGTCAGCTACAAGCCGATAGAGATGCCCCTCATAGGTATATCCTTGCCGAGTAAGTCGCTCGTTGAAGGCTCCGTAGAGAGGCTCTAGGCATTCCCAAAAGGATAGGAAGCGAGTCTTGTATTCACTACTCTGCCCCCCTACTCCTTGGTACAACTGTGGTATGCGTCCCCAGAACTGCTCGATCTCTCGCTTCATCTCCTCCGAGAGGTAGCTGAAGTCATCCGTCATCTCCTTGAAATCCCTTAGGTTGCTATAGAGATGATGTATATTGATCAGATACCGATCACAAGTATCGAAGTCCTGAAGGATGATATTCCCCCAGTAGACGAACTCATCGAAGTCTTCACTCGTACGCCTCTGGGCTTGACATACCTCTTTATATGCTTCGTATAGCTCGAAGAGGAGTGCGACCTTATCCAGAATCTTCAGTCTAGGATATAGCCCCTGGATCAGCTCGGACATCGTCTGCGTCTTGGGCGCGAAGATCGGGGTATCCTTTGCCTGCTGGGCTAGATAGTGCCGAAAGAAGGTCTGTGAGCGCTTCGAAGGGAAGATAAAACGGAAAGGAGATGCATCGCCCCGTAGCTCATCAAGGTAATGACGAGCTACGGACGCGAGAAAAGGCTCTAACGGCATGGATGGTGGGCTAGAGAGGTCGGAGCGAAGAGGTGGCTAGTACTTGTTAGGCTTAGCAGGGTTACCCTTCTCTGCTTCATAGCGCTTCTTCCCATGGTCTCCAAAGAAGAAGGGGAGAATTAGCTTCAGCAGGACGATGGTCAGGAGGATAATACCTCCTGTGACGAGGATCTTGACTAGACCACTATCGTCAATGGGGAGGTGAACACCCCACATCGTGAGCGTATAGTAAAAGACGGTAATAAGGATAAGGGTTGTGATGATACCACCGAATAGATACTTCATCTTATGTATGTGTTTAGGATGATTTATACTAAAGTTCTTTGAGGAGCTCTTGCTTCTTTATATCGTAGTCTTCTTGGGTAATGATACCCTCATCGAGGAGGATCTTCAGCTTACGCAGTAGGTCTAGTCCCTCGGTCTCTGTACCAGAGCTGGAGGTAGCTGCAGCGGTGGTGACCTTACGCCCGAGCTCTAGCCCCACCCCCATCTGTATACCAGCTCCCGCTAGGCCGCCTTCGTTGCGGGCGGCATCACGCAGAGCCTGTAGGCGCTGCATCTCTTCGTAGCTCAGCCCAGCCTCGGAGGCCGCTAGAGTATCGGCAGTGACATCGGAAACCCGAGCGATGCGCCTCAGCGTACCTTCGTCGAACTGTGTGCCACTGACCCGGACATCGGTGAGCTCCAGACCAAGCTGGGCAAAGACGGGGGAAACGAGCTCTCGTAGTTTGTCTGATAGCTCTATGAGATGAGCATCCACTTCGATGTAGGGATACCCACCCTCGTGAATGATCGTTGCCGCAGCCTGATAGGTACGCTCTAGGAAGATCTCACGCAGGGGCTCCAGCTCATAGCCTTCGCTATTAGTCCCGATATAGGTCACGAAGAAGAGCTGAGGGTCACTGATCCTGAAGGAGTAGGTCCCATTCATCCCCATCTCGACAGGTATCTTATAGACCTTGTCCATGAGCTTGATGGGTGTAGATGTCCCCCAGTAGACGTTCGTCACATGTGACGTGCGGAAGAAGTAGATCTGGAGCTTGTGCTCACTCTCCAGCCCTTGATGCAGACGCACAAGAGTCGTCACGAAGGGGTGGTTATCCGTCCTAAGGAGAAATGAACCAGACTCTGTGATGACCTCTACGATCTTCCCCTCATAGACGAGTAGTGCCCCCTGCCCTGGAGCGACAATGAGCTTACTAGCATCCTTGATCTCATCGAGCTTGGAGGGGAAGCGATACCAGAGCTGCTCCGGCTCTGGCGACTTCCATTCGATTACTTGGGCGAGCTGCCCTCTGAAGATATTTAAGAGTCCCATATCGATCGTTTATTACTTCCTTTGTTCGACTTCAGCGCTCTCCAGCAGAGACCGTGTTTCTTGTACATAAGCAACTGTACCTGTCTTGGAGAACTTCATGCAAAGGTTATATCCGACTAAGATATATCCACCGCCATAGGGCAGGGTCACGTCATAGGGGAAGAAATGCTCTGCACCGCTATCTTCCTGATATGTCCATTTCACCTCTGCGGTACGTGCATCCAAGCACTGATAGATGCGAGGGGCATCTTTGTCTATGGTCGGGCGGTAGGTGATGAAGACTTGATTGTCACCATAGTGGAGTACCTCGGGTGAGAAATAGTAGGCATCAGGGGTGAAGTTCTTATAAGAGACTAGACGTGAGCGTTGCTTGCTCCAGTCTGAGATGAAGACCTTGCGATAGGGGTCACGATCAGTAAATATCCCTGATCCACCGTAATCCTTCTGCCACTGGAAGCTGGGCTTATTCTTGGGATAACCAACCTGCCAGCGATACTGATACTTGACGAGCTGGATGAGTTCTTCTGTATATTCGGAAATGCTGATCGTAGAAAACTGGAAGGCGGTATAGACCTGAGGATTGGGAGGCATTGCCTCATAGGCATTCCACAGCTCATTCTCTGTATAGATTTTCTTGAGGACTGGGTAGAAGATGTACTTCTTCCCAAGACTTGTCATCAGAGTGAGCCCATCTGGATCACTATGGTTAAATTCTATCTGAGAGATACCTTTGGCTAGCTCCTTGACTTCGGGGAACTCTACCTGGGGTACTATTTCCCGTAGCTCATAGTTCCCTCGGTTTACTTCATAGATCTTTCGATCATTGATGATGAGGTAGATTCGGCCATCAGAGAGCTCCTGTAGCGTAGCTTCTTCTAGGCTCTTTAGATCTGTGAGCTCTTGTACCTTGAGGAGTTTCTTTGTTTCGGGAGAGACGGTCACAGCCAAACGGGTCTCTTGCTCTCTCCCATCTCTTCTTCTCGACATGCGCCGGGTACCTATCCCCATGATGACGGGTTGTCCCTTGCGGTCTAGGAAGGCGGTAACTTCTTCCCAACTCCAGAAATACTGTTCCTGATCCTCATCTGCCGATAAGGCTCTCTCCAAGGGAGATTTTATGGAAGGACGTTGGAGGAGACTACTGATGAAAGGGGTGACAAAGACGAAGAACAAGAACACGCCCGTCACTAAATAGACGTGCTTCTTGTACTTCTTCAGGAAATCCTCTTCTAGGGCAGGCCCTGTACCCCCAGGATACTCATGTCTATGATGGATCGTAATGTCATCACTGTCTAGCCAGAACTCCGTCGAACAGCTACGACAGCGATAGTGATCTTCTCTGATCTGATCTACTCGTGTACTCCCACACTGAGGGCACTTGATGGTCTTTATCGTCTTAGACATTGGGGCACTGTAGTCATTAAGTTAGTCGATCCCGTGGCTATTGTATCCCGATATTCCGCTCGCGGGCCTCCGCCTGGCGAAGGTCTTCCTGAGCCTCTTTCTTATTGCCCAGTGCTTCATTGAGCTCGGCTCGCAGACGATAGAGCGTTGCAGGAGCCTTCCCTCGGGCATATTCAAATGCGAGGTTGATGTCTCGCTGAGCAAAACCTCGCATGCCACGAGCAAGGAACATCCGTGCCCTACCCTCATAGACCTCAGCATTACGGGGGAGTTTATCCGTGAGGTAGCTATAGAGTCGCTCTGCCTCGTCATAACGTCCTCGCATGGTCTCTAGGAGTGCATAGCCGATACGAGCCTTGAGTGACTCTCCGTTACCCTCGATGATGCTCTTTAGGTCATTCTCTGCTAGATCATACTCTTTCATCAGTAGGTAGAGCATGGCACGCTGGTAGAGGTAGAGCTCATTCCGTGGGTGAGCTGAGATAAGGAGAGCGAAGTCTGTGAGAGCAGCCTTATAGTCCTTCCTACGGACAAAGAGTTGCGCCCTATTATAGCGGGCAGTAGGGTCACTCGGGCTCTGCTCTAGGGCTGCACCAAAGGAGAGTAGTGCCGCATCCGACTTACCCTGCAGGAGCTGAAGTCCCCCAAGGTTGTTTAGGAGCATCGCCTGTACCAACCCTCGGGGAGCAAGGCGAAGTGCCTCCCGCAGATAGGTCTCGGCACGAGCATAGTCACCTAGATTGCCTGCTACGAAGCTAGAGTCAATCAGTGCTTCATAGCGAGAGAGACTATCTAGGCTAGGAGCCCGATACCCCATAGCATGGAGTGACCCAGCACCCAGGGAAGCTAGGAGCAGGGTACCAAGGGCGAGACAAACTAGGGCTGGATAATATCTCATTCTACGATCCATTGGTGTTCTATCTATTTCTACACCAAAGATACAACACCTTGAGTAATTGACCATAAGCCACAGCGACGGGGAGACGATACTCATAGCCTAGGCTTATGGGGCGGGGGCTCTGGGAATATTCCCCCATACCCCCCCTCTCCCATAGCCTAAAGAGGCTAACTACAGATCTACACCGATCTTGAAGGAGAGACCTCCGATAGAAGAGGTATTCTTCTCCTTCCCAAACTTATACTCCGCAGCCTGATGCCCATAGCCTAGACTTAAGGTGACCATCTTGACTGCAAAGCCAGCTGCGACGGAGAGGTAGACTCCATTGACTCCCGTCGGGCTCAGTCCAAGTGCATAGCCAGGCTTGAAGTCTACGAAGGGCGTGAACCAAGTGGTGCCGGTAGGGACGAAAGCTCGGACATTGGCATAGATAGGGAATGTCCAGAAGTCACTGATCCCATCGAACACCGAAGAGAAGTAATTGACCCCTGCACCGCCGCCGAGGAAGACATATCGGCTGAACTTTACCCCAAAAGTAGGGAGAAGCTCAACCCGCTGCCCGAAGGGATCGTTTGCCATACCTATACCGAGCTCACAAGTACCACCATACTTGGGATACTCTAGGTAGGAGGCATAGGGGCGGGGGGGGATCTGCGCTGCTACCGTCCACGATAGGCCGAGGAGGAGCAGCAGACTAAGGATTAACTTTCTGTGCATCTTGTGTGTGGTGTGTGTTTGACGTACTAAAAGTCAGCCCACAGCTAAGCCCTAGAGGGAGCTGTGGGCTGACTTGGTTAAGAGTAAGTGCTTAGAGCAGGTATCTTAGAGGACACCCTGCTCGAGCATGGCTGTAGCTACCTTGAGGAAGCCAGCGATGTTTGCACCCTTGACGTAGTTGATGTAGTCTCCTTCGCGACCATTGACGACGCACTGCTCATGGATGTCGCTCATGATCTGATGGAGCTTAGCATCTACTTCTTCGTTTGTCCAAGAGAGGTGCATAGCGTTCTGGGACATTTCCAGACCAGAGGTAGCTACACCACCTGCATTGACGGCCTTACCTGGAGCGAAGAGCATCTTCTGTGCTACGAAGTACTCAGCAGCCTCGGCGGTACAGCCCATGTTCGAGGTTTCTGCTACGATCGTGACCCCATTAGCATGGAGCATCTTAGCGTCGGCTTCGTTCATTTCGTTCTGGGTCGCACAGGGCATAGCGATGTCTACCTTCTGTTCCCATGGCTTCTTGCCTGCGAAGAACTGAGCCTTAGGGAACTTCTTGACATAGTCAGAGACGACGTCGTTACCGCTGGAGCGGAGCTCAAGCATAGCTTGGAACTTTTCTTCTGTATTGATCCCATCGGGGTCGTAGATATAACCGTCAGGGCCAGAGATGGTGACGACCTTTGCTCCTAGCTCTGTAGCCTTCTTAGCTACCCCCCAAGCGACGTTACCGAAGCCCGAGATAGCGACAGTCTTGCCCTTGAGCTCGATGTTGTGCTGCTTGCAGATGTGCTGTACGAAGTATACTGCACCGAAGCCCGTGGACTCAGGACGTAGGCGAGAGCCCCCGAAGGTGAAGCCCTTACCAGTCATTGTACCCGTGTGCTCATTGGCTAGACGCTTGTACTGGCCATACATGTAGGCCACCTCACGACCACCTACGCCGATATCCCCTGCAGGGACATCCGTATCGGGGCCGATGTAGCGCCATAGCTCACGCATGAAGCTCTGGCAGAAGGTCATGATCTCACGATCGCTCTTGCCCTTAGGAGAGAAGTCTGCGCCTCCCTTACCACCACCCATAGGCAGTGTCGTCAGAGCATTCTTGAAGGTCTGCTCGAAGCCGAGGAACTTCAGGATGGAGAGATTGACTGATGGATGGAAGCGGATACCCCCCTTATACGGGCCGATGGCATTGTTGAACTGTACACGGTATCCAATGTTTACATGGACCTTGCCGGCATCGTCGATCCAAGGTACGCGGAAGGTGATGATACGATCAGGCTCTACGAGGCGCTCGATGATGGATGCCTTCTCGAACTCAGGGTGCTGGTTGTAGACTTCTTCTACAGATAGAAGGACTTCCTTCACAGCCTGGAGGAATTCCTTCTCCCCAGGGTGCTTTGCCTCTAGAGAGGCCAGAATCTCAGCGGATTTCATAACTGATTGGTCTTATAGTTTGAAGTGCATGGCTCGGAAGAGCCCTTAATTCACCAGCAAATATATGCAATGATTTCCGCCCCAGCAAATATCCTAGATGTCGCATGTAAAGGACAAAATGACACCTTAACAGGCATTTACGAAAACACTGGAAATATTCCGTCTTTTCTTCCACAAAGACTCCATACGTTAAGAAACCTCCTCCATTTTATACATCCCAAGACCTCACGAAAGACCCCCTCAGTAATAGGCTCCAGCCCCCGTCTTGTCCCTTCCCCCATACGCCAAGAGCCATAGATGAGATGCTAGGGGATATCATGTATGAGGCCTAGAAGAGACCTCTCTCATGGTATCCTCACGGCCCCTAATGCACTGATAGGTCTCCTACCCATCATGATATATTAAATGAGCGAGTAGCGTAGCAGATAGGGCGATATCGTCTCCTCCCCATATGCTATGCTGCTCTCTAGTAGCATAGATCCTATCCCGTTGTGCACCCAGCTAAGGGGTCAGCTCCGGTACCCCCGGAGGGATGGAGCTGATACTCCCTGCCCCAGAGCTCGGGGAGAGACCTCCAGTTGAATATCATCATAGAGCCCCCGAGCGATGAAGCTCTCGAGAGTGGCACTTCCTCCCTCGATGAGGAGCGACTGTACCCCCTCCTCCATGTAGAGAGCTGCGAGGATCGCCTCTGGGGTAAGAGTCTCTCCTGCTATCGCTCGGTAACGTACGTGTGCCCTACCCGGCTCTGGATCTGAGGGAGGGGCTTCTGAGGCTAAGTGTAGGACGAGTGTGGGGCTGGTGCTGTCGGTGAAGACTCGCAGATCTCGTGGGAGCTGGAGCCGTGGATCGAGGATGACCCTCAGGGGGGAACGCCCATACCAAAGCCGATTGCCCAGCTGTGGGTCGTCCAGCAGAGCGGTACGATAGCCCACGAGGATTGCATCGTGGGCTTGACGTAGCTGATGGACTAGACGCTGGTGAAGAGGACTGGAGAAGACCTCGGGACTCTCCTCACGAGAGGAGCGTACCCGATCCATGTAGCCATCGATGCTTTGAGCCCACTTGAGCGTGACATAGGGGCGATGAAGTGTGTGTGCTGTGATGAAGGCTGCGTTTAGGCTTCTGGCTTCCTCCTCCAGCAAGCCCACCGAGACCTCTACGCCCCCCTCATCTCGTAGATGCTGTATTCCCCGCCCCGAGACGGCAGGGAAGGGATCCTCTATCGCCACTACTACCCTCGGGATGCGCTCGCGGAGGATGAGCTCCACACATGGAGGTGTCTTGCCATAGTGCGCGCAGGGCTCCAAGGTTACGTAGAGCGTACTCTCGGGCAATAGGTGACGCTCTCGTACACTAGCCACGGCCATCACCTCTGCATGTCCCTCGCCGGGGCGATGATGATACCCCTCTCCTATGATCCGCCCCTCGTGGACGATCACGGCTCCCACCATAGGATTGGGACTCGCCGTTCCCACCCCTAGGGAGGCGAGCTCTAGGGCTCTACGCATGAAGATCTCATCACACTCTATCATCTCTTATCGCTATATTTGCTCTATAAAATGAAAACAATCAGACAACTAGAGGAAGAGGCAATCCTTCGCCTAAGTTCAGAGTATGAGCCCGCAGAGGCTCGGGAGATAGCGAGGCGTCTCATCGAGGATCTACGGGGCTTGCGACGTACGGATCTACTCCTCCTCACTGGCAAAGATACGCTTTTGTCTCCCGAGGAGATCACACTTCTAGAGAGAGCTCTCCATAGGCTCGAGGCAGCAGAGCCCCTACAGTACGTCTTAGGCAAAGCCTCCTTTCTCGGGGGGGAGCTCCAGGTCGCCCCTGGGGTGCTCATCCCGAGGCCAGAGACAGAGGAGCTTGCCCAGCTCATCCTCCAGCATCCCGAGGCTTCCTCTTGGCGACGTCTACTAGACGTAGGGACGGGTAGTGGGTGCCTTGCGTGGGCACTTGCCAAGCACCTCCCCCAGCTAGACCAAGCTATTGCCCTCGAGGTCTCGAGCCAAGCGATCCCCATCGCTCAGGAGAACTTCCGTCGGCTCTATGAGCAGAGCGGACGAGAGGTCTACCTGTGGCATGAAGACCTCTTTGCCTTAGTCGAAGCCCATACTCCCCCGCCTACCCCGCTTGACTTGATCGTAAGTAATCCCCCCTATATTCACCCAAGCGAAGCAGAGGATATGACAGCGCATGTCCTGCTGTATGAGCCTCACCTTGCCCTTTTTGCCCCCGAAGAATCCCCCCTAGCCTACTATACAGCTATTGGCCAGCTAGTCCGCCAAGGCTACCTACGCTCTGGAGGAAGCCTTTGGCTAGAGCTCAATCCTCTCTATGCCGAGCAGACCCGGACAGCTCTCCTACATATAATAGGTAGCGAGCAGGCAGAGGCAGAGCTCATCAAGGATATGAGTGGTAAGAACCGCTTCCTACATCTAACCTATCACTCGGCATGAGAAGCAAAGCCCTGACACCCGAGGAAGCCTATATACGTCTTGCCCACCTCTGCTCGGGCTCCGAACAAGCTCCACTTACACTAGAGAGAAAGCTACTGCGCTGGGGCATAGACGAAGATGAAGCAGAGGAGATCCTAGAGCGACTGAAGGCAGAGGGATTTATCAGTGAGAGGCGCTTTGCAGTAGCCTTTGTACGAGACAAGTACCGCTTCAATGGTTGGGGGCCTCTTCGCCTAAGGAGCGAACTCAGACGGCTGGGTATCCCTACCGAATTCATTGACGAAGCCCTAGAGGAGCTAGAGGAGGAAGAAGAACATTCGACCTACGAACAAGTGGTGGAGCTTCTAAGGAAGAAATACCGTACGTTCCCCCAGAGCTTGGAGCAACGCAAAGCCTTCGATCGACTCATGCGTTATGGGCTCTATCGAGGCTATGAGTACGAGGAGGTCAGAGAAGCTACACGGACTATCCTAGGAGACGATGACGACTAAGAGGCATCTTCTTCGTCTAGGCTCCATTCTGCTGGACGTCGTATTCCCTCGGCTCTGTGCAGTCTGTGGTCTTCGCCTAGGCAGTAACGAGAGGTGCGTCTGTCTAGAATGCGGACTAACCCTCCCTCGCTATAGGGAGGAGACCTATGCGGCTAAGGAACGTCTTCTGGGTTCTCCCCTCGTCCGGAGCCTCTCGGCTCCCTTCACCTATCAACACCAGTCAGAGTCACACCACCTCATCACAGCCCTAAAGTACAAGAGCTACCGAGAGGTAGCCTCCTTCGTCGTACGCACAGCTATTACAGAGGGGTGCCTTCGATTCAGCCCTGAGGATATAGACCTAATCTTACCGGTGCCTATCGAGGAGGGACGACTACAAAAGCGGGGATACAACCAAGCTGGTCTACTCGCTCAGGCAATGAGCCAGCGACTTGGTCGCCCGTGGAGTGAAGACTACCTCCTCCGAAGGAGAGGTAGTCATTCGCAGACAGCCTTTGGGAGGAAGGAACGAATGGAGAATGCCCATAGAGCCTTTTCTCTTACCCCCGATGAGACACTCAAGGCATCCCTACGAGGAAAGCGCATCCTGCTCGTAGATGACCTACTGACGACGGGCGCAACCCTGCTGACGCTATGCGACCTACTCGAGGGTTGTGGTGTCAGGGCTGTGCATGTCTTCGTTGCGGCCGTAGCGATTAAGAGGTATTAGCAGGTATTGCGTGTCTTCACCCAGGCCTTAGTCTGGGAATTGGATCCACTGCTGCACCCACATCCCGGGACGTAGCTCCTCGCTAGGATTGGAGATCGTAAGCCCCAGAAGGCGTACTGGGTGCTCCGTATAGTCTAGTCCCCTCAGGAGCTTGAGCCCGAGACGCTGGATCTCCTCTAGCGTAAGAATCTCCTGCAGCTGTGAGGTCGAGCGAGAGGCGATGCTGAAGTCTCCATACTTGACCTTCAGCGTGAGCGTGCGCCCGAGGAAACCTTTTCGCTCCAAACGATGAGCCAAATCCTCTGCCACCTGTAGCAAGTGTGTCTCGAGGACGGTGGAATCACAGGTGTTGTCCAGGAAGGTATGCTCACAGCCCAGAGACTTACGGATACGCTCGGCCTCGACAGGGCGCTCATCTATTCCCCGTGCAAAGTCATAGAACATCTTCCCTGCCCGGCCAAAGTATCGCTCGAGCTCGGGGAGACTGCGCGCCCTAAGATCTGCTCCTGTATGAATACCTAGCTCCAGCATCTTGCGCTTGGTGACCCGCCCCACTCCCCAGAACTCCCCTATAGGCAAGTTCGCAATGAAGTCCAAGGCCTGGGTCGGATGGATCGTACAGAGTCCATTAGGCTTGCGGGCATCGGAGGCGACCTTGGCTAGGAACTTATTATAGGATACACCAGCCGAGGCTGTCAGCCCTAGCTCTGTAGCTATACGCTCCTTGATCTCTATCGCTAACTTCACCGCTAGGGACTCCCCTCGTTTATTATCTGTGACATCTAGGAAGGCCTCGTCCAGCGAGAGGGGCTCGATCCGATCTGTATAATCCCTAAAGATACGATGGATAGCTGCCGACACCTCTCGATACCTCTCGAAGTGTACCTCCACAAAGATTAGCTGAGGACATAGCCTGCGAGCCTTCGCTCCAGGCATAGCGGATCTCACACCATAGCGACGAGCCTCGTAGCTCGCAGCACAGACCACCCCTCTAGGCTCTGAGCCCCCGACAGCGATCGGTAGCCCCCTCAGCTCGGGATGATCATGCTGCTCTACGGAGGCAAAGAAGGCATCCATATCGATATGTATGATCTTGCGATGGCTCATGTAGCAGGATAGGAATAAGCTACTAGCTGTGAATGAGGGAGCGTATGTAGGGTGTAGAGATACTTGCCAAAGAGGAAGAGGCTACGCCATAAAGCAGAGCCTTATGACGTAGCCTCTATTATAGGCTCATCACCTATTAGGCGATGGAGCGAGTGGGATTACTCAGCAGAGAGCGAAGCACGCTTGAAGGCCGTGACCGTAAGGGTCTTGCTCTGTGCCTGGAGGTACTGCTGGATATTCATCTTGTTGTCCTTGACGAATGCCTGCTCTAGGAGCGTATTCTCCTTGTAGTACTTTTTCAGTGCACCCTCGGCGATGTGCTCGATGATGTTCTCGGGCTTACCTGCCTCACGAGCCTTGTCACGTGCGATAGAGAGCTCACGCTCCTTGATCTCAGCGGGGACGTCGTCCTCGGTGATACCAGCAGGGTTCATAGCAGCAATCTGCATAGCTACGTCACGAGCGACCTGAGCGTCTACAGCTTCGTTGAAGGCTACGATCGTAGCTAGTCTATTACCTGGGTGGATATAGGAGATAGCGTAGGCCCCCTTGACGAACTCGTAGTAGCCGAGCTCCATCTTCTCGCCCGTCACACCACTGCGCTCTGTGATGTGCTCCTGTACGGAGCGACCATCCGCGAGGGGAGAGGCTAGGAGGTCTTCCTTAGAGATCTCGGGCTTGCTCTTTGCGACCTCGAGGACGGACTTAGCCAGAGCGATGAAGTCTTCGTTCTTAGCGACGAAGTCTGTTTCGCACTTGATCTCGATAGCCACTGCGTAGCCCCCTTCGTGGGCAGCTAGGATGCACCCTTCTTCAGCTTCACGGTCGGAGCGCTTAGCGGCCAGAGCCTGACCACGCTTACGGAGTAGTTCGATTGCCTTTTCAAAGTCGCCGACAGCTTCTTCGAGGGCCTTCTTGACGTCCATCATCCCTGCCCCTGTGAGCTTACGGAGCTTGGCGATGTCTTGGATTGATACAGCCATTGTATTGTATAGCTTGGATTGTGTTTGACTTTAGTCTCTTGTGACAGTACCGATAAGGCACGAGGATGAGCGGCATGGCGCTCACTCATCCTCGTCTCTTATAGATGCTGTTGGCTTCTCCCCCTAGGGGTGTCTCATCTGTAGAGGATGAGGTCAGGGGAGAGGGGCTTTAGGCTTCCTCTGTTGTCTCAGCAGGGGTAGCTACAGCCTTGCGAGAACGGCGAGCACCGCCGTTGCGTGAGCGTCCGTGCTCGATACGCTTTGCGCCCTCTTCGTTCTCGTCCTTTTCGTCGCCCTTACCCTCAGCCTTACGTTCCTGTAGGCCTTCGGAGATCGCAGCACATACGGCAGAGATGATGACCTCTACAGCAGCGGTGGAGTCGTCGTTGGCTGGGATGATGTAGTCTACGGGGGTAGGATCGCTATTGGTGTCCACAATAGCGAAGACAGGGATACCTAGGCGCTTTGCTTCAGCTACTGCGATGTGCTCCTTGAGTACGTCTACGACGAAGAGAGCAGAGGGCAGACGCTTCATGTCAGCGATAGAGCCGAGGGTAAGCTCGAGCTTAGCACGCTGACGTGAGATCTGAAGCTTCTCACGCTTGGATAGATTATCAAATGTACCGTCAGCAGTCATCTTGTCGATGTCGCTCATCTTCTTTACGGCCTTGCGGATCGTAGCGAAGTTCGTGAGCATACCGCCTGGCCAACGCTCGGTGACGTAGGGCATACCTACAGCCTTAGCGAGCTCGGCTACTGCGCCCTTGAGCTGCTTCTTGGTGGCAACGAAGAGGATCTTCTTGCCGCCCTTAGCCATAGCCTTAGCGATCTCTGCTGCTTCGTCTACCTTTACAACAGTCTTGTGAAGGTCGATGATATGGATACCGTTGCGCTCCATGAAAATGTATGGAGCCATACCGGCGTTCCACTTACGAGTGAGGTGCCCGAAGTGTGCACCAGCCTCTATGAGTTGGTCAAATGAAACTCTTGACATGATTTCGTTTACGTTCTATAAATGTAACTGGATTACTTTCAACTGCCTGGTAGGACAGGGCTCCCACGCTAGGGGGATGGCTGTAGCTCTAGGCAGTTTAGATACTAAACGCGAGATAACATCCCTCAGGCCACCAGAGCCTGAGTCGGGATATTAACGCTTGCTGAACTGGAAGCGCTTGCGAGCCTTGGGGCGACCTGGCTTCTTACGCTCGACGACACGAGAGTCGCGGGTGAGGAAGCCTTCTGCACGGAGGGCTGACTTGTCTTCTTCGTTGATCTTGACGAGGGCACGTGCGATAGCAAGGCGAGCAGCTTCGCTCTGACCCTTGAACCCACCTCCCTTGAGGTTGATCTTGATGTCGTACTTCTCTACTGCATCCAGCGTCGTCAGTGGCTGACGGACGATATACTGTAGGATGGAGGAGGGGAAGTAGACAGAGATGTCACGCTTGTTGATCGTGATCTTCCCGCTACCTGCGGATACATACACGCGGGCTACTGCGGCCTTACGACGGCCAATGGCATTGATCAATTCCATGAGTCCTTATCGTTACTACTTGAGCGTGTTGAGGTCGATGAGACGTGGCTGCTGAGCTTCGTGCTTGTGCTCTGCCCCATCATATACGTAAAGGTTACCTAGGATAGCTGCACCGAGGCGGTTCTTAGGTAGCATCCCCTTGATTACCTTACGGAAGAGGCGATCAGAGCCCTTAGCCTGCAGGAAGCGGGGGCTGAACTGACGCTGCCCACCTGGGTAGCCAGAGAACTTGAGATAAACTCGGTCGTCCCACTTTCTACCAGTGAGGACTACCTTGTCTGCGTTGATTACGATCACGTTATCCCCACAGTCTACGTGAGGCGTGAAGTTGGGCTTGTACTTGCCACGGAGTAGCTTGGCGATCTTGGAGCATGCACGGCCCAAGCTCAGACCAGCGACATCCACGACGACCCACTCCTTGGTGACGGTAGCCCTGTTCGCAGAAACGGTCTTGAAACTTAAAGTGTCCATTCCTTCTGTCTTGTTGTTAAGTTAAATTAGACGAAATGCGAGTCTTTATGAACTGACTTTGCCTTGTCGCGTGGTGCGTCATAACGAGTTGGACACAGACACATCACACATTACTCTCCCAGTACTGGGCGATAAGGCTCTGTCAATCCCTCAGCTCGCAAGCGATACTATTTGATAAACAGCGCACAAAAGTACAAAAAAACAAGCAACTAGACAAACGACCCAGAGAAGATGCATAGACGCTATAGAGACTGGAGGCTAAGTAGTCGAGATGCATGCACTCGAGATAGAAGAGATCTGTAGCCAAAGAGTATCCCGATCGAGCGTACAACTACTAACTAAGAAGGGAGTTGTGTACACGTGTGTACACTACAGTGTACCTGCGTGTACACAACTGTATACACACGTGTACACTGCATCGTCCTAAGTATCCCCCCTTGTAAAGCCCATGCATGCTCTCCTCGGGGCTAACGCCTAGACGCCTCAGAGATGTGCCTAAGACTCCCTAGAGATGAAGCAAGCCCCCCAAACGACAAAGAGACGGAGAGCCTCCTAGGTGATAAAGACAGCTCAGAGCAGACTAAATCATCACCTCTACATCCGGCATATCTAGAGGGCTCTGGAGGACATACCGAGAGCGGGATAGTGGACTCGGTATCATCGCCCTCGTCACCTATGTAAGGTGATGGAGGCGAACATACCGAGTCCTCACTAGGGCTCATTACTAGTCCTCTGAAAAGCCCTCAGAATGGGCTCTACATCCTAGCCATAACATAGCCGATTTAGATACTTCCCCACCTACTCCTAGTCAGAGAAAAGAGAGACCCTATAGACAGAGCCAGAGAGGAAAACCCATAGAGACGCTCAGAATGCCTAACACGAGAGCTATTCTATTATATATATTAAAGGTACACGCGCGCGAGAACGAACTTGGAAATATGAGGAGAATATTCTACATTTGCCCCATAGGTCATGAGTCTGTAGATCATGGCTAACACTGAGAATAAACACTGCATCACCATAGATATCACTAGATGAGTAGATGTACATACAACGCCCCCTGAGAGCTTCACCCGACACTTTGGTCTAGGGGTATGAGCACTCACAGCACTCTCACGACTATGAATACCCAATCACTACAAGGAGTTCCCTAATGCCGATACCCAATCTACACCTCCTCCACAGCTTAGATATATAGAGCTGTCCTATGCTTTGCTAAGCACCAACAGCCGAATACTACACGATACGATACCGTCATGAAGCGACTCCACCTCATCCTCCTCTGTGCCCTACTGGCACTGCACTCGTC
>NZ_CAJPPN010000040.1 GCF_905372525.1 uncultured Porphyromonas sp.
GTCCCGACCCCTACGCCACGACCCAAGGCTCCCTCCCGCACCTCTAGCCAACCCCTGCAGACGCAGAGCATAGAGCAGAGCATGCGCCTCGAGGAGACCCGCCGTGCCGAGGCTGAGGCCAAGGCTCGTGCCGAGGCTGAGCGTCGTGCTCGCGAGGAAGCTGCCCGACGTGAGACACAGCGTCAGGAGATCGGGCACTCCGTAGCAGGAGCCTTTGGGCGTCAGAGTGGTGCTGCCGGCTCACAGGGTACTGCTAGCTCGGGCACAGGCAACCAAGGCAACCCCAACGGTAGTGCAGGTAGCTATGCCCTCACCGGACGTACCATCGTCAGCAACGGTGGTATCCTAGCCCGCCCCTCCACCAGCCGAGCTATCGATGGCGTCGTACGTGTGCGCATCGTCGTAGACGGCTCGGGACGTGTCATACAGGCTACCGTCGCCCAGGGTACCAATATCGCCGACACCTCCATCCGCAACGCGGCTCTAGCCGCCGCCCGCGCGACCCGCTTCAATAGCGTAGCAGGTGCTGATGACCAAGAGGGACTCATCACCTACCGCTTCAAGATCCAGTCCTAGCCCCCGCCACCCTCCCCTCAGGTCGGGGGCTCTAGGCTCCCCCCGAGGGGAGCGTCTCTCCCCTCCTACATACTAACTACAGCACCCCGCAAGCACTCACCCCTTTACTCCACAATAATCCTAATTATTATGCCAAAGAACATCTATGTCTTCCTAGCCGAAGGCTTCGAAGAGACCGAGGCAATCGCCACGATTGACCTCCTCCGCCGTGCAGGTCTACCTACACACATCGTCACCATCGAGGACGAACCCCATGTCACCGGCGCCCACGGTATCGCTGTGCAGGCCGACCTCTCCATCCGCGAGGTCTATAGTGCCGATGTTCGTGCCCTCGTCCTACCGGGTGGACTCCCCGGCGTATCCAACCTCGACGCCTCGCCTCGCCTACACGAACTGATCCAAGACGCCGTCGCCGAGGGTAAGATCCTAGCGGCCATCTGTGCTGCCCCCTCCATCTACGGTCGCCTCGGACTCCTTGAGGGGAAGGAAGCCATAGCCTACCCGGGCTTCGAGGGACAGCTACACGGGGCCAAGGTCTCGACCAGCCCTGTCGTCCGCTCGGGCAACTTCATCACGGCCAAGAGCGCAGCCTATACCTTTGACTTTGCGCTCGCCCTGATCGAGGCCCTAGAGAGCAAGGAGAAGGCAGACGAGGTCGCCTCCGCCATCGTCTACCACCGCCCCTAACCCATCCTCGCCACCTTGCTCCTCCCCTAAAGGAGCGCCTTCTAGCCTTCGCCCAAGGGAACGACTTCATATAGGTCTCGCTAAGCGATCTGTATGGGTTCGCTGACCAAGCTACAGATAGAGTAGGAGGCAGGCTTTCTGACTAATCGTCTCGAAGGCACGTACCCCCCCATCAGGGATCCATACTATCCGCCCCCGCCACCTAGCGAAGGTGACGGGGGCGAATACTATGTGCCCGATGCTCCCCCTCCTCGGCATATCCTCTTCGCCTCACTCGGAACATCCGCTACAGAGGGCATTAGAGCGTCTGGGCCGACGCATGATCTCGCTCGCATACTCCTACCTTTGGATCTTCGGGGGTATCATTTCATATTCCAGGGAGCCTTAGCCCATCACTAAAGATCCTAGGCATTATCCCCAAGGAATAGACATACAAGCAAGCCCTAGAGAGGAGATACTTAGAGCGCACTTGTGTACACGCGTGTATACTGTTGTGTACACGTGGGTATACAGTTGTGTACACACGTGTATACTTATCCCTCCTAGGTAGGAGGTATTCGCTGGGTATATCTAGACTAAGACATAGATACTTCCATCTTCTATCTCCGGCGTATACTCCCTCACGACCTTGCCTTCGCACTAAAGTGATTTCATGCATCAGCCCTGATTAGAGAGTCCCCATACAAAAGCCCTATCTTTGTGTCCCTAACGACATTAAGGAAATAAACATCTCGCCTAAGAAATTCCTCAGAGAGAGACTCCGTAGGGTCTATAAGCTTAGATTTCTACACAAACTCTCCCTATACAGTGTCATTGCCTCCCACCTCGACAACTCACGGTACCGTGGCTACAACTGGTGGGATGAGTATGCGTCCCTCTTCTGGCTTCCACGCTTCATCGACCTATACTTCGAGCCCAAGAAGAAGATCAATCTATTCTCCAACTTCCGAAAGCCCCTGAGGTTCATCCGCCACTACAAGGGCGTGAACATCTTCCTATCGGGGGAGAACCTAGCCAACTATCGCTTCAACCTCTGCCCGGAGAATTCGTTGGGCGAAGGCTACATCACCGAGAAGGTCTTCGACAGCATACGCTCGGGGTGTATCCCCATCTATTGGGGTGCTTACCTAGAGCCCGGCATCCTCAACCCCAAGGCCATCCTACGCTTCGAGGAAGGAAAGGAACAAGAGTTCTACGACCGAGTGAAGGAGCTGTGGGAGGACGAAGAGGCCTATGAGCAGTTCATCCTTGAGCCTCCCTTCGTGGAGGGAGCAGCGGAGCGTATCTGGGAAATCCTCGAGGGGCTCCATGAGCGTCTCCGTCCCCTCGTCGGGTGATAACCCCCTCCTTACCCAGAGGGGACAAAGACAGCGAAGGCTGCATACACTCTAGGGTGTATGCAGCCTTCGCCTCTTCTAACAACTCACAAATAATACTCGCTACTCTACGCTTAGTTCACCCTCTGAGCTTAAAGAAGTCGCCAGACAATAAAAGTTGCCATATGTGGAAACTTTTATACCTTTGTACGAGCAAGGCAAGCGGCCTAGTCAATACAAACTTCTAATTTTATTTTTCATGGAGCGAAAGATACTAACTTATGGAGGATACTTCGAATCCTTCATGGCAAGTCTTACGGAGAGTGTACAAGAGAAGATACATTATGGGCTACTACTGCTCAAAAAGCAGGAGCGCCTATCGACAAAGTTCATCAAGAAGGTACATGAGGAGGGGTTGTTCGAGCTGAGGACAGAATATGAGAGTAACATCTACCGAGTATTTTTCATCTTTGACGAGGGAAAGGTCGTAGTCCTATTCAATGGCTTCCAAAAGAAGACGCAAAAGACACCTAGAGCAGAGATAGAGAAAGCACTCCGGATAAAAACAGCTTATTATGCAGACAAACAATCATAGCATCGTAGACTACGATAGCGTACTAGACGCTAAGTTCGGTAAGGTAGGCACCCCCGAGAGGGCCAAGCATGAGGACGAAGCTAGGGCATTCTATGCCGCCCAAGTCCTCCTCCAGGCACGGCGAGAGGCAAATATCACACAGAGCGAGCTTGCTCAGCGAGTCGGGACGACTAAGTCCTATATATCCAAGATCGAGAATGGTCTCGTAGAGCCTAGCATAGGGCTATTCCTTCGCCTCATAAGCGCTCTCGGACTCCGTGTGGAGATCGTAAAGCCCCTCGGCATATAACACACCCCTCCTTACCTGGAGGGGACAAAGACAGCGAAGGCTGCATACACTCTAGGGTGTATGCAGCCTTCGCATCTTCTAACAACTCACAAATAATACTCGCTACGCTGCGCTTAGCGGAAGAGGAGCTTGCCGTCCTCGGCATCTAGGGTGATCACACTGGAGCGATCGACCGAACCCGAAAGGATGCTCTTCGAGAGCTCATTGAGGACACTATGCTGGATCACACGACGTACCGGACGAGCACCGAACTCGGGGTCATACCCAGCCTCTGCTATCCAGCTGACGGCGGCATCCGTGTAGTGCAGCTCTACACCTGTAGAGGCCAAGACATGGGCGGTAGCGTCTAGCTGTAGACGGACGATACGCTCGATATCGGACTTGGTCAGAGGCGTGAAGACGATCGTCTCATCGATACGATTGAGGAACTCAGGGCGAATCGTCCGCTTCAGGAGATCCAGCACCAGCTCGCGGGTCTCGTCGATCGTCTGCTGCATCTTGCCGTCGGGGACATTGGCGAAACGCTCACGTATAAGGTCAGAGCCCATATTGCTCGTCATGATGATGATCGTATTCTTGAAGTTCACCACCCGACCCTTATTGTCCGTTAGACGGCCATCATCCAGCACCTGGAGGAGGACATTGAAGACATCGGGGTGTGCCTTCTCGATCTCATCGAAGAGGACGACCGAGTAGGGCTTGCGACGAATGGCCTCCGTCAGCTGTCCTCCTTCATCGTAGCCTACGTATCCCGGAGGAGCACCGATGAGACGAGTGGCGGAGAACTTCTCCTGATACTCGCTCATATCAATACGGGTGAGCATCGTCTCATCATCAAAGAGGACCTCGGCAAGAGCCTTGGCGAGCTCCGTCTTCCCTACCCCCGTGGTACCGAGGAAGAGGAAGGAGCCTATCGGACGCTTGGGATCCTGCAGACCAGCACGTGAGCGACGGACGGCATCTGCTACAGCCTCGATGGCAAGATCCTGACCGACGACACGGCGATGGAGTTCATCCTCCAGGTGGAGGAGCTTCTCACGCTCACTTTGGAGCATCTTCCCTACGGGAATGCCCGTCCAGCGAGAGACGATATCGGCGATATCCTCTGCCCCGACTTCCTCACGTATCATCGCACCTTCCTCACCCTGCGCTTTGGCGAGTTCGGCCTGTGTGGCTGCGATCTCTGCTTCCTTCTCCTTGAGCTTGCCGTAGCGGATCTCTGCTACCTTGCCGTAGTCACCGACCTGCTCTGCACGCTCGGCCTCGAAGCGTAGACGCTCGATGTCGATCTTGGCCTGCTGGATACGGTTGATGAGCTCTTGCTCCCGCATCCACTTGGCCTTGTCGGTGGCCTCCTGCTCCTTGAGGGAAGCGATCTCCTTGTTCAGCTCATCGAGCTTGGCCTCATCGTTCTCTCTACGGATGGCCTCACGCTCGATCTCAAGCTGTGTAATCCTACGTCCGATCTCATCGAGGTCCTCAGGGAGGGAGTCGATCTGCATCCTCAGACGGGCAGCGGCCTCGTCCATGAGGTCAATAGCCTTGTCGGGGAGGAAGCGATCGGTGATATATCGGTCGGAGAGACGTACGGCAGCGATGATCGCATCATCCTTGATACGCACCTTGTGGTGGTTCTCATACTTCTCCTTCAGTCCACGAAGGATAGAGATGCTACTTGCCTCATCGGGCTCCTCGACCATGACCATCTGGAAGCGTCGCTCCAGAGCCTTATCCTTCTCGAAGTACTTCTGATACTCGTCGAGGGTGGTAGCACCGATAGCACGCAGTTCGCCACGAGCTAGTGCAGGCTTGAGGATATTAGCAGCGTCCATAGCCCCCTCGCCCTTACCGGCACCGACTAGGGTGTGGATCTCGTCGATGAAGAGGATGATCTCCCCTTCGCTCTTGGTGACTTCGCCGACGACGGCCTTCAGACGTTCCTCGAACTCACCCTTGTACTTTGCCCCAGCGATAAGGGCACCCATGTCGAGGGAATAGACCTGCTTGGAGCGAAGGTTCTCGGGGACGTCTCCACGGACGATACGATAGGCGAGTCCCTCGGCGATAGCGGTCTTCCCCACACCGGGTTCACCGATGAGGATTGGGTTATTCTTCGTCCTACGGGATAGGATCTGTAGGACACGGCGGATCTCATCATCCCGCCCGATGACAGGGTCAAGCTTGCCCTCGCGAGCACGCTCACAGAGGTTGATCGCGTACTTGCTGAGGGAGTTGTACTGCTCCTCGGCATGCTGGCTGGTCACACGGTTGCCCTTGTGGAGCTCTTCTACGGCCTTCTTGAGGTCGGAGATATTCACCCCGAAGTCGGACTTCAGCATACGAGCCGTAGGACTATCCACCAGGACAAGTGCCATGAGGATGTGCTCGACGGCTACGTACTCATCCTGCATCTCACGGGCAAGGTCCTCCGCCTTGTTGAGTACCTCGTTGGCACTCTGGCTCAGGTAGGGTTCCCCACCGGAGACCTTGGGCAGGTGAGAGAGGGCGACGTTGTTGGCTTCCTCTACTCGGGCACGCTGTACAGCGAGCTTGGAGAAGAGGAAGTCCATCAGGCTATCTCCCGCCGAGAGCAAGCTCCCGAGCAGGTGCGCGGGCTCAATGGACTGGTTGCCATTCCTGCGAGCCAGATCGATGGCAGCCTGTAGAGCCTCCTGCGACTTGATTGTATACTTATTTATATTCATATTCTATTCTATTATGTGTAGATTTCGTTATCTACACCTACCCTCACCCAAAGGCCGTGCCGCCCTAAAAACCTGACAACAAGTCATATAAAGCTGACTTTACGCCTCTAAAAGCCCCTATTTTTGCGTCACAATGTCAGCCTCATCGCTACTTTTCCCCCATAAAAGAGGCTAGGTAGCGAGCTTGGTGCTCACTACCTAGCCTAAAGTGATATGGAGAGAACAAGCCCCTAAGGAGAGAGGGATTCCCCCTTCTCGCTACAGGCGGTGGCAGAGTACCATGAGGGGGATGGACGGGGAGAGTGTGAGGGCGAAGAGCGTCTGGGCATCGCTGTCCTTGATGCCGAGCTTAGCACGAAGGGCTTCGGGCGAGAGTGGGAAGTTGCGACACGAGATCTGTGCTGCCCCGAGCTCTCGACCCAGCCGACGAAGGGTGGAGGAGGCAAAGGGATGGACAGCTCGTACCTCAAATACTCGCCCGGGGAACTCCACTACCCGATGGCTCGAGGTATAGAGATGGGTGCTGGGGTGGAGAGGCTGCAGAGCGAAGGTCTCCGCTAAGGTCTTGAAGAGCCCCGACTTCATGAGGGCAGCATTCGGCTCATAGAGATAGGTCGAGAGCTCAGTGGCGTAGCTCGCCGTGAGTTCTCCCTCATGAGCTAGCGCACGGGGCTGTGTGAAGATCTGGGTAGGTCGCTCCGAGCCTAGGAGGTTCGCTGCCGTGATGGTAACTGCCCCAGCCTCGGGTATCGCCTCCTCTTGGCTTAGGTCGAGGGATAGCAGGAGCTCCTTCACCTCGCCCCGCACAGCTACGATATGTAGCTCGGTGACGTAGGGTACGCTCTGCAGGGTATGCGTGATGTCCAGCATCGGGGAGAGCTTGACCAGGAGGCGGGGAAGTGGATAGCCGAGCGAAGCATAGAGCGAGCGTAGTCTCGGCAGGAGCTCCCGAAGGTCGGGCTCGCAGTCCTCGATGGCATAGACCCTACGGTGCTGGTCTCCGCCCTCCCTACGTGCGGGGTCTAGGTAGATAAGGCTCGGGCGGTAACGCTCTAGGAGCTCTGGGAGGAGCTCTAGCGACTCCCCACAGTGCACCTCACTCGGCTGAGTGGGGAGGAGACGAGGGAGGTTGTAGGCTGCGGCGCTAGCTAGCTCCTCATGACGCTCCACATAGACCCCATGAGCCGCCACCGCCCTCAGAGCTGTGAAGTCTACCCCCATCCCTCCGGTGAGGTCAAGGAGCTGGTCATCCTCTCGTGCGAAGCGTCTCTTATACTCGGCAGCCTCCTCGCTGGAGCACTGCTCTAGGGCAAGGGAGGAGGGGACGAAGGCTCCTACCTCCGCCCACCGTGGGAGCCGCCTCGAGAGGGCTACACGAGTGCTTAGCTGGAGGGCGACGAGGGTTCGCTCCTCACGGCTCATCGTCCCCTTGCCGAGGAGGATACGTTCGGGGCTCGTCGTCTGATACTGCTGGGTGAGGGCGAGGATATGCTCGATCTCGCTCGGGGTGTAGTAGGGCATCGTGCGGGAGGGATAGGAAAGACCCTCCATCGCTCCCCTGCCTAGCTGTAGGCAGAGCGCGGTGGAGGGTCGCATGAGTTAGGGGCTTACTTGATCTGAAGGCGCAGGGTAGCCGTAGGCAGGCCCTTAGCCGAGACCTGGAGGACAGCCTCACCCGACTGCTCGGAGCTCTGAACGAGGGTCACAAGCTGGCCACTGAAGGCATGGTGACGAGGCAGATGGAAGGCATCCAGCGAAGCGGGGTTACCCGAGGCGGCTGCACGGAAGGTAGCAGCACCCGTGACACGGAAGGTCAAGAGGCGGGCATCGTCTGGGATCAAGTTGCCCTCCTTATCCACCACACGCACCGTCACGAAGGCTATATCTCGTCCGTCCGCCGTGAGGGTCGTGCGGTCAGCTACGAGCTCGAGGTGATGGGGCTTGCCTGCGGTGCGAATGACCTTCTCCTCGGCTACCTCGCCAGCGTCGTTGTAGGCGACGACCTTGACTTCCCCGGGCTCATACTTCGTATCCATCCACATCAGGCGGTAACGCTTCTGACGGGTGAAGTTCTTGAAGCTCTCTTCATTCTCCGTAGCGTCGATCGTGACGGAGCGATCCTTGCGCTGACGCCCCTGACTCTTGCCGTTGATGAAGAGCTCCGCCTCGGGGTAGCTCGTATAGACGAAGATGGGGGTCACCTCACCTACTCGGTTAGGCCAAGTCCAGTGGGGCAGGATGTGCAGCGTGGGCGAAGTCTTGTTCCAGTGGCTACGATAGAGATAGAAGCGATCCTTGGGGATACCCGCTAGGTCCACCGCACCGAAGAGCGAGGAGTGGCTGGGCCAGTCGCTGTAGTAGGGTGTGGGCTCACCGAGGTAGTCGATCCCCGTCCAGATGAACTCACCCATGCTCCAGCTGTAGTCGTCCTGGCGGATGAAGTCGTCCTCGGGGAGGTTGCTCCACCCGCAGTGCTCGACATCGTAGCTAGAGGACTGATGGTCGGGGTACTTGGCCATGGACTTGCGTACGACGGGGAACTTGTATACACCTCGTGAGCTAACCGTAGAGCAGGTCTCGGAGCCGAGGAGGAAGCCCTGTGGGAGGACACGATGCGCCGTATCGTAGAGGAAGGGACGATAGTTGAAGCCCGGTATATCGAGCGTAGCTGCCATACCGGTCTTGAGCACTGCCTTGGGGTTATCCATCCCGTTGGTGACGGGGCGAGTGGGATCCTCTCTGTGGCAGATTTGCTGGAGGCGGTAGGCGAGCTTAGCACCCTCGGCAGAGGGCTGCTCGGGGACTTCGTTCCCGATACTCCACATGATGACGGAGGGACTGTTGCGGAACTGGTGGATGAGGTTCACCAGGTCACGCTCATGCCACTCGTTGAAGTCTAGGTTGTAGCCATTGGGCACCTTGGGCTGAGCCCAGGAGTCGAAGCTCTCGGCCATCAGCAGCATCCCCATCTCGTCACATAGACGGACGAACTCGGGGGCAGGCATATTATGCGAGGTACGGATAGCATTGACACCCATATCCTGCATCAGACGTATCTGACGGCGCATAGCAGCTTCGTTCACAGCAGCACCGAGGGGACCTAGGTCGTGGTGCAGACAAGCACCCTGGAACTTGATCTTGCGTCCGTTGAGGTAGAAGCCATCGCCAGCCTTCAGTTCGATCGAGCGTATCCCGAAGGTCGTGGTGTCGCGGTCGAGTACACGTCCGCCATCGCTTAGCTCGACGACATACTTGTAGAGGTGAGGCTGGTCGATGTCCCAGAGCTGGGGGCTCTGGAGCTCGAAGCCCGTATGGCAGAGGTGTTCAGCACTAGAGCTCTGGATCTCCTCTTCGCACTGTGCGACGACCTTGCCAGCAGGGGAGAGGAGCTGGGTCGTCACCTGCAGAGGACGGCCAGCGAGCGAGCTCATCCCTGCGATGCGTGTACGGACATCCACATAGGCGTGGCTTGCCTTGGCTGTGGGGGTCTGGATCTGTGTGCCCCAGAGAGGGACGTAGACGGGGGAGGTGATGGTGAGGTACACGTTGCGATAGAGCCCTGCACCAGGGTACCAGCGGCTGCTCTCATGCTTGTTCTCCAGACGGACGGCGAGCGTATTAGCCTCTCCTGGGCGCACGAAGGAGGTGATATCGAAGGCGAAGGTATTGTAGCCATAGGGCCAGTAGCCGACCTCCTTACCGTTGACATAGACACGGGCATGGCTCATCGCCCCATCGAAGCGGAGGAATACACGGCGATCGCCTAGATCGCTGGGGATCTCAAGGCTGCGGCGATACCAGCCTGCGCCCACGAAGGGAAGGCCTCCCGTACGGCCAGCATGCTCCATCGCTTCCTTCTGCCCATCCTGAGCGATGGCCAGATGCTGCTTGTCATTGTCGAAGCTGAAGGGGCCGTAGATCGCCCAGTCATGAGGGACGACGACACGGCTCCACTTGCTGTCGTTGTAGCCCTCGGTGGAGGCCTTCGGGTCATCTACTCGGGTAAATCGCCATCCCTTCTCCAGACGCTCTACCGTGCGCTGGCCCGAGAGGGGTAGACTAAGGAAGGGTAGGCTAAGGGCACTGCCCAGCGTGAGGGCCGATGCGACTAGTCTCTTCATAGGAAGCAAAATCTATATTTGGGTGTACTATACATCTACATCAGTAGAGCCCCCTTAGGCGAGGGGCTCTGCTGGTCAAAGATACGAAAACACCCGTAGACCACAGCCCCCCATCCTCCCACACAGCAGGGCTGACGCATGAAATCACTATAGTGCGAGGGCAAGGTCGTGGGGGAGTATACGCCGAAGGGTAGAAGTATCTATGTTCTAGTCTAGATATGCCCAGCGTATACCTCCTACCTAGGAGGCATGAGTATACACGTGTGTACACAACAGTATACCCACGTGTACACAACAGTATACACGCGTGTACACAAGTGCGCTCTAAGTATCTTCTCTGTAGGGCTCGCTTGTAGGTCTATTCCTTGGGGATAATACCTAGGATCTCTAAGGGTGGGCTAGGACTCTCTGGGATATGAAACAATACCCCCGAAGATCCAAAGGCAGGAGTGTGTGAGCGAGATCATGCGTCGGCCCTCCCCCTACACAGCCCCCACCGCCCGAGGTAGTCCATCGAGACACCACTCCACCCTACTCTAACCGCCTCTGTATCGGGCACTACGAGAGAGCGCTAGAGGACATACCGAGAGCGTGACATAGGACATATAATGTTCGCCCCCATCACCTATGTAAGGTGACAGGGGCGAACATACTGAGTCCTCTCCTAGGCTCTCGATAGCATCGTGAGGGAGCTCTCGAGATCCTCACGACAGCCCTAGAGCTGAAGGGGCGAGGGATGGACGTGGGAAGGCCTACTCGTGGACTGCGTTGAGGAGCGTACGTCCCTCCACGAAGTCACGGACATTGGAGAGGGTCGTGTGGGCGATATTCTGCGTCGCCTCGGCGGTGAAGAAGGCCTGATGGGAGGTCATGATGACGTTGTTGAAGGAGAGCAGGCGAGCCAGCGTATCATCGTCGATGATCTTGTCGCTCTTGTCCTTGTAGAAGTAAGGCTCTTCCTCCTCATACACGTCTAGGCCTGCGAAGCCGACCTGCTTTGTCTTGAGCCCTTCGATAAGGTCCTCGGAGTGGATGAGCCTACCACGACCCGTATTGATGATCATCACTCCACGCTTCATCTTGGCGATGCTCTCCCGATTGATGATATACTCGGTCTCAGGGGTGAGGGGACAGTGTAGGGAGATGATGTCGGAGGCTGCATAGAGCTCGTCGAGGGTAACGTAGCGTACATCGTTGGCTTCGGCGAAGGCTTGGTCGGGGTAAAGGTCGTAGGCGAGGATCTTCATCCCGAAGCCTCGGAGGATGCCGATGAGCACCTTGGCGATCTTACCCGTGCCGATGACCCCGAGGGTCTTGCCGTACATATCGAAGCCCATGAGGCCGTTGAGCGAGAAGTTCCCGTCACGTGTACGCCAGGAGGCACGCTGTATCTTGCGGTTGAGCGAGAGCATGAGCGCCACAGCGTATTCGGCTACGGCGTGGGGGGAATAGGCGGGGACACGCACGACGGCGATACCCGCACGCTGAGCGGCTGCGATATCGACGTTGTTGTAGCCCGCACAGCGCAGGGCGATCAGACGCACCCCGTTGTCCTTGAGGTGCTGGATGAGCTCTGCGTCTACGTCGTCATTGACGAAGATACAGACGACCTCCACACCCTGGGTGAGGCTGACGTTATTGAGGCTAAGGTTGCCCGTATAGTACTTGATATCGAAGCCGTACTGCTCGTTGACCTCCCGGAAGGTCGCCTTGTCGTAGGGCATCGTACCGAAGAAGGCTATGCTTACTTGTGACATTATTGTTACTAATTACCTGTCTATAAAACTTGTTTTGGGTCTTCTTTTTCGTATGCACAAAGGTACGACAATTGTGCCAAGTGACACGTATAGACGTCCACATCCCCCCTACCTCACCCCAGCATAGAGCGAAGGACTGCCCTCAGCCGCTGCCGAGGGTAGCCCTTCGCTCTATCTCTAGGGTCAGAGAGCTGAGCCCTATTTGTCTAGTCCACGAGCTCGGATCAAGCTACGCATATCGGGCTCTGTGAGTCCGGTGAAGGCGGTGAAGAGCTCCTTCACAGGACGAGAGTTACCACGAGAGAGGACGAGCTCACGCAGACGCTGACCATTCTCAGCCGTCATCCCCCCATGGGCGACAAACCAGTCGAAGATATTGCTCTCCAGCACCTGTGTCCACAGATAGGAGTAGTAACCCGCTGCATAGCCACCCCCAAAGACATGGAGGAAGTAAGGTGAGCGATAGCGTGGAGGTACCTGCGTGGAGTAGATCCCGAGCTTGTTCAGAGCCTTCTGCTCAAAGGCTGCTACATCCGTGACCTTCTCCCCAGCAGGCAGAGTGTTCCAGGCCATATCGATGGTGACGGCACCGAGGTTCTCACCTAGGGAGTAGGCTTGGTTGAAGAGCGCAGAGGCCTTGAGCTTGTCGATCAGTGCCTGAGGCATGGGTTCACCCGTCTGGTAGTGGCGAGCATAGTTGCGTAGGACAATGGAGTCCGTCATCCAGTGCTCATTGAACTGCGAGGGCATCTCTACGAAGTCACGTGGCGTCTGCGTCCCCGAGATACTCTCGTAGCGCTGTGCTGCGAAGAAGCCGTGCAGGGCATGCCCGAACTCGTGGAAGAGCGTCTCGACATTGTCCGACGTCAGGAAGGCAGGCGCCCCGGGAGCGGGTGCGGGGAAGTTGCAGACGTTGTAGATGACCGGCTTGCGTCCAAAGAGGAAGCTCTGCTGGATGAAGTTCTCCATCCACGCTCCACCATTCTTGGTAGGACGGCGGAAGTAGTCGGTATAGAAGAGGGCTAGCGAGGAGCCATCCCGATCGATTACCTCATAGACCTTCACCCCATCAGCATAGACGGGGATATCGGTGCGGGGCTTGAAGGTCAGGCCGTAGAGCTTATTCGCAGCGAAGAAAACCCCGTTCTTCAGCACACTGTCGAGTACGAAGTAGGGCTTGAGGTCATTCTCGTTGAGGTCAAACTTCTGCTTCTTCAGTCGCTCAGCATAGTAGTCCCAGTCCCAAGCCTCGAGCTTGAAGTCCTTCCCCTCGGTCTTCTGTGCAAAAGCCGTCAGCTCGGCTGCATCAGCCTGCACCTTCTTGCGGTAGGCAGGAGCGATCCCCTCGATGAGGCGATAGACGGCGGCTGGCTCACCTGCCATCTGGTCACTGAGCACCCAGGCTGCGAAGGTGGGGTAGCCGAGGAGCTTGGCCTTGTCGGCTCGTAGCTCGGCGATACGGGTAAGGGTTGGCTCGGTGTTGTTCGGATCATTGGGGCGAGAGGCACGAGTGAGCGAAGCCTCTAGGAGACGACGACGCACATCTCTATTATTGAGCTCAGCGATATAGGCTGGGCGAGTCGTATTGGAGATCTCGAGGAGATACTTACCCTTCTGTCCACGCTCCTCGGCGAGCTTGGCCGCACGGTCTATATTCTCCTGCGATAGGCCATCGAGCTCCTTAGCATCGGTGATGAGCAGGGCAGCGGCATTGGTTGCATCCCGTACCTGATTGACGAACTTCGTCTCCAGCACCGAGAGCTCCCCGTTGATCTTGGAGAGCGAGTCCTTGCTGGCGGGCGAGAGGAGTGCACCCTCGTGGACGAACTGCTGGTAGAGTACCTCCGTGAGGCGTAGGTCTTCGTCCTTGAGCTGGGTATCAGTATCGTGTACGGCCTTGACACGAGCGAAGAGCTTGTCGTTGAGCATCAGCGCATCGCTGTGGGCAGAGAGGAGCGGGGTGGCTTCCTCCTCTACCTTGCGGAGCTCATCGGTACCATTGGCTGCGGAGAGTGCAGAGAGCAGAGCCGAGGTACGGGTGAGCAGTCGGCCAGACTTCTCGAAGGCTAGGATCGTGTTCTCGAAGGTCGGAGCCTCGGGATTATTGACGATGCTGTCGATCTCAGCAGACTGCTCTGCTATGCCCTGCTTGAGGGCCGGGAGGAAGTGCTCGGGCTTGATACGATCGAATGCAGGAGCATAGAAGTCGAGCGTACTCTCGACGAGGAGAGGATTGTCCGTAGAGGACTGGCTGTGGCAAGCGGTAAGCATAGCGAGAAGACCGAATGCGAGGATGAGACTTTTTGCTTTCATTGGGATAGCGAATGACTAGTGATGGGACTAGAGGAGGGGCGTAGGCTCCCCGATCCAGGCGATCGCCTCGTCTAGGGTGCGCATACGCGTCTGGGGAAGGTGACGCCGAAGGTCGGCGATGGAGGAGCGCACGCAGTAGTCTCCAGCGAGGCCGGCGACATCGATCTCTGTCGCCTGACGTAGGGGCTCGGGGACGTACTCCTCGAAGGCGCTATAGGCATCTCGCTCCTGAGTGGTGGCCTTGGGGACGTAGAGGACGCTCTCCCCTGCACGCTGGGCATCCGTCAGCACCTCCCCGAGGGGTGGATAGAGAGCCGCTCCGACAGTATAGACTACACAGTGGACGGGCCAGGGGCCTCCCTGCGCAGCGAAGCTACAGTGATCGGCAGGATGCTGATCTAGGGTCACGACGATGGCGTCGTACTCGGCACGGTGTACCCGCACCCACTCGGTGAGGTAGTCCATAGCCGCAGTGGCTCCGGGGACAGCTAGGGAGCCGGTGATGAAGTCGTTCTGGGGGTCGACGATCAGGAGTACTTTCATTTAGGTAGTGTATCTAATTAAGGCAGGCGAGGTCGCCCCCGCAGATAGACTGCGGTGAAGGGACGACCTCGCCTAGTGAATAATACGTAGTCACCCGAGTCTAGAGCATGGTCTATACCTCGGGGGCGAATGGGGAAGGGGAGACTCCTGCCTAGAGCTCTAGGTCTAGCCCGAAGTCCTCATGCCAAGGTAGTCCCTGCTTCTGTAGCTCGGCCATGAAGGGGTCGGGATCGAATTCCTCGACATTGTAGACCCCTGGACGACGCCACAGCCCACGGAAGAACATCAGGGCTCCAATAGCGGCAGGTACACCCGTCGTGTAGCTGACGCCCTGTGCCCCCGTCTCCTCGTAGGCAGCCTGGTGGCTACAGTTGTTCCAGACATAGTAGGTCTGCTCCTTGCCGTCCTTGAGGCCTCGTATACGACAGCCGATAGAGGTCTCGCCCGTGTAGTTCTCTCCGAGCTCACCGGGATTGGGCAGTACGGCCTTGAGGAACTGGATGGGGACGATCTCTACACCATTATATAGGATAGGGTCGATACGAGTCATACCGATATTCTGCATCACCCTGAGGTGAGTCAGATACTCTTGCCCGAAGGTCATCCAGAAGCGTGCCCGCTTGATGGTCGGATAGTTCTTGACCAGAGACTCCAGCTCCTCGTGGTAGAGGAGGTAGGACTCACGCACCCCGATATTCGGATAGGTCAGGGGCTTGTGGATCTCCTGTGGCTCGGTCTCCTTCCACTGCCCATCCTCGTAGTAGCGTCCCTTCTGCGTGATCTCGCGGATGTTGATCTCGGGATTGAAGTTGGTAGCGAAGGCCTTGTGATGGTCCCCGCCGTTGCAGTCTACGATGTCTAGGTAGTGGATCTCATCGAAGTGGTGCTTAGCAGCGTAGGCGGTGAATACCCCAGTCACCCCTGGGTCAAAGCCACAGCCGAGGATAGCGGTGAGTCCAGCAGCCTTGAAGCGCTCCTGATAGGCCCACTGCCAGCTGTACTCAAACTTTGCTTCGTCCAGAGGCTCATAGTTCGCCGTATCGAGGTAGTTCACCCCTGCCTCCAGACAGGCATCCATGATGTGTAGATCCTGGTAGGGCAGGGCGACGTTGATCACGAGCTCGGGCTTGAACTCCCGCATCAGGGCCACTAGCTCGGGGACGTTATCGGCGTCTACGGCTGCGGTCTGGATACGTACATTCTTGATCTCCGAGGCGATCTTGTCGCACTTGCTCTTGGTGCGGCTAGCGAGCATGATGTCGGTGAACACGTCGCTATTCTGTGCCACCTTCTTAGCCACCACCGTACCGACACCGCCAGCACCGATAATGAGGACTCTTCCCATAGGCTTTATATTCGTCTTCGTTACTTGTTATGGATAGTCTTTTGCGTCTGCGTTGTGTGAGCCCCTATCTCTTTGGCGCACACAAGCTAGGCAAAGATACAAAAAGTACATCAAGTCGCTAGGAGGTAGACTATCAGACACCTCAGAGCCGACGCATGAAAAACACTAGGGATCGAGGACGAAGTAGCCGAGAAGCCTCTACCTCGGTCGCAGTACCCCGACTTTAGTGGTAGAGTTACCGAGTGTCCGCCTACTAACTACGAGGGGAAAGTGTACACGTGTGTATACCATTGTGTACCCACGTGTACACTCTTGTATACACACGTGTACACAACATCGCTCTAAGTATGTCCTCTGTCGGGCTCCTTACACGTGCGTTTTCCTAGGACTAACGGCTAGGAGGGATAAGGTCTAGGCTAAGGCTCTCTGAGTGGTGAATGAAAGGATGCCCAAGATACCTCAAGCGTGGTACGTACTCGATAGCGTATGGAGCGTACGCTATTAGGGATAAGAGGATGAGCACCTCATCCCCTAATGACAGCCCCATATAAAGAGGTAGAGGATGCCTCATCGAGGCATCCTCTACACAACACTAACCATGTGACCCCTCCTCCCGAGGGGGGGAAAGATACAAGCAAGTCTGATATGATGGGGATCAGCTCTCTGCGGAGCTCCCCCAGCGTCGGACTCACGTCCGAGTGTATCCTCTAGGCAGAGAGGGCTAGGCAGCCCCCCGGAGTAGAGGGCGTGGATTACTTGGCATTCTCAGCCTTGTAGTACTTGCGTAGACCATCGAGGTCTCGCTCGAGCCGACGACGTACCTTGGCATACGAAGGGTCATCGAAGACGTTGGTCAGTTCGTTGGGATCCTTCTTGAGGTCGTACATCTCCCACTTATCTATATCGCCGTAGAAGTGCATGAGCTTGTAGCGTGTCGTACGGATCCCGTAGTGACGACGCACAGCGTGCTCGCCTGGGTACTCATAGAAGTGGTAATAGAGCGCCTTACGCCCGAGGTCGGGCTCCTTGCCATTTGCCAGCAGGAGGCGACGTAGGGAGATCCCCTGTATATCGCTAGGGATAGGTAGGCCCGCCATATCGAGGAAGGTAGGTGCATAGTCGATATTCTGCACGAGGGTCGTGACATCCCCACGGCGCTTGTAGCCGAGAGCGGCAGGCAGACGCATCACTAGTGGGGTACGCATAGACTCTTCGTACATAAATCGCTTGTCGAACCACCCGTGCTCGCCCATATAGAAGCCCTGATCCGAGGTGTAGACGATGATGGTATTGTCCAGCAGATCGTGCTCACGTAGGTACTCGACGACACGTCCAATATTGCGGTCAAGGGAGTTAATCACCTTGGCATAGTCTCGCATGTAGCGGTTGTACTTCCACACAGCGAGGGCACGACCCGTCGGGGGAGCTTCGAAGAAGGCGCGAGAGAGAGGGTCATAGATGCTGTCGAACTTAGCCTTGACGCCCGCCTCTAGGCGTCCGTAGATGCCGTGTAGGTAGTACTTGCCCAGTCCAGAGGGGTTGGGGTTGGTACGCATCTTCAGGTCGTAGGTGATGTCCATATCCTTGAGGATATTCATCTCCTGAGCTGCAGCGGCGGGTCGCCCTGCATAGTCGTCATCGAAGGTCTCTGGGGTGGGGAAGGTACGATCTTCGTAGGCCTTGAGATCGACCGTATCGGCCATCCAGTCACGATGAGCTGCCTTGTGGTGGATGAAGAGGGCGAAGGGCTTCGTCTTGTCTCGCTGCTCTAGCCAGTCCAGACTCATATCGGTGATGATATTGGTCACATAGCCATGGTAGCGGACGGTATCCGCCGTGCTGGCATCGGTGCCATTGGGTAGGCTATAGCCATTCCTCAGGTGCATCCCTCGGGGGACGACGAAGGCAGGATCGTAGTAGTCGCCCTGCCCGGGGAGGATCGCCCAGTGGTCGAAGCCCTGAGGGATACCATCTAGGTGGATCTTGCCGATCATCGCCGTCTGATAGCCACCGGCACGTAGGAGCTTGGGGAGGGTCTGCTGGCTCTGATTGAATTGGTGGGCGCTCTCGTTGTTCGTCTTGCCGTTCATGTGGCTATGCTTCCCTGTGAGCATACAGGCACGGCTAGGGCCAGAGATAGAGTTGGCGACGAAGCTCTCGGTGAAGCGAACTCCCTCACGAGCTAGAGCGTCGATGTTGGGTGTGGAGATGTAGCGCTGGTCGTAGGCGCTGATCATCTGATAGGAATGGTCGTCTGACATGATGTAGACGATGTTTAGGGGGCGTGCCCCTGGGGTAGCCTTGGGGGCACCCTTGGTCGCTGACTGGGCTCCTGCTGTACCGACGGCAGAGGCTAGTGCTCCAGCGACACAGAGGATCTTGTGGCTAGTCATAGGGTTAATGCGGTGTTTGCGATGCATATATGAGGGACTATTCCCGGTGCAAAGATAAAGGATATTCCCCGTAAGACTAGGAGATTAGAGGATTTACCTCCGATGGGGAACATCTAGCGGGCTCGTACGCTTATCTTTGTAGCTCGGGACAACGGCCTAATGCCCACCGTCCTACACCTATAGATAATGTATAGATATGAAGTATCTCATCGTGGGCCTCGGCAATATCGGCCGTGAGTACGAGGCGACACGCCACAATATCGGCTTCCGTATCGCCGATGCCCTCGCAGCCCGTCTCGGCACCAGCTTCGCCACTAAGCGCTACGGTGACGTCGCTACGGGACGCATCAAGAACGCTCAGATCGTCCTACTCAAGCCCTCCACCTACATGAACCTCAGTGGCGAGGCCGTACGCTACTGGATGAGCACGGAGCGTATCACCATCGATCACATCCTCGTCCTCGTTGATGACCTCGCCCTACCCTTCGGCACCCTCCGTCTGAAGGGCAAGGGGAGCGACGCTGGGCACAATGGGCTCAAGAACATCGCCCAGCTCCTAGGCTCGCAGGCCTACCCTCGCCTACGCTTCGGTATCGGCAACGATTATCCTCAGGGCAAGCAGATCGACTACGTCCTCGGTGCCTTCCCCCCCGAGCAGGAGGCACGTCTCCCCCAGCTCATCGAGCAGGCCTGCGAGGCAGCGGCAGCCTTCTGCCTAGAGGGCATCACCTCGGCGATGAACAAATACAATTCGTCAGCCCCCACCGACCTCTGATATACTACCCCTATCATACCTACTTGACCTATTTGACCTATTTGACCTATTTGATATTAGTCCCCACCCTCTAACCCCTACCCTCATGCCACTCAAGGTCACCAAAGAAGCCGCTCTCCGCTACCACGAGGAGGGCAAGCCCGGGAAGATCGAGATCGTCCCGACCAAGCCCCATAGTACCCCCTACGACCTCTCCCTAGCCTACTCGCCTGGTGTCGCCGAGCCCTGTCTAGCGATCGCCAGTGAGGTGCACGATGCCTACCGCTACACCAACAAGGGCAACCTCGTAGCTGTCATCTCCAACGGCACCGCCGTCCTCGGCCTCGGAGATATAGGCGCCGATGCCAGCAAGCCCGTCATGGAGGGCAAGGCTCTGCTCTTCAAGATCTACTCGGGAGTCGATGCCTTCGACATCGAGGTCAATGAGCGCGACCCCGAGGCCTTCATCCGTACGGTCAAGGCTATAGCCCCTACCTTCGGAGCTATCAACCTCGAGGATATCAAGGCACCCGAATGCTTCGAGATCGAGCGCCGACTCGTATCCGAGCTCTCTATCCCCGTCATGCACGACGACCAGCACGGCACCGCTATCGTCTCTGGGGCTGGTCTGCTGAATGCCCTAGAGCTCGCAGGCAAGCGCATCGAGGAGGTGCGTGTCGTCGTCAGTGGTGCTGGGGCTGCTGCCCTCTCCTGTGCACGGCTCTACTGCTCGCTCGGGGTACGTAGGGAGCATATCCTGATGTTCGACTCTCGGGGAGCGATCACCACGGCTCGTACCGACCTCAACGAGATGAAGCGTGCCTTCGCCTCAGCCCGTACCGACATCAAGACACTGGCTGAGGCTATGGTCGGGGCGGACGTCTTCCTCGGACTCTCCAAGGGAGGGATGGTGACGGCTGATATGGTACGCTCTATGGCTGAGAATCCGATCATCTTCGCCCTAGCCAACCCCGATCCCGAGATTACCTATGAGGAGGCGAAGGCTGCTCGTCCCGACGTGCTGATGAGCACTGGACGTACCGACTACCCCAATCAGATCAACAACGTCCTAGCCTTCCCCTATATCTTCCGTGGAGCTCTCGACACCCACGCCACCGCCATCAACGAGCCCATGCTCCTAGCTGCCACACGTGCCCTCTCTGCTCTAGCACACGAGCCCGTCCCCAGCTACGTCAAGGAGGTCTATGGGCTGGATAGCTTGACCTTCGGTGCCGAATACTTCATCCCGAAGCCCGTCGATCGTAGGCTCATCGAGCGGGTCTCCACTGCGGTAGCGGAGGCTGCCATAGCGAGCGGGGTGGCACGGCACACCATCACCGACTGGGAGGCCTATCGCCACAGCCTCTGCCAGCGACTCAGCTAGCAGACACGCTCCGAGACAAAAGCCACAGAGCCCAGGGTGTACACTAGGTACGCCCTGGGCTCTGTGGCTTTCGTCTCTCTCGTGAGCCCCGATAGAGGTTCACGGAGAGAAGAGAGGGTGGGGGAAGGGGAAAAGGGAGGCTTAGCTGTTTACCTCGGCGAAGAACTCCTCGTTGTTCTGCGTGCGCAGCATGAGGTTCTTCACATTCTCCATAGCCTCTATGGGGTTCATCTCGGAGAGCACCTTGCGTACCGACCACATACGCTGCTGGGTAGCAGTATCCTGTAGGAGGTCGTCTCGGCGTGTGCTGCTGGCTACGAGGTCTACGGCTGGGTAGATACGCTTGTTCGCTAGGCGACGGTCGAGCTGGAGCTCCATGTTACCCGTACCCTTGAACTCCTCGAAGATCACATCGTCCATCTTCGATCCCGTCTCCTGCAGAGCGGTGGCTAGGATCGTGAGGCTACCGCCCCCGCGGATATTACGTGCGGCACCGAAGAATCGCTTGGGCTTCTGCAGGGCATTGGCATCCACACCTCCAGAGAGCACCTTACCCGAGGCAGGCTGTACGGTGTTGTAGGCACGAGCCAGACGGGTGATCGAGTCGAGGAGGATGACGACATCCTGACCACTCTCCACCATACGCTTCGCCTTGTTGAGGACAATCTCGGCGATCTTCACGTGGCGATCTGCTGGCTCGTCGAAGGTCGAGGCGATGACCTCGGCATTGACACTCGCTGCCATATCGGTGACCTCTTCGGGACGCTCGTCGATGAGCAGGATGATCATGTAGACCTCGGGGTGGTTAGCTGCGATGGCGTTGGCGATATTCTTCAGCAGGACGGTCTTACCCGTCTTGGGCTGAGCGACGATCAGACCACGCTGCCCCTTACCTATGGGGGCGAAGAGGTCTACGATACGCATCGCTATCTTGTCCTGTACGGCAGGGTTGCGTGGAGACTCGAGCTTGAACTTCTCGTCGGGGAAGATCGGGGTGAGGTGGTCGAAGGGGACACGGTCACGCATCTCCGAGGGGGTACGACCATTGACTCGGGTGATCTTCTCGAAGGGGAAGTACTTATCCCCCTCCTGTGGTGGACGGATAAAGCCCTCCACGAGGTCTCCTGGACGCAGGCTCCACTGCTTGATCTGTGCTACCGAGAGGTAGATATCATCGGGCGAAGGTAGGTAGTTGTAGTCCGCAGAGCGAAGGAAGCCATAGCCATCAGGTAGGATCTCCAGTACCCCAGAGCACTCTAGGATACCACCGAAGTCGAACTCCTCCTGCCCTGTCTTGATCACGGGGCGAGCAGTATTACCAGACGGCTGTGCCTTGCCCTCGTGGCGGGGCTTCACTGGAGCGGTGAAGGCAGGTAGGACCTGATCCAGCACAGACTTACTATCCTTGTGACGGAAGACGATACGTCCCGTAGCCTCGCCTCCCTCGCTCTGGGGCTGGGCGCTCTGGGGCTCAGCCTGAGGAGCGGCCTCCTTGCTCGCCGTGGGAGCGACCTCGGGAGCTGGGGCACCTATGGGGACGACACGGGGCAGGGGCTCTGCACCCTTCGTCGGAGCTCCTACCGTGCGAGAGTCTGCGGGGCTGGTGCGGGGAGCAGATGGGGCAGCCTGAGGGGCCTTAGG
>NZ_CAJPPN010000041.1 GCF_905372525.1 uncultured Porphyromonas sp.
CCCCCCTCTGGCCTCTCTATGCCTCCGACCTCCGACACCCCGCCCGTCTTCCTTCCTAGGGCTTCCTCTTCCCTGCCGTAGTCTCATCACCATTCGCCCCCCGTACTTACCTTAATGTTTCGCCTCCGCCCTCTACTCAGTGTGAGAGATGGTACCCCCTCGCCTCTCTGGGGAGGTATTGGCTTGTCGAGATGTACGTCGTGGTGCAGAGAGGTGGCGGTAGCCTATAGGTATCTCTGTCTGCCGTCTGTCGTTTTGATCCCCGCGGCTATGCCTACGGGGGCTGTGTGTGGCTCAGAGGGTGATCCTTGTATGAGCGGGGAGAGAGATGTACCTTTGTATAGGAGATGCCCTCTCATGCCTCCCCCATAGGGTAGTATGACTAGGGATAGGCTTAGGGTATGCTGCTCGGAGTATGATTATATATAAGGTAGGAGGCGTACGTGTACCAATCAGTCTCCGCACCTCTTACCCCCCCCCCTCACCCTTCGAGGCGGAGTATATGGAGCGTCTCCACACTTTTCTGTCCAGCTAAGATCTAGAAGCAATGAGTATAGACTATCAAGCATTGGTTCCCTCGAGACCCATTGGGACGAAGATCGAGAACCACATCTTCCAGACAGCTCGCTCTAGGAGTGGTCTGCCTCATGAGATCGAGCAGAATATAGCCCATCTCAGACAGAGTAATCCAGAGTATGAGTATCACCTCTTCGACGATGAAGAGATCCGAGCCTTCATCCTCGAGCACTACGGCGAGGTGATCTGGGGCTACTATCAGCGTATAGCACCGCCCTATGGTGCAGCACGAGCCGACTTCTTTCGCTATCTCCTCATGTATCAGCTGGGCGGGGTCTATCTGGATATCAAGTCCTCCTTAGACAGACCCCTTCGTGAGGTCCTCAGGGATGATGATCAGTTCCTACTGACGCATTGGGATAACCGACCCGGGGAGCAGTATGAGGGGATGGGGATCATCCCTGAGCTATCCTTCCTACCCCGTGGTGAGTATATCCAGTGGTGTATCATCTCCGTGTCTGGTCATCCCCTGCTCCGGGCAGTCATCCTGCGTATGCTCCAGAATATCGATGAGTATAGTCCCTTCGTGCAGGGGGCTGGGCTATGGGGGGTGCTACGAGTGACTGGGCCTATCATGTACACCCGGGTGGTCGAGTCCCTTCGCCCCCAGCTCGTCGAGGGGAGGGACTACCGCCTGCTGGACCGGCCGCAGGAGGTCGGGCTACGCTACTCGATCTATGATAATATGGGGATCTATGGGCACAAGAAGGCTCTCGGGACGAACTACAACAAGCACTACACCCCCATCATCATGACCCCTAACCGACCCCTCTATGCGAGGTGTGCCAAGGCCTATCTATTCGTCCGACTGGCTCTCGGGGTGCTGAGAGATAAGGTCTCCCGAAGCTTCTCGCGTCGAGGGTAGCTCTACCGAGAGACCTTCACTACTGCAGAGCTCCTGCCCTCAGTGCCCCCGGCACTGGGGGCATTTCTCTTTTTCCCCCTTAGGTCTACCAGACTGAGGCAGGGGGGGAGAGTGTGCACCGAGTATAGGGGCAGGGCCGACGTATGATCTCGCTCGAATGCTCCTGCCTTTGGTTCTTCGGGGGTATTATTTCATATCCCGGGGAGCCTAAGCCCATCACTAAAGATCCTACGTATTATCCCCAAAGAATAGACCTACAAGCGAGCCCTACAGAGGATATACTTAGAGCGCACTTGTGTACACGCGTGTATACTGTTGTGTACACGTGGGTATACAGTTGTGTACACACGTGTATACTCATCCCTCCTAGGTAGGAGGTATTCGCTTGGTATATCTAGCCTAGGACATAGATACTTCTATCTTCGGCGTATACTCCCCCACGACCTTGCCCTCGCACTATGGTGATTTCATGCGTCAGCCCTGAGTATAGGGGATAGGAGCACTGTAAAGAATTTGTAATACCTTTGTGTATATGCTTGTGCCCCGAGTGGGGCGAGCCAAACTGGCTATACATATTTAGACTATGGTAGACATTCGCACCTCCTTCGTCGGGCTTCCCCTAGAGAGCCCGATCGTCGTGAGTAGCTCGGGCCTGACCCGTAGCGTTAGCCGTGCACGCACCCTCGTGGAGGCTGGCGCAGGAGCCGTCGTGCTCAAGAGCCTCTTCGAGGAACAGATACTCATGCACACCGGGCATCTCATCGCCCACAACGACTACCCCGAGGCTGAGGACTACATCAGCGCCTATGTGCGCACCGAGGCACTAGATACCTACCTCAGCTATGTGCGTGAGGCCAAGGAGCACCTCGGGATACCCATCATCGCGAGTATCAACTGCCGAGGGCGGGAGAGCTGGACGGAGTTTGCCCAGCAGATCCGTGAGGCCGGAGCAGATGCCCTCGAGGTCAATATCATGCGCCTGGAGAGCGACTTGTACTTCGATCCCATTGCCACGGAGCAGACCTATATAGACATCGTGCAAGACCTACGGAGTGTAGGCCTTCCCCTGATCGTCAAGCTCTCCCGCCAGCATACCGCTCTGCCTGCCCTCGTGGATAAGCTCCGAGCCTCGGGTGCGGCAGCTGTCACCCTCTTCAACCGCACGTATCAGATCGACATCGACCTAGATCGGGAGCAGTTCGTCGGTGGAGAGGTCTTCTCTCATCAGGGGGACTTCACCGAGACCCTCCGCTATACGGGGCTCATCGCAGGGCTTGTCCCCGGAGTGGAGGTCGCCGCCTCGACTGGGATCTACACGTGGCAGGAGCTGGCGAAGAGCCTGCTGGCAGGAGCGCAGGTCGCCCAGATGTGTACCGCTATCTACAAGCAGGGTGCCCCTGCGATCCGTGAAGCCCTACGAGGGCTACACCTATGGATGCAGGAGCACGGCTACGAAAGCATAGAGGAGCTACGGGGCAGGCTGAGCTACAGCGCTGTGCCCGATCCGACGCTCTTTGAGCGCATGCAGTTCATGAAGTACTTCAGCATGCGCCCTCACTAATGTTTCACCTAGATATTCTTATCTACAAACAATGAAAATCAAGATGCTAAACAAGAAGTCAATCGCTGCGCTTGCTCTCTCCGCTGCCCTCGTCCTGACGGGGTGTGGCCTCAGCAATACAGCTAAGGGTACAGGTATAGGCGCCGGTGCAGGCGCACTCATCGGCGCTGGTGTCGGGCGTGTGCTCGGCAATACTGCTATCGGCGCTGCTATCGGCGGTGTCGTCGGGGGGACAGCTGGTGCCCTGATCGGTAAGAAGATGGACAAGCAGAAGAAGGAACTCGAGGAGCAGGTCAAGAACGCCAAGATCGAGAGCGTCAATGACGGACAGGCCATCCGTGTGACCTTCGACAGCGGGATCCTCTTCGCTACCAACTCCTCGACCCTCACCACGACTTCGCAGACGAGCCTCCGCAACTTCGCTGCGAACCTCAAGGTGAACGACCAGACCGACCTGCTGATCATCGGGCATACGGATAACACAGGCTCCGACCGCATCAACGATCCTCTCTCGCTCAACCGTGCCTCTAGTGTCCGCTCCTTCCTCGCCGGGCAGGGTGTCTCCTCCAACCGTATGCGCGTAGAGGGTAAGGGCAGCCGTGAGCCAGTAGCCGACAACTCCACCGCCGCAGGGCGCAAGGAGAACCGTCGTGTAGAGGTCTACATCCTGCCTAACAAGGCAATGGTAGAGGCCGCTCAGAACGGTACCCTCAAGTAGTCCCCCTCCGCCTCTATACCTATAATATATAGGGGCTAGATATAGCATTAGGCCACAGTCCACCTAGGGAGTAAGCACCCCAGGCGGACTGTGGCCTAAGCTGTCTCTACGCTCGAGTGAGGACGGAGAGAACCTAGGCGAGTAGGGGAGGCTAGGGGAGACGAAGGACATGCTCTGGGGATAAAATATTTGTCTAAGAGGGGGTAATTGTTTGGAGGTTTGATTATTTGTTGTATCTTTGCAGTCGCAATCAGGGACACAAACCTCCCTAGTATTGCTCAGCGGCGGCCCCTTCGTCTATCGGTTAGGACGCAAGGTTTTCATCCTTGAAAGAGGAGTTCGATTCTCCTAGGGGCTACAAGATAACAACAAAAAAGAGATCACAGAATGGCAAATCATAAGTCGTCAATCAAGAGAATACGCCAGACGAATGCTCGTCGTCTGCACAACCGCTATTATGCGAAGACAGCGCGTACGGCCGTACGTCGCTTCCGCGCACTGACGGATGCTGCAGAGGCTCGCGCTCAGCTGCCTCAGCTCAGCTCCCTGCTTGACCGCCTAGCTGGAAAGAACATCATCCACAAGAATAAGGCTGCCAACCTCAAGAGCAAGCTCGCTCGTCAGGTAGCACGCCTCGGATAAGCACCCCACACCTGCTGTCCCCCACATCCCTCCCTCCCGGGGAGACAGCTTACAGGCGGCCCCTTCGTCTATCGGTTAGGACGCAAGGTTTTCATCCTTGAAAGAGGAGTTCGATTCTCCTAGGGGCTACCACTCGACTCGACATCAGCACTGACCCCTCGGTCAGTATGCTGGTGTCGAGTTCCTTTTTATAGGAGGGCTATAGAGCCTTGACCTTAGGCCTATCTGTCCTAGCCCCTACCTCTACGCTAGTTTCCGTGATCGGGTAGTGGAGCTCTGGACGAAATATCCTACCTTTGTGGCGACAGACGACCCTAGGGGTGGTGATATATAATGCAAGAGGAGTACAACACGGGGAGTACACACACACATAGGGCGCATAACAGACTACACACGACAGCGAGCATGAATACTCGTACTACATATACACTAATGACTTTACCTCTATGGCAAGAACTCTCTACCTCTTGGCCTCTGCCCTCCTACTCCTCCCCGGGGTGGTGGATGCAGAGACGCTCCCTCCTCCTCTCCCCTCACCCCATGAGCAGAGCCCACAGGCTAGTCGTGGGCGCTGTACTGGTGTCGTCAAGGACGCTAAGGGCGAACCTATCCTAGGAGCCTCCGTCCGTGTCAAAGGGACGACGACTGGGGCAACGACAGATGCCGAGGGACGCTTCTCCTTCGCTGGCGCCCAGTCGGGTGCCCTGATCGAGGTCAGCTGTGTCGGCTTCGCCTCCCAGACCCTACGCTACACAGGCGCACCCCTCACCATCACCCTACAGGAGGACAGCAAGCTCCTGGATGATGTAGTCGTCATCGGCTACGGCGTCCAGCGCAAGGTGAACCTCACCGGTGCCGTCTCCTCGGTCAAGGGCACCGAGCTCGCCCAGCGTCCCGTAGCCGATGCTACCCAGAGCCTGCAGGGGCTCGTCCCCGGGCTGCTGGTGAGCAATACCGCCTCGGGTCGTCCCGGGGGTGTCGGTTCGCTCGCTCTACGTGGGCAGGGGAACCTCAGCGGAAGTGCTACTCCCTACGTCCTCGTCGATGGGGTCGAGATGTCCCTATCTGATATTAACCCCAATGATATAGAGAATATCTCCGTCCTCAAGGATGCTGCCGCGAGCGCTATCTATGGGGCACGTGCTGCCTATGGGGTTATCCTCGTGACGACCAAGAAGGGACGTGCCGGGAAGATGCATATCAACTATCAGGGGACGATGGGCTGGAATAGCCCGACGGTACTCCCTCGGATGGTGAACTCCTATGACTTCGCCCGCTACTGGAACGAAGGAGCTCGCAATGCTGGCTCTGGACGTCTCTACAGTGACAAGAAGATGGAGCTCCTACGCAAGTACATCGAAGACCCCAGTAGTGTAGACCCTTGGCAAGAACTACCGCAGGGGGTGGTCTCGTCGATGAACCCAGCCTTTGAGAACTCAGAGTCGGGGATCGGGAACGTCGATTACTTCGCCCTGCACTACAAGCCCTCTGCCCACAAGCAGAACCACAACCTCAGCCTCAGCGGTGGTAGCGAGACGACCCAATACTACATCTCGGGGGGCTACTACACCGAGGACGGGATCATGCGTTACGCCAAGATGGGCTTCGACCGCTACAACTTCGCCTCCAACGTCTCCTCGCAGCTGAAGTCTTGGCTCAAGGTCAAGGTCAATACCAAGTACCGCCACTCACAGGTCGATACCCCCTTCGGCAAGGGTGGGCTCTCTGAGGGCTTCTACCACTCCCTCGCTCGCTTCCGTCCGACAGTCTCTCCCCGAGACCCACACGGGCACTTCACCGAGCTCAGTATGGTGCCCTACCTACAGAGCGGGACATTCACCCGGCTCAAACGGGACGACCTGAACCTCACCCTCGGCCTCGAGGCTCGCCCGCTGAAGGACTGGCTCATCTTCCTCGATTATACCCACCGGATCGGAGGCTCCGAGTATGAGGCGCTCAACAAGGCTCCGAAGATCTATGCCTCGGACGGCAAGACGACCTCCCTCGGGGTGCGTGACGAGCTCAGTGTCTATCCGCAGGGCAAGTACACCCGTAGCTTCGAGAAAGTCAACTACCAGTCCATCAACCTCTACTCCAACTACCTCCTTGACCTAGGGGAAAATAACCACTTCACCTTCATGCTCGGCTATCAGGAGGAGCAGAGCCACACGAGCTACCTAGAGACCTCCATCACGGGACTCTTCTCCCTCACCAACCCCAATGCCGGGCTGGGCTCAGGCGACAAGGTACCCGTGGACAAGCGGTACGGATGGGCTACCCGTGGCTTCTTTGGGCGCATCAACTACAACTATGCTGGGCGTTACCTCCTGGAGGTCAATGGCCGCTATGATGGTTCCTCCCGCTTCGCTCCGAGCAACCGCTGGGGCTTCTTCCCCTCCTTCTCGCTTGGGTGGAATATCCATCAGGAGAAGTTCATGGCGGCGACCCGTGGTGTCCTCTCCAACCTCAAGCTCCGTGCCTCCTATGGCCTACTCGGTAACCAAGCGGGGGCAGACCTCTATACCTTTGCCGCTACGATGGAGCTGAGCAAGCGACTAGGCTCATACTACTTCCAGGATGGCCGACACACCTATACACAGGCTCCAGCTGTCGTCGATCCCAATACCACCTGGGAGAAGGTCGCCAGCCGTAATATAGGTATTGACTTTGGCTTCCTAGACAATAGTCTGACGGGATCCCTCGAGCTCTTCCAGCGGGATACGAAGGATATGTTGGGCCCTAGTCTTCCTCTCCCCGACTTCTTCGGGGCACAGGCTCCTAAGACCAACAATGCTGAGATGCGTAACCGTGGCTGGGAGCTCTCCCTCAACTATCGTGGACGTATCGGCAAGGAGATCACCTACCAGCTCGGGGCGCAGGTCTCTGATGCCACCTCTATCGTCACCAAGTACGCTAGTGCGGACAACAGCGCTCCGCAGAGCAACTGGTATGCGGGACGTAGTGTGGGCGAGATCTGGGGCTATCGTGCTGACGGGCTGATCCAGACGCAGGCCGAGGCAGATGAGTACAACCGCACCCACGACCTCTCCTACCTCAGCGCCCTCAAGTGGGCTCCTGGGGATGTGAAGTACCGTGACCTCAACGGCGACGGGAAGATCAATATCGGCGAGAACAAGCTTGGCAGTATGGGGGACATGACCGTCATCGGGGATACGACACCCCGCTATCAGTTCACCTTCAACGGCTCGATCAGCTGGCGAGGTCTCAGCCTGAGCTTCATGCTCCAGGGGGTAGGCAAGAGAGACTGGCACCCTGGGCGAAGCATCTACTTCTGGGGCTGGGGACCGTATGCACAGGTCACCGTCTTCAAGGAGCACTTCGACTACTGGACCCCAGAGCGTCCCAATGCCTACTATCCACGCCCCTACATTCACTCCAACGGCGGGATAGCCCCCTTCCAGGCTAAGAACAAGACAACCTCTGACCGTTACCTACAGAACGCCGCCTACTGCCGTCTGAAGAATATCACCCTGAGCTATGAGCTCCCCTCGCAGTGGACCAAGGGGACGAAGGTGCAGGTCTTCCTCTCGGGCGAAAACCTTCTGACGATCACCAAGCTCAAGAAGATGTTTGACCCCGAGGCTATCTTCACCCGCAGTGACTATACCGCGGAGGGGGGAAAGAACTACCCTCTGAACCGCGTCCTCTCCTTCGGGCTCATTGTCAACCTCTAATGCACTACACGACTATGAATACCAAGATATGCCTCCTCGTGGCCTCGAGCCTCATGCTCAGCCTGGGTCTCCCCTCGTGCTTCGATCTCAACAAGAGCCCCGAGGGGGTACTCTCTACCGACCGCCCCTTCACCAGCACCGGTGAGATCAGGAACTACCTCAACATGTTCTACGAGACAGGGCTGAGGGCACAAGGCTTCTTCGCTGGTGGGGGGGATGGCATCGCAGGGGATGATGTGATGAGTGACAATATCTCGGCGAGCGCCCTCAATGCCCGACTCAATGGGCAGGTGGCTCTGAGTAATGCCAAGAAGCTCGACGAGTACACCCATATCCGAGATGTGAACTACCTGCTGACTAGCCTCAAGACTCCCGATGCAGATAGCCCTGCCGACTACAAGCAGTGCGTCGGCGAAGCCTACTACTTCCGTGCCTGGTACTACTACCAGCTCCTCGTCTCCTACGGGGGAGTGACCCTCGTGGACGAACCCCTCGAGCCCATCGCCGATAGGCTCAAGCTCCCACGCAACTCCCGCCTCGAGGTCGCCGATCATATCCTCAAGGACCTGGACCGAGCCATTCAGTATCTCGGGGAGCAACGTAGTGCCGCCTCCATGCGTGTCCACCGGGATGTGGCTCGAGCGCTGAAGGCCGAGGTTGCCCTCTTCGAAGCCACTTGGGAGCGTTACCACAAGGCCAAGGACGATGCCTTCTACGACAAGGCCGTCACCGAAGACAAGATACGAGACTACCTCACCCAAGCCGTCTCGGCCGCTAAGGCTGTCGTCGATCGGGGGGTATGGCACATCTCCACTTCGGGTAGACCCAACGACGACTACCGAGAGCTCTTCCAGACGACCAACCTCTCCTCCAATCCTGAGGTGCTCTGGTACAAGCGCTACGATGGCAACGAGGTAGGGAACAACGTCAATCGCTACCTCAATCGAGGTGGTGGGGTGATCGGTCTCACGGCCTCGCTCGTAGACGACTACCTCACTCGGGATGGTAAGCCCTTTGTCGGCAACGACCGCCTAGAGGCCAAGAAGGTCTATGGCCAGGAGCTACTACCCACGGTGAGAGACCCACGTCTAGCGCAGACGGTCTGCACGCCTGGACAGCGACTACGCCGTGACGAGATCAGACCCTACGTCGTCCCCCCGCTCCTCGGCGAAGCGTACCACCAGAATGTCACGGGCTACTCCCTGCTCAAGCACGTACAGATCGACTACGAGGGCAACCTCGATGCCGAGTACAAGGGGGCGACGCCCGGCATACAGTACCGCTATGCGGATATCCTCCTCGACTATGCGGAGGCACTTGCCGAGCTAGATGGCGCTGCCCACGCCGCGGAGATCATCGCCCTAATACACCCCCTACGGGCACGTGTCGGGATGCCCGATATGGACTTCGATCGGGAGTACAATACGGAGAGTGACTATCCCTTCCGCTCGCTCAATAAGTACATCCAGGCCGTGCGCCGTGAGCGTCGCATCGAGCAGGCCTGCGAAGGACGTCGCTTCAGGGACATCATCCGTTGGGCTGCTGCCGAGGAGCTCATCGTCGGCAAGCGTGCCGTCGGGGCGCTCTTCAAGGGGAGCAACCTAGAGAACCACCCCAGCTATGGTGGTCGTCTAGTCTATGATGCACCCAAGGATAATAACCTCTTCCTCACCGGTACACCCGCAGATGCGCTCCGCTACATCCTACCGAGCAACCCCGCAGGCTACGAACGAGGCTGGGGCTTCAAGCCCGGGCGGGACTACCTCCTACCCATCCGCCTAGACATCATCTCATCTACGGGAGGGAAGTGGACGCAGAACCCAGGCTGGTAATCTCCCCTCCTTCCCTAACCTTCCCTTCACCCTAGAGCCCAGAGCCTAGAGCCTAGGGACAAGAGCTTCCTTGCCCAGGCTCTCTACACTGCGAGGCGATGCTCCCACTTTGGGGGCATCGCCTCGCTGCTTTTATCCCCCCCTAGCCGTAGTGTATCCCTAGTCCTCCCTCGCCCTCGCCCCCCTGGCCAGTGGAGGTATGGTATCCCATCGGCTAGCTCCCGTCGCCTTCCCCTCTCGCCTTTCCTCGACCTTGTTATTAGACCTATTGGTCCCATTGCACCTATTGGACTTATCCCCCCACATACTACCTTATCCCCACCTATCAGCTACCTTATCCCCACCTATCAGCTACCTTATCCTCACCTATTCAGGGCTTATCCTACACCTATAGCTACTTATCCTCCGAGCTACCCACCGCTCCCAGCAGGGTGTAGTCACTCCTAGCAGGGTGTCACCCAGCTAGTCGCTGTGTGCCGTGCGTCCCCAGCTGGTAGGTGCAGAGCTACCTTCCGTCGCCTTCCCCTTTCGCCTTTCCTCGGCTTTGTTATTAGACCTATTGGTCTTACTGCCCCTATTAGACTTATCCCCCCCTATCAGCTACCTTATCCTCACCTATTCCGGACTTATCCTACACTTATGGATACTTATCCCCCGAGCTACCCACCGCTTCCAGCAGGGTGTAGTCACTCCTAGCGGAGTGTCCCCCCAGCTAGTCGCTGAGTGCTGTGCCCCCCTCCTAGCAGGGTGTCACCCAGCTGATAGGTGTAGAGTCTCCTTTCGTCGCCTTCCCCTCGCCTTTTCCCCGACCTTGTTATTAGACCTATTAGTCCCATTAGACCTATTGGACTTATATTATATTTGTGCCACAAACCATTATGACAGCTAGACGATATGCGATGTCCCATTTTCTCTTTGAGCCCGCTGAGGCTCCTCACGTTATTTCTCGGTATGATGACCTTGGGTAGTTACCTGTCACCTTCGCTCTCGGCGCAGAGCACAGAGACAGTCTCTCTGCACGGGGGCTGGAGTCTTCGGGAGTCTTCGCGAGGCGAATGGCTTCCTGCCACGGTGCCTGGTGTGGTGCAGCAGGATCTGATCCGTCATGGTCGTCTCCCCGACCCTTACTATAGGCTGGCGGAGGACTTGATCCAGTGGGTCGGGGAGCGGGACTGGGTCTACCGATGCTCCTTTGACCTCACGCCGGCACAGCTGGCTTATCCTAGTAGGCATCTCCTCTTCGAGGGGCTGGACACCTATGCTCGGGTGTACCTCAACGGGCAACTCATCCTCTCGAGTGATAATATGTTTGTCCGCTACGAGGTGGATGTGCGTCGCTACCTACGGCGCACCAATACCCTAGAGCTCCGCTTCTCCTCGCCACTCAAGGCTGCCCTCCCCCTCTACGAAGCCTCGGGGAAGATCAACTACCCAGCGGACAACGACCATGCCCAGCCGAGGCTCTCCGTCTTCACCCGCAAGGCGCCCTACCACTACGGCTGGGACTGGGGTGAGCGAATGCTCACCTTGGGCCCTTGGCGTCCCATTCGCCTACTCCTCAGGCAGGAGAGCTACTTCGCCGATCGCCCACTCGTGACCTACCACCCCGAGGCTCGCCAGCCAATCGAGCTACGTATCCCCTCGGGCTCTATCGTGGGGCGGGGGGCTCGCCAGCTCCGCTACCGCCTCCGAGACAGTGAGGGGGCTGTCGTCTATGAGCACCTCCTGCCTCTGCCTAGTGGGCTGGGGCAGAGTCCGATCATCCACCGCCATACCCTCGCTCAGCCTAAGCTCTGGTGGCCCCAGGGTATGGGAGAGCCCTACCTCTACACGGCTGAGCTGGAGCTCCTCTCGGGCAAAAGGGGAGCAAAGCCCCTCGATAGCCAAAGCCTACGAGTAGGGCTACGTACGGTAGAGCTCGTGCGTGAAGCCGACAGCCTCGGGCGAAGCTTCTTCTTCCGAGTCAATGGCAAGCCGATCTATGCCAAGGGGGCGAACTATATCCCTCCGACCCTCATGCTCCCTACCCGTAGCGATGAGGAGCTTCGCCAGCTCTTCGATGACGTCACCGATAGCCACTTCAATATGCTCCGTGTCTGGGGTGGGGGTGTCTATGAGGAGGATCGCTTCTACGACCTAGCCGATGAGCGGGGGATCCTCCTCTGGCAGGACTTCATGTTTGCCTGCACGGCCTACCCGGGGGATGATGCCTTCCTCCGCAATGTCTCCCGAGAGCTCGTGGACAACATCCGTCGTCTGCGCTCCCACCCCTCTATCGCAGTGTGGTGTGGCAATAATGAGATACGTGAAGCCATGAAGTACTGGGGCTGGCAGAAGAAGTACCCCAAGGAGACCTACCAGCTCTTCGCTCGGGACTATGTGCGTCTCTTCCGTCAGCTCATCCCTAGCCAGCTCCGCCAGCACGACCCCCTCCGCCCCTATATCGAGAGTAGCCCCGACACGGCGAACTGGGGGCGACCCGAGACGCTGGGCCTCGGCGAGAGCCATTACTGGGGGGTATGGTATGGGCGTGAGCCCTTCGAGATCCTGCGGGAGCGTCTCCCGAGGTTCATGAGTGAGTTTGGGGTGCAGTCCTTCCCCACGCTCCCGAGCCTCATGCGTTTCTCTCGTCCCGAGGACTGGGAGATCGAGAGCCCCGTCATGCGGGCGCATCAGAAGAGCTCCATCGGCAATGATGTGATCCTACACTACATACGTCAGGAGTACCCCGAGCCGAAGACCTTCGAGGACTTCGCCTACCTCTCGCAGGTCATGCAGGGGCGGGGCATTGCCCTGGGGCTAAGGGTGCAGCGTGCAGCCGCCCCACGCTGTATGGGCAGTCTCTACTGGCAGATCAACGATGCCTGGCCTGCTGTCTCGTGGTCAAGTATCGACTACTACGGCACGTGGAAGGGGCTTCAGTACCAAGCCAAGCGAGCCTTCGCTCCCATGATCCTCGTGCCCTCGCGGGCTGGGGATAGTGTGCGTCTGGTCTCGGATGACGCTCCTGAGGGGCGACGGGTCAGGCTGGAGGCTCGTGTCTCGGACTTCGAGGGGCGGGAGCTCTATAGCTGGAGGAGTGCCGAGGTGAGCCTTGGGGGTGGGATGCAGCAGCACGACTTCGCCGTCCCCTTCGCCTCGTTCTTCCCCGATGAGGAGGCACGCCGTCAGCGCTTCGTCCACTATCGCCTCGTAGAGGAGGGTGGGGGAGCAAAGGCTCTAGCTGAGGAACTGTACTATGCCCTTCCCCCACGGGATCTTCGTCTGCCCGAGGCTCGTGATCTTCGCTATACGATCGAGCCCGAGGTCGGGGGCGAAGGCTATATCCTCACCCTCTCCTCCGCCTGCCTCGTCAAGGATCTCTATCTGGAGTGTGTCCTACCCGGGGTGCACCTCTCGGATAACTTCCTAGACCTCCTCCCGGGGCAGCCTCTGCGTCTTCGTCTCTCGGCACGTGCAGGCTACCAGCTCCCAGCTCGGGATGCACTGCCTGCCTTCACCCTCCGCTCCATCAATGAGCTGATACACCGCCCCCACTAGCCCTCGTCCCGTCCATGCCTCACTCAGCGGGCAACTGAAGCCCATCCCGAGGGGGCAAAAACGATCATACCGAGAGCGCCTCAGGGCTCTAAGTAAGAGCGCCCTCGTCTCCTAGGTAAGGAGACGAGGGCGTTCATTATAGGAGCGCACATGCGCTCTCGGTATGATCGTTTTTGCCCTCTCGAGGTACTTGATACAGAGCCTGCTAGGATGGGGCTAAGGAGCGTCCCTCTGAGGGGTGGGGGAGAGACCTAGGACTAACGCCGGATGAGGAGGGAGAAGAGGGCGTAGGGATTGCTGTCCTTGCTGGTGGTGACCGAGGGATTGAGCCCCCAGTAGCGTAGCCCTGAGGTATCCTCGGCGAGCGTACGGGTCTTGAGGTCTCGGCAGAGGTACTTCTTTGTGTGTATGCTCTGTAGCGTCCAGAGGCCATCCTCATTGATTGAAGCTTGCCAACGGGTCTGCCTGTTACTCGGCCCTCCCTCCTCTTGGAGTAGGCGGTAGGCGCTAGGCCCTATATAGACGTAGACCTGAGTGTCTTGATACTTGGTGAGCATGATATTTAGAAAGCTCGACTGATAGGGGATCCTCTGGTAGGTGCTGGGGTCAGAGAGGACGTACATGGTCGAGGGCTGTCCCCCAGGGCGTATCCGATCAAGGATGCCACAGGTGTACTTGACCCGGAGGGGGAGGGAGTGTATGATCGAGGGGATCGAGATGTTCGCACCCTCTAGCTCGAAGAAGGCCTTCCCCTCCCGAAGAGCCTTATCGCCGAAGGCTACAGAGTCTAGGAATGTCCCCCTCTGTCCCCCTCTGAAGAGGTTCGCTGGACGGACGAAGGAGCTCGGAGGGGTATAGTCGCTCCCCGCCTGCAGATAGCTGAGGCTCATCTGATCTCGGTGCTGGCTGACCTTCGCCTCCTGCTGAGGGGAGAGAGCCCCCTTGCTTGTCCAGAGTGCTCCCGTGATGGAGCGCACCTCTTCGGAGGTGAAGAAGCTGGAGTTGGCCACCACGGTCAGCTCCTGAGAGGCTCCGATGGAGTACGAGGTCACGATGTGTGTCCCATACTTGTCGATGAGCTCAGAGGCACTTAGCCGCCTTAGGTCACGGACGAACTGCCCGTCGAGGTAGAACCCATAGTCCCTCCCCTGCTGTATGTCGTACCTCCTATAGGAGTACTTATATCCCCGTAGGGCACGGCAGAGGTAGCTCTCCCCGGGGCGGGAGGTGGAGGACTGGCGGGGGTAGCTCAGTTGGACGGGCTTGTACTCGCCCCCTAGGTCTATTCGGAGGGTGTCTCGTAGCTGATCTCCACCCAGCGCCTCATAGAGGGTGCTGAGGGTGTCGGGCTTCCCCGCCTGGGCTCGCACCCGAGGGGCGGCGGAGGTGGGAAGAGCCTCGCCGAAGGGGCTCCAGGGGCTGCCACTCGCTAGACGGCTTAGGTCAAGGACTTGGTTCGGGAGGAAGCCCTGGACATCCTGTGCGGTGAATCCGAGCTTATCGAAGCTCCGCCCTAGATAGCGGTCTGGGTCTTGATCTTGATCCAGTGCAGTCGAGCGGATATGTGCGTAGTCAGTATACACACCTCGCTGTCCGTCCCGCTCCAGGCGGTTGGGGGCATCCCCCTGCTCTCGGCAGGCGGGCAGTGGGGCTAGTAGGAGCATGGCTAGCCCGAGGAGGCTGGTGGGTCGTACTATCTTCGTCATACTAATATATATGGTCTATTGATATTATTACAAATTCTTGCGCAAAGATAGAGGAAACTCCCAACGTACGATAGGGCTTGCCCTTACGGTGAAATATGGGTGACGAAGCGTGTCGAGCCGTGAGGTGACCTATCTGTCCCCTAATCGCTATATTTGCGGTAAGGAAACTTAACTAACGGCACACCGATGATGCACGTAGCCAAGGATAGATGGCTTCCCCCTGCCTGCATCCCCCTGGACGGAGCAGGCTGTCCCCTCTAGTGGACGCAGGAGTCAGACCTCAGCGGTCTACCCTCTGGGATGCTAGAGAGACAGGGGAGTATGCGCACCGACTGATACTACACGGACACGACATACAAACTACCCCATACTAATATGAACATACGTGCTACACTATTCACCCTCGTCGCCGTGCTGGGCGCTAGCTCCTGCGGAGAATGGTATGTCGATCGCGATGAAGCCCACCTCCTCGGCTACCCGAGGGTCTGCGATCAGATCGTCAGCCGACCGATGTGTTCTGTCGTGCAGACGCATACATTCGGAGAGAATACGTCCACCAGCCGACACCTCTATGTCGTAGAGAATGAGGCTGTCCAAGCCGAGGACTTTGTCCTCTGGGTGATGACAGGAGCACCCTGGATACGGGAATGGGTGCAGAGAGACCCCAGCGAGGCGGCTAGGAGGCACTGGTATGAGTCTCTGGGGCGTGGAGAGCGAGGGCTCGCTCCTCGCAATAGCGGACTAGAGCGTCAGCTGGCTCGTGACTACAACAATAGACCCGAGGCAAGGGGGCGGAAGCTTAGGGTCAGCCGTGATCGGATCATGTCGGGGCCTCCCCCCACACCCTGGCCTTATCGAGTCACGGGGGTGAAGGACTTCCGGATCATCTCCCTCTCGCCCCTCTTCGGGCAACCTGCGGAGAGCTCGCTGAACGACTACTTTATCATTGATGAGTTCAGCCCTCGTCAGATCATCTCCTCTCGGACGAAGACCCTCCTCTGGGGGTATTCGGACAAGAGGATGGTGACGAATATCGGGCAGTGGCTCTCGATGGAGCCGATGGCGCCACCCGTGGTGATGTTTCGCCTGAAGTGTCGCCCCGAGGAGCTCCCCATCAAGACCAAGCTGGTCTCCATCCTAGAGACCACGGAAGGCAAGGTACTGCGTGACACGCTAGAGGTAGAGCTAAGATGAGCCGGAGACTCTACCCCATCTGGGTGCTCACAGCCTTCGTCTCATGAGGGTGGCTTTACCCGTTGGCTTTCCCTAATGAACTACAAAAAGGGGGGGATTTGTCATTATCGTTTAATCGCTATATTTGCGGTAGGTGAGCCGGTGTTGATGGTACGCCTATGATGCATATAGCCAAAGATAAATGACTCCCCCCTATCCTCTTCTCTATGGAGGCTGTGGGTAGCCTCCTCTGATGGATGTAGAGGGCTGAACCTTGTAGCTCCCCTCCCTCTCTCGGCATAGGGGGCGTCAGCCCTCCCCGCTTGACAAATAACTATCCGAACAAATATATACAGCGACGACGGAGAGTCGGGGAGACGACTGTGATGATGCAGACTTCCTCACAGAGGGCGACAACGCATGGGATACAGGCGATCTGTCCTTTAGGTATAGGAGAAGGATTATACATAACTTCTCCTTTTAGACGAAGAAAATAACTACTACTTAACTACATATGAAGACAAGCTATCTACTTCTCTCATTCGTGGCGCTTATGTCTCTAGGCACTAGCTCCTGTGGCGACCACTATATCCACCGCGGTAATGCCCACCTCATCTGCTTCCCGAGGGCCTGTGAGCAGATCGTAAGCCTACCGATGAGATCATCCGCACATACATATACGTTCGGCAAGGATGCATATACCAGCCGACGACTCTTCATCGTAAGGGATGAGGGAGTCCAGGCCGAGGACTTCGTCCTCTGGGTGATGACGGGAGCACCTTGGATACGGGAACGTGTCAAGGGTATACCCAGCGAGGAGGCTAGAGACAGATGGTATGAGACTATTGGTCCTAATAAGCCCGGACTCGCTCCTCGCAATAGGGAGCTGGAGCGTCAGCTAGCACATGACTACAATAATAGGCCCGAGGCACAGAAGCAAGTGTATAGAGCGAGCGGTGACTACAGTTCATTGGCCCCCCCCACACCCTGGGCCTATCGGGTCACGGGGGTGAAGGACTTCCGGATCGTCTCCCTCTCCCCCCTCTTCGGGCAGCCTGCGGAGAGCTCGCTGAACGACTACTTCAGTATCTACGAGTTTAGCCCCCGGCAGATCATCTCCTCTCGGACGAAGACCCTCCTCTGGGGCTATTCGGACAAGAGGATGGTGGCGAATATCGGGCAGTGGCTCTCGATGGAGCCGATGGCACCACCCGTGGTGATGTTTCGCCTGAAGCGTCGCCCCGAGGAGCTCCCCATCAAGACCAAGCTGGTCTCCATCCTAGAGACCACAGAGGGTAAGGTACTCCGAGACACGCTAGAGGTAGAGCTAAGATGAGCCGGAGACTCTATCCTATCTGGGCGCTCTGGCCACTCTTGGCTATGCTCTGTGGCCTCGGCTCTTGTACGAAAGAGATCGATATCCGCCCCCAGACAGAGGTGCAGGTCGTCGCCTCCTGCGTCCTCACCAACGCTGATGTCCAGCGCCTCAAGCTCACCTATAGCCGAGAGATGGGCGGTGGGCGCTTCTATGATGAGGTAGAGCAGGCCAGAGCGACCCTCTATGAGGAGGGGACGGCTGTCGGCACCTTCGTCCGCGTAGGGTATGGAACCTGGGAGCTTCGCTTCCGTCCTACTGCTGGGCGTCACTACCGGCTAGAGGTGGAGGTTCCCCAGCGCCCGACCCTGAGAGCTACCACCCGGATGCCCTCCCCCGTAGACGTACGACGTAGGGCTCTGCGTAGCGCTACGACACGGCTCTTCACACAGCGGACGCTAGGGGCTCCCTACTGGATGTTTTGCCTGAGCTCGAGTCTCAAGGAGGTACCCTGTGACCCCCTCCATCCCCCGAAGCTAGCGGAGGATCCGAATCCCCGCCTCTGTCAGCAGCTCGGGACGAACCATCGGCGAGCCGACCACTTCAACGAGGAGAGCGAGCTGGCAGCCTGGGATCAGAGCTATGGAGCTGTCGCCCTCTACCGCTACTATACCCGTATTACCCCACCGAGCGACGACCCTACGGGAGGGACTCCCTATGAGTTCGTCGTACAGCATGCCCCTAGTCGGGCATCCTTTGTCGTCTTCAGAGCTGCGTCGCAGGAGTATGATCGCTACCTGCGCTCGGTCGTGGAGAAGATGATCTTCTATGAGAGCGAGGATGACCCCGCAGCGTGGTTTGACCAGACGACGATCTACTCCAATATAGAGCACGGTCTGGGGATCTTCGCCGCCTACTACCAGACAGCCTACTACTGTCACGAGTCCTTACCCTAGTACATACATCTATATTATATGATGCGTACGATACTGCATACCCGAGGGACGGGAGGGCGCAGGTGCCTGCTTTCGCTCCTGCTCCTACTCATGCTCCTGCTCGGTGTAGAGCGAGCCGAGGGGCAGCGCTATAGCGGACGAGTCCGTGACGCTGAGACGACCCGAGCCCTCTCGGGGGTGGAGATCTTGACGGAGCGGGGATACCGCCTAGCCTGGACGGATGGGCAGGGACAGTTCACCTTTGACTACGGTGCGGATAGCCTGCGCGTCGTCCTCTTTGCCGATGGCTATCGGCAGAGGCATGTGACCCTGCGCCTAGGCCAAGGGGGGGAGTTCACCCTCACCCCTCTAGGGAAGGAGCTCCAGGAGGTGACCGTGATCGGACACGGTGCTACACGGGGCAATAGCACCTTCGTCTATACCTCCGCAGATGTCCGTGGGATGGCTACCCTAGCGGGGGAGGTCGATGTACTGCGCTACCCACAGCTCCTGCCCGGGGTCTCTCAGGGCATGGAGGGAGGACTAGGCTTCTATGTGCGTGGGGCAGGTAGTGGCAACAATAGGACGGAGCTAGACGGGGTACCTATCCCTGCTCCGACGCACCTCTTCGGGCTCTTCTCGGTCTTTCACCCCGATATAGTAGGGCAGTCCACCTTCCAGATGGGAGGGATCACAGCCTCCTCGGGGGACTTTACCTCCACGCTCCTACAGATACGTAGCCGGAGGCCTTCGGCTGGTAGACCTAGGGGCTCCTTCGCTCTATCCCCACTGATGGTAGGTGGGGCACTAGAGGGGCGACTCATCGGGGATAGACTCTCCTATCAGGTGGCTGGACGCTCCTCCCTCCTTCGTCCCGAGTATCTCCTGCTGAAGGCTCTCCTAGGCAAGGAGGCTATCACGGGCGACTTCGACGCACAGGTACAGGATCTCTATGCCAAGGTCCATTGGGCGCTCTCTGCACAGCACTCTGCTGAGGTCCTCCTCTTCGGGAGCAATGACTACCTCGGCTACCTCTCCGAGGAAGAGCAGGGAGTGGATCGCAATAAGATCTCCTTCGGCTGGCGCAATAGGGCGCTGAAGGTAGGCTGGACCTACACCCCTCGGGAGCAACTTCACCTAGAGACCTCGGTCTACTATGCGGGCTACAGCACACGGCAGGGGCAGGTCGGACAGGATGGTATCCGTCGTGGGCTCGTCGTAGGCTCGGAGAAGGGGGAGTGGGCTCTACGCAGTCATCTGACAACCCAGGTACGGGAGCTGGATCTCGGGGCGGGGCTTGACCTACGCCAGCAGACCTTTCGCCCGATGATGCAGAGCCTGGCTGTCGATGGTGCGAGGGGGGCGGACTGGAGTCCGACCTTCACGACGACCCTTGCCTCGCTCTACATGGAGGGGCGCTACCGCAACCCCAACTACAGTGTGCAGGCAGGGCTACGCTACAACCTCTTCAGAGACCCAGGGAGGCAGATCAGTCACCACCTAGATGCCCGACTCAAGTACGAGTTCGTCCTCACACCGACCCTCTCCCTCGAGGCAACCTATGACCACTTGACCCAGTATCAGCACACGCTCGAGGGGCTACCCGTAGGGTGGGCGCTCGATCTCGTGATCCCCGCCTCTCATCGCTTTCGCCCCGAGCACTCCGATCAGGGCTACCTCGGGGGTGTCTGGAGCACCCCGGGGCTCTATATTACCCTCGGGGGATACTACCGTCGTCTCACGGGGCTCACCGCCTATCGTAGCTGGCTCAATCACTTCACCCGCCACAATGTCTCTTGGGAGGAGGACGTCCTCACCGGCCGGGGGCACTCCTATGGGCTGGAGCTCTGGGTAGAGAAGCGTCAGGGGCGACTCACGGGCTCACTCTCCTATACACTCTCTCGGACGAGGCGTACCTTCCCCGAGCTCAATGGGGGGCGTAGTTATCCCTTCAGCTTCGATAGGACACATATCCTCAATGTCCAGACTCGCTACGAGGTATGCCGTACGGCACGACGTGAGCAACACCTCTCTCTAGCTGGCTATCTGACCTCAGGGGGGACGATGACGATCCCACTGGCGAGCTACCAAGCCGAGGGGCTCCCCTACTGGGAGACTCAGGAGTCGGGGATCTTCGTGCCCTCAGAGCAAGACTATCATGCGACCACTCGTACGCAGATGTCCTCGCTCAATGCCTATCGGCTACCGCCCTACCTCCGCTTTGACCTCAGCTACTCCTTCCTCTGGCGCAGACGTCGAGTGAGCCATGAGCTCACCATCGGGATCTACAATATCCTCAACCGCAAGAACCCCTATCTCATCTACTACGAGCGGAATAGCTGGCGACAGCTCAGCATCCTCTCCCTCGTCCCCTCAGTGCGCTGGGAGCTTCGCTTCTAGCGTCGGAGAGGGGAGTGGGAGCGACATTACCTCCTTCTGGATAAAAGCGATTACCTTTGTGCCGAAAGGGCGACCCTGACGGGGTATGCCCGAGAGAGACTGTTTTTAGTAAAGAGTACATTCCTGATTAAGAGTAGTAATAGGCGGAGGGAGAGTAGCTAGAATTCTGTTGGATCAAGCACGATACCCTCGACTACACATACGAGTAGCGAACCACCAAAGAAGCCTCCATTATGCCACGAATAAACATAGACAGTACCAAATATACTCCAATCGGTCGAGATGGAGATAGAGTTGTTCGTATCCGCTTCGATTACGAATACGAACAAGAGATGTTATTTCTCGCCTCTCTTGAGAACAAAGCTATCCGAAGTTTCCTCCATTACTTGGACTGTTCTCCTTTCGAATATGGAGTGCATACCCAGTGGTCTTCTTTGGATACGCCCGTATCACTGACCCTATATATCCCCTTCTCTTTAATGGATTCACCCGAGTATACTATATTCACTTCTACCTATAGCTATATAGAGAGTGGTGTTGATGATATATGTATCCCTGAGAGGACAGATGATTTGTTCCCGGAGAGTATATATAATAAGATGGTTGCCACAGATATCGTCGGTGTTATCAACCGGCAGATCGGTGAGAGGCTTATCCTTGGATGTAAGTTCACAGCAAAACCCAAAGGACGGGGAAGCGAATGCGTTTCCTTAATGTCTTACGATGATGAGTCGCTGAAGTGGTTACACCTTACTAGAGAGTGGCTAGATATTGTACCAGAGCTTCACTCAAGGGATGCTGGGGATAGTTATGCCCTCTACAAGATGTATAGATCGCACGACCGAGAGCACTCTATGACTGGATTCCACAGTGTCTATAGAGGGACGACCAGAGTAAATGGGAAATGTCCTCCGATAGATATGCGTGGTCTATTGCATACCTTCCTAGATCCGGAGGAGGAGTACCCTTTATGTGTATGTGTGGATGGTTACTCTAGGCGTCGTGCCTTAGGCTTCCTCTCCGTCTGTGTGTCTCTCTACCCATATATGAAGGGGGGGGCGTGTCCATCTGATTATGGTCGGTTCGATACGCTCTTACTCAAAAATCTCGGATGGGACGCAAGAGAGTTCTATATATACTGTACTACGCAGGCCGTATATCTCCGTCAAGATAATTCACCTAGCTGGTAAGGGGGGCGCTGGGAGCTTCGCTTCTAGCGTCGGTGAGGGGAGTGGGGGCTCGGTCGGGGAGGAAGAG
>NZ_CAJPPN010000042.1 GCF_905372525.1 uncultured Porphyromonas sp.
GGGTAAAAGTGGGGGGCAAAGGGGGTGCCTCAGATGAAGACTAGAAGCACTCCCTCTACTCCATAATAATATATAGAGTAGAGGGAGCGAAGAGGGTGGGGGAGGGTAAAAGTAGGGAGTAAAGGGGCGTGCCTCGGATGAGACTAAGTGTGTAGGCTCTGGAGGTATGAGTGGCTACCTACCGCCCCATGAGGGTAAGTAGGGTGCGGGCTGCTCGGGGTGCTGCGGGGGTAGTGCCTACGCTCCGGCAAAGTGCCTCTAGGGCCTCCAGCTGTGCCCGTCGCTCTTCGCTCCCTGAGTCGAGTAGAGGGAGGATAGAGCGGGTGAGTTCGCCCCTATTCATCCTATCGCCTAGGAGCTCAGGTACAGCTGCTCTACCGAGGATGAGGTTCACGAGCGAGAAGAAGCGTACGGAGAAGAGGTGTTCGAAGGCTAGACATGCTACCCGACCACCTCCCATACGATAGCAGACGACCATAGGCGTACGCCACAATCCTGTCTCCAGTGTAGCGGTACCGGAGGTGACGAGGGCTAACTGAGAGCGGCGCATGAGTCCATAGGTATCCCCGAAGGTAATGCCTACACCCTCATAGCCCTCTAGGTAGCGAGTATAGTCCTCTCGTCCCAGTCCAGGAGCACCAGCTATCGTGACCTCATAGCCACGATCTAGTAGGGGGGCGGTGGTGGCAAGCATTGTGGGGAGGTTGTTCTTCAATTCGCTCCGACGGCTCCCCGGGATGAGGGCGATGAGGGGAGTGGGCTTGACCTCCCCGGGATGCTCACCAAGGTAGGTCAGGTGCGCATCTGTACATGGGTTGCCCACATAGGTGACGGGGAGGCCTCGGCTAGCGAAGTACTTCTCCTCGAAGGGCAGGATACACAGCCCGTGGTGGATATACTGGCGGAGCTTGCGGATACGACCACTACGCCATGCCCAGAGCTTGGGAAGAATGTAGTAGATGATCTTAGCCTCGGGGAGCTTCTCTCGGGTGAAAGGAAGGATGAAGCGGAGGTTAAAGTCAGCGAAGTCCACAGGGATGACCACATCGGGTCTGAACTCTAGGAGAGCACGCTGGACAGCCCTACCGACCCTCATGATAGTACCCAGATGCTTCACTACATCGATGATACCCATGAAGGCCACTTGGCTATAGTGGGCTACAGGAGCGGTACCCGAAGCCTCCTGCATTCGCTCCCCTCCCATGAAGGCAAACGAAGCCTCTGGATCCTCCTGCCTCAGTGCTCGTATGAGTGCTGAGGCATGTAGGTCTCCAGAGGCTTCGCCTGCGACGAGGAAGTAGCGCATGGCTCTAGTCTATCTACCCGCTAGGGAGCGTAGCTCCTCTAGGTACTGGTGGTTGGTCGTATCCAGCTGTAGCGGGGTGAGGGTAGCCCACCCTTCGCGTAGATAGTGCCAGTCCCCGGGGTGAGGATCGTCACCTGCTATCTGATAACCCGTCATCCAGTGTACCTCCTTGCCCCGACCATCTTGGCTATTGACGAACTCCTCTACGAAGCGTCCTACCGTCATCGGGCAGATCTTCAGTCCCTTGGGCTCGCCCTTAGGGACATTGAGTGAGAGCATAGTCTGTCGGGGTAGAGTGGTGCGCTTCATCATCTCTACGACCTGTAGGGTGTAGTCTATAGAGTCCTTGAAGTCAGGGTGCCATGCCGTATCATCGAGGGATATAGCTAGCGAAGGAATGCCATAGATACAGCCCTCACGAGCGGCACCTAGCGTACCTGAATAGCTGACACAGATCCCCTCGTTGCTCCCGTGGTTGATCCCAGAGAGGATGAGGTCGGGTCGCTTCTCAGCGAAGACCGTATTGAGGGCTAGCTTCACACAGTCCACGGGGGTACCTTCGCAGCTATAGACCTGTAGGTCACCCTCCTGCCCTCGGTGCTTCAGGCGCAGGGGCTGTGTAGTAGTGATCGCTCCGGAGTAGCCAGAGCGGGGGCCATCGGGGGCGACGATGGTTACCTCGCCGTAGGGGAGCATAGCGGCTGCTAGCTCCTGGATGCCTGCGGCACGGAAGCCATCATCGTTCGAGATGAGTATATGCATTTAGTTCTCTCTTGGGTTACTTGACGATCTCTACGAGCTTGAGCTTAAAGAAGAGGCTGGAGTAGGAGGGAATTCCCCCTACGGTCTGTCCTCCGTAGCCCAAGTACCAGGGGATGACGACTTCGGCAGCATCTCCTACGACCATGTTCTGCAGGGCGATAGCGAAGCCCGTGATGTAGGTATTGACTCGTGCTGGGGTGATGAGGGTCTGGCTGGTATTGCTGTCGAAGGGACGTGCCTGGGTACTATCCTCTACCCACTCTGTGGTGAGGTAGCCCGTGTACTCACAGCGGACGTTGTCGGTCGCTGCGGGCTTCTCCTTGCCTTTACCGTGGGTGGTATACTTCATGTAGACGAAGTTGCTCCCATAGATACCAGGGATGCTGACGGGACTATAGCCCTCGCGTCCCTTGAAGGTACGGAAGACCTTCTCGTTGTTCTCGCGGCGCTGCTGCTGGGTGTCGATAGCGTCGTTGCAGCTAGGCAGGGCGACGAGGGTCAGGAGGCCGAGGCCAAGTGTATATAGGCGCTTGCTGATCATGAGTGGTAGGTGAAGGGGGGGTTAGATACGACGGAGGAGGCTCTTCAGCGAGGTCTCCTCGGAGAGGCGGCTAGCGAGGTCACTGATGGGGAGGCGCTCCTGCTGCATCGTGTCTCGGTGGCGGAGGGTGACCGTACCATCCTCCATCGTCTGGTGGTCGATGGTCACACAGTAGGGGGTGCCGATGGCATCCTGTCGGCGATAACGCTTACCGATAGAGTCCTTCTCGTCGAGCTGGCAGTTGAAGTCAAACTTTAGGCTGTCGTACAGCTCACGAGCCTTGTCGTCTAGTCCATCCTTGCGTACGAGGGGCAGGATAGCGAGCTTGACAGGAGCTAGGGCAGCGGGTAGGTGGAGCACGGTGCGCTTCTCTCCACCCTCTAGCTCTTCCTCCTCATAGCATCCACAGACTAGGCTGAGGAACATACGGTCTACACCTATTGAGGTCTCGATCACGTAGGGGGTGTAGCTCTCCGAGAGCTCGGGATCAAAGTACTGCATCTTCTTGCCACTGAACTCCTCGTGACGCTTGAGGTCGAAGTCCGTACGGCTGTGGATACCCTCTACCTCCTTGAAGCCAAAGGGCATCTCAAACTCGATGTCCGTAGCAGCGTTGGCATAGTGGGCGAGCTTCTCGTGGTCGTGGAAGCGGTACTTCTGGTCTCCTAGACCGAGAGCCTTGTGCCAGCGTAGGCGAAGGTCCTTCCAGTAGTCGAACCATCGGAGTTCCTCTCCTGGGCGAACGAAGAACTGCATCTCCATCTGCTCGAACTCGCGCATACGGAAGATGAACTGACGAGCTACGATCTCGTTGCGGAAGGCCTTACCGATCTGAGCGATCCCGAAGGGGATCTTCATACGTCCGGTCTTCTGCACGTTGAGGAAATTGACGAAGATCCCCTGAGCGGTCTCAGGGCGAAGGTACACCTTCATAGCACCCTCTGCCGTAGAGCCCATCTCGGTGGCGAACATGAGGTTGAACTGTCGCACCTCTGTCCAGTTGCGTGTGCCACTGATGGGGCAGACGATCTCACAGTCTAGGATGATCTGTCGTAGCCCCTCTAGGTCGGTGGCATTCATCGCCTCGGCGAAGCGTCTATGTACCTCATCCCACTTGGCTTGGTACTCGAGTACTCGGGGGTTGGTGGAGCGGAACTGGGCTTCGTCGAAGCTCTCGCCGAACTTCTTGGCCGCCTTAGCTACCTCCTTATTGATTTTCTCCTCGATCTTGGCTAGGTGATCTTCGATGAGCACATCGGCACGGTAGCGCTTCTTGGAGTCTTTGTTGTCGATGAGGGGATCATTGAAGGCATCGACATGTCCAGAGGCCTTCCAGATCTTGGGGTGCATAAAGATGGCGGAGTCAATACCCACGACATTGGGGGCAAGGAGTGTCATGGCCTCCCACCAGTAGCGTTTGATGTTGTTCTTGAGTTCGCTACCGAGCTGTCCATAGTCATAGACAGCGCCGAGGCCATCATAGATCTCGGAGGAGGGGAAGACGAAGCCGTATTCCTTACAGTGAGCGATTACCTTCTTGAAGAGGTCTTCTTGCTGTGCCATTATTGTTGATTGTTCTAGTTCGTCGATAGAAATATCCTCATCGCCCACGAGGGGCTATTTACTAAACGACAAAGTTACACAATATCAGCTATTAGACCTATTAGACCTATTGGACTTATTAGACCTACCGCCTAGGTCTAATAAGTCCAATAGGTCTAATAGGTCTAATAAGTCCAATATTCCTAGGAGCTCGGCTCTCTCTTCGTCGAACTCGGCTCTCTCGTCGCTCTTCGGGCTCGAGACATCTCCTCTCGTATGCCACCCTCCTTGAGAAAGGCTGCCTTAGCAGCCTCTATGAGCTTGCGTAGGAGACTGTCGGTCTGGTGGATCAGGGTGATAGCTATATTGGCTATCGTGCAGGGGGGACGTACTTTGATTGCCTCCCGGTAGTAGGCAGAGTCGTTGCATTTCCAGCAGGCTCTACGTGCCTGGGTTGCTTTCTCGCTGCCTAGGCTCCACTGCTCGAGGTCACGTACACGCAGATAGTCTTCGTAGTCGAGGAGGAGTTCTTGGAGGCTGGCTTTGGCTACATTGAGGAGCTTGATTTCGGTCTCTCTGGAGGTAGTAGAGGCGGCGGTACCCTCAGCGATATTCTGCTTACCGCTACGAGCTGCTTGTATCATCTGGTCGATGGTACGATCACCCCGCTCCAGGAAGTGATGAGCAAAGTAAAAGGTAATATCATAGATACACTCTGCCTTCTGAAAGGCGACGAGGTCTCGGTACCGCCCCTTCTGCGGAAGGAAGCTATGAGGTGTGGACATACAGGGTATATTTAAGTCATGTCCACAAATATAGATAATATTAGACCTATTAGACCTACCTCCTAAGTCCAATAGGTCCAATAAGTCCAATAAGTCTAATAGGGCATCAGCAGTGAGCTATCCCCATAGCTCAGAAAACGAAACTCATGCTCCAGCGCATAGGTGTACACCCGCCGCCAGTCTTCCCCTATCAAGGCTGCTATCAGTAGCAGGAGCGTACTGTGGGGCTGGTGGAAGTTGGTGACCATCCCTCGGACGACTCGGTAGACATAGCCCGGGGCGATGATGATACTCGTGGGGAAGACGAGCTGCGTGAGCTCATGACACTCCATATAACATAGGAGTGTCCCTAGAGCTCGGTCGGCATCATAGACCTCCCCACCCTGATAGGGTTGCCACTGGCTGACGTGTAGCTCCTCGGGCTGACTCTCGGGGTGCTCGGTGAGGTAGACACCGAGGTGGTAGAGGCTCTCCAGCGTGCGTACCGAGGTCGTCCCTACAGCGATGATGTGCCCTAGGCTCGCTCGTAGATACTCCAGCGTGCTACGGGAGACGGAGATGAGCTCGGCGTGCATCTCGTGCCCTCCGATGAGCTCTGCCTTGACTGGGCGAAAGGTACCTGCCCCGACGTGTAGCGTCACGTCCAGCACCTCTATATCCCGCTCCCGAAGCTGGGCAAAGACCTCGGGGGTGAAGTGTAGCCCTGCCGTAGGAGCTGCCACTGATCCCTCCCGCTGGGCATAGACGGTCTGGTAGGTAGTCAAGTCACTCTCCTCCGTCTCCCTATCGAGATAGGGGGGGATGGGGAGGATACCCATGAGCTCTAGCAGTTCGCCGAAGGTATAGTGAGCGTTGTCCCAGCTGAAGGCCACCTCGCCCTCGGCGACACGCTTGGCTTGTAGGCGCACCTGACCTTTGGAGCCTGAGAGGTCTTCGTAGAGGCTTGTGTCGAGCCTAAACCGCTTGGCATTGCCTATCATGCAGTGCCAGCTGCACTGCTCGGTGGCCGAGAGGGAGCGTTCGTAGCTCTCGGGGACGGAGGGGTCGAGGCAGAAGATCTCGATGCGTGCTCCGCTCTCCTTGTGAAAGACGAGGCGGGCACGGATGACCTTGGAGTTATTACGCACGAGGACGGTACCCTCGGGTAGGAGCTCAGGCAGATCTCTGAAGGTGTGCTCGCTGATCTCCCCTCCACGGTAGACTAGGAGCTTGGAGCTGCTCCTATCGGGCAGGGGGTAGCGAGCGATACGCTCGTCGGGTAGGGGATAGTCGTAGTCTGCGATAGCTATCTGCTGGGGATCTATAGAGGACATAGGTCTACATGAGGACAAATGGATCTGTGACACGTATGGGGCACTCTGCACACCGAGGCGGGGTGCTCCATGCAGGGGACAAAGATACGGTAGATAGGATAGATACGGTCCTTCCTCTGCCCGCTCTTCCTTCCTCTGGGCTGGAGTCTTCCCTCCTCACTCGCTCCTTTGCTCCCCCCTCTCTCCCTCTCCTTCACTCCCTCCCCTCCATCATACGTAGCTCTAGGGGCTGGAGATGCCCCTTGCTGAGGGGGTCTCCACGCTCCTATAATGAACGCCTCGGCGCTCTTACCGAGAGCGTCTCTGCGCTCCTATAATGATCGTCTCAGCGCTCTTACCGAGAGCGCTGAAGCGTTCTTACCGAGAGCGCTGAAGCGTTCTTACCGAGAGCGTCGGACACCCCTTCGGAACGCCCTAAATAAGGGGCTTATCGCCCCCCTATAGGTCGTAGAGGAGTGATGCTCGGTCAGCCCTGACCGTACAGGGCTGACGTATGAAATCACTATGGTGCGAGGGTAAGGTCGTGAGGGAGTACACGCCGAAGATAGAAGTATCTATATTCTAGTCTAGATATGCCCAGCGAATACCTCCTACCTAGGAGGGATGAGTATACACGTGTGTACACTACTGTATACCCACGTGTACACAACAGTATACACGCGTGTACACTACCTCGCTCTAAGTATATCCTCTGTAGGGCTTGCCTGTAGGTCTATTTCTTGGGGATAATAAGTAGGATCTTTAGGGATAGGCTAAGGCTCTCTAGGATATGAATAATCCCCCCCGAAAAAACGAAGGCAGGAGTGTGCGAGCGAGATCAAGTGTCGGCCCTCACCGTAGGGCGGAGAAATAAAAGTTATCAAGTATAATCACTACCTTTGGTCACACAACGCTAATAGACTTCACTATGTCCATCAGACTTACCGAAGACCAAATACTACAGCTCGCACCCGATGCCGCCTCCGTCAAAGCGGGACAAGGCCAAGCAAAGACCAGCAAGTGGCCCCTGCTCCGATGTAGCGACAGAGCCCTATGGGGACACTGTCAGGGCTCGGGGTCGTCTCCCTACCAGACGATAGTAGACCTCACGAATATAGCCTTCAAATGCTCTTGCCCTAGCCACAAGTTCCCCTGCAAACACTCCCTAGGTCTGCTCCTACTCTATGCCCGTAACGAAGGTTCCTTCACTCAGGAGGAAGAGCCCGACTGGGTCACCTCCTGGATAGACAAACGTGCAGAGGCAGCCGAGAAGAAGGCTCAGCGCGAGGAGCGCAAGAAGGAGAGCGAACAGCCCAAAGATCCTAAGCAGGCTGCCCGTAGGCTAGCCAACCGTCACGCTAAGATCCTAGCTGGGATAGAGGAGCTGGAGCTGTGGATGAAGGACCTACTGCGTACGGGACTCATGCACGTAGCCTCCAGCCAGCGGGGGAGTATCCATGAGATGGCACGTAGGATGGTGGATGCTCAGGCACCGGGGCTGGCTCAGCGCCTCTATGAGATCTACGAGATAGACTATGACACCGAGGGCTGGAAGGAGCTCCTCACCGAGCGCCTCTCCCGTCTCTACCTCCTCCTCTCCGCCTACCGTAGGATAGATACCCTCAGCGAGGACTGGCAGACAGAGCTACGGACGATGGTCGGTATCCCTCAGTCACAGGATGAGGTACTCGCTGGGGAGGGGATAGAGGACGACTGGTTCGTCCTACACAGAGAGACCCGAGAGGTGGGGGACAATCAGACCGAGGCCACCTACCTCTATGGTCTTCGGAGCGATCGTATCACTGTGCGCCTTAGCTTCATCGTCCCAGGGCGACCCTCTGGGGAGCTCACTCTGATGGTAGGGAAGGTGTATCATGCCAAGGCCTTCCCATACAAGGGCAGGCTCAATAGGCGAGTCCTCGTACAGGATGTCCAGATCGTAGATAAGGAGGTGATCATCCACTATCACGACAGTATAGAGGAGGCAATGGTTGACTATCGAGACCAGATGTGCTGTAACCCCTTCGTCCGCTATGTACCCCTACTGATCCATGAGGTGCGTCTCGCCCCAGAGGGGGATACCTTCGCACTCTACGACATGAGGGGCAGACGACAGCCTGTCTCAGTGAGTAGAGAGCATGGCCTTCACTTCCTGACCCTGACGGGCGGGAAGCCCTGCGGAGCCTTCATCATCGCCGACGAAGGTGAGTGGCAGCTCATCTCCATCGATTACGATGGCAGCTACTACACCATATAGGACGCGTATCACACCAACGAAGTATGAGTAGTATAACGAATAGTCTAGTCAGCCTAGCTCTACTAGGCACCTCGGGCAGGACATGCACCTGTCCGCTGCCCAAGCTACAGCCAGAGTGGGAGCGGATCCAGCAGGAGAGTGCGGACAGCGAGGAGGCCTTCTATCGCCTCTCGGCGCTGGTCTTTGCCTACCGCCGAGCAGGCCTTTTGCCAGATGATAGAGAGGTCGCCTACCCCATCTCAGAGTCCCCCGAGGAGACGCTCCCCTACCTCTCCCAGGAGGTAGAGTCCCAGCTGGTGATGCTCCTGACGAGTGGACTCTCTCGTACCCTGGCCTATGGGCTCGACATCATCGCTCGGGCAGAGCAGATCATCTCCCCAGAGCGTGTATACACACTCCTGAGTGAGGTCTACAAGAAGTACGGAGGCTACAGCGTAGCCTGCAGAGCTGATGCGCTCAAGGTCTCGGGCAATAGAGGACGATGGTGCCTCCCCTTCCTAGGGATAGAGGCTGAGCCCCCCCTAGAGGTGGAGCACTGGGAGGTATCTAGTCAGCGGGCACGCCTACAGCTCCTCAGACAGGTGCGTAGGGAGGATCCCCGGGCAGCGATACCCCTCGTCGAGCGTACTTGGCGGGAGGAGACGGCTGCCAGTAGAGAGGCTCTACTCTCATGCTTCAGTATAGGGCTTAGTATGGAGGACGAAGAGTTCCTCAGCACCGTGATGGCGAAGGACCGCAGTCAGAAGGTGCGTGAGGCCGCTCGTTCGCTCCTCGGGAGCTTACCAGCGGGGCAGCTCGTCAGACGCTACTGTGAGCTCCTAAGGGGGCATCTGAAGTATGGGCGTATACTAGGCTGGTCGTATACCCCGATCCCCTACAGCCCCGAGCTCAAGGAGCTGGGTATCGCCGAGGTTAGCCCCAACAAGGGTGAGAGTGATGAACACTACATCCTACGCCAGATCGCCGAGCGTGTCCCCCTCACCTTCTGGATGGAGTTCTACGAGACGACTGACCCGAGAGTGGCTGCCCAGCGGCTAGCGAAGGCACCTCCCTTCGCCTCCAACTTCTCCATAACGAGTCCGATCCTCACCCTACGAGACCGCTACTGGGCCTACTGGGTGCTGCAGGTACAGAACGACAGCAATACCCTCGAGGAGCTCGTCGGGCTCCTCTCCCCCACACAGCGCGAGGATATAGACTACAGCCACTACAAGGCACGCTATGGCATCCCTGAGCGGTGGATAGCAGAGGACGAGGAGGCTTGGGGTCCCCACTTCTCTAATGAAGTCCTGAGGATCATCATCACCAGTAGCCACTTCTACTCCCGCCCAGAGAAGCTGGAGCAGATAGGTCTATCCCTGCACCCCAAGGTAATGGCTTCACTATCCGGCTGCCTCAATTCCGATGGGGCGGATATGATCCCCCAGACGATGCCGGCCTCCAAGCAATCCACGATACAGGACCTCTACCTCATCATGCAGACGAAGGCTGCCCTAGACAAAGCATTCCCACAGGACAAACAAGAACCCGCCGAATAAACAAGAACACTACATACGTATAATATGAGCACATTACTAAGGCAACATGCCGAGCAACTCTTCGCAGAAGAACTCCACGAGCTAAAGAAGAACGAGACCAACCCAATCCCCGACAACTGGGTACTCTCCCCTCAGTCCGTCGTCACCTACCTCCTCGGGGGGAAGCTCAAGAATGGCTTCGAGGTAACCCCGAAGTACATAGGTCGTAGGCGCCTCATGGAGATAGCCGTAGCGACCCTTGTGACTGACCGAGCCCTCCTGCTCTATGGTCTCCCAGGGACAGCCAAGAGCTGGGTCAGTGAGCACCTAGCCGCTGCTATCTCGGGCAACTCCACCCTCATCGTACAGGGTACAGCTGGCACGGGCGAGGAGGCGATCCGCTATGGGTGGAACTATGCCCGACTCCTAGCCGAAGGCCCTAGCGAAGGTGCCCTCGTCGAGACCCCCATCATGAAGGCAATGAAGGAGGGTAAGGTAGCCCGTGTCGAGGAGCTCACCCGTATAGGCTCCGATGTGCAGGATACCCTCATCACCATCCTCTCGGAGAAGGCAATGCCTATCCCCGAGCTCAACCAAGAGGTGCAGGCCATCCGAGGCTTCAACGTCATCGCCACGGCGAACAACCGAGACAAGGGGGTCAATGACCTCTCCAGCGCCCTCAAGCGTCGCTTCAATACAGTCATCCTCCCTCTACCCGACACGCTGGACGAGGAGATCGATATCGTCCGCAGGCGAGTCGAGAGCTTCGAGCAGGTGATGAAGCTCCCCGCCGAGAAGCCTGCCCTAGAGGAGATCCGCCGTGTCGTCACCATATTCCGCGAGCTACGCTCTGGGGCTACCTCCGACGGCAAGACCAAGCTCAAGAGTCCTACGGGTACCCTGAGCACCGCCGAGGCGATCTCCGTGGTGAACAACGGTCTGGCGATGGCTGGCTACTTCGGTGATGGAGCCCTACATGCCGAGGATCTGGTCTCGGGGATCCTCGGGGCTGTCGTCAAGGACCCCGTGCAGGACAAGATCGTCTGGCAGGAGTACATGGAGACCGTCGTCAAGCAGCGTGATGGGTGGAAGGATATCTACCGTGCTTCGCGTGACATGATCTAGTGCTATGGCGACGCATATACTAGGGATCAGGCATCACGGCCCAGGCTCTGCCCGTCGTGTGCGGGAGCGTCTCCGGACACTCCGCCCTGACCTCATCCTCGTCGAGGGGCCACCCGAGGCCGAGGAGCTCCTAGGCCAGATCGCTCGGGAGGGAATGAAGCCCCCCGTAGCGCTACTGGCCTACGAGCCTACGAGCCCCCGGAATGCGGTCTTCTACCCCTTCGCCGTCTTCTCCCCCGAGTGGCAGGCGATGTACTATGCTGCTACCGAGGGGGTAGAGCTCCACTTCTTTGACCTACCGCTCATCTATCGCCTAGCCTCTACCCAGGAGAAGGATGAGGAGCAGGCCGAGGGGCAAGCCGAGGAGACGGGGGACTCAACCCCCGCCGAAGCCCCTACCCCCGCCGAAGGTATCCCTCAGACTGAGGAGCCCTCGTCCGCAGAGGACCCCACTCCCGCAGAGAGCCCCGAGGAGACAAGTACAGCCCCATCGGAGGACTCGGAGCAGGAGGGAGAGACACTCCGAGCCTTTGACCCCTTCGATGCCCTCGCTGAGATCGACGGGCTATCGGATGGAGAGGCTTGGTGGAACCTCCGTGTGGAGAGCAGTGCCGGTGGGGAAGAGGTCTTCCAGGCTGTGAGCGAAGCGATGACCGCCCTACGGGAGGCCTTCCCCGAGCATACTACTGAGTCCGACCTACAGCGTGAAGCCTGGATGCGCAAGCAGCTCCGTGAGGCCGAGCGGGCAGGTGACCGGGTGATCGTCGTCATCTGTGGTGCCTGGCACGTCCCAGCCCTAGAGGCTCGGGGCAAGATCAAGGTCAAGGATGATAACGAGCGACTCAAGGGGCTCCCGAAGATCAAGATCACCACGACCTGGATCCCCTGGACCTACGACCGACTCTCCCTCTACAGTGGCTATGGCGCTGGGATCACCTCCCCGGGCTGGTACGACTACCTATGGCACCACCCCGGGGACGATGGTACGCTCTGGGTGGGAAGGATGGCCAAGCTCCTTCGCAAGAAGAATATGGACATCTCCGTAGCCCATGTCATCGAGACCGTCCGCCTAGCACACGCTATGGCCGCTCTGAAGGGTTACCCTCGGGCGATGCTGGAGGACTACAGCCAGGCAGCTGTCACCGTCATGAGCTTCGGAGATCCGATCCTGCTGGAGCTAATCAAGGAGAAGCTCGTCGTCGGCAACCGCCTCGGTAGCGTCCCCGACGATGTGCCCAAGGTACCCCTCCTGGTAGACATAGAGCGACAGCAGAAGCGCCTGCGTCTGCCCTTCACCTCCGAGATCAAGACCATCATGCTCGACCTGCGCAAGCCTCTGGATCTCGATAAGAGTATCTTCATCCACCGTCTATCCCTCCTCGGGATCGACTGGGGGAAGGAGCGTCATGCCTCGGGCAAGGGTACCTTCAAGGAGCAGTGGGAGCTCCACTACCAGCCCCAGCAGATCGTCTCGATCATCGAGCGGGCCGTCTGGGGCAATACCCTGCAGCAGGCTACCGAGTCCTACCTAGGCCATCAGGCGCATCAGGCGCAGAGCATCCGTAGCCTCACCGATCTCTTAGATCTAGCGATCCCTGCTGACCTCCCCGGACTCGTGGTGATGATGACCCGTCGTCTGGACGAGCTCTCGGCCTCCTCGGTCGATGTGGCGGAGATGCTGGACACGATCCCCAAGCTCGTCCGTATCCTACGCTACGGCTCTGTCCGTGCCTTAGACTTCTCTCACCTAGAGGGAATACTACAGGTACTCGTCGCCCGTAGTGTAGCTGGGGGCTTGCAGGCCTGCTCGGGGATCGACGAGGATGCTGCGGACGACCTCTACGGCTCCCTAAGAGAGGTAGACCAAGCACTGACGACGCTCTCTAACGAGGAGCTACGGGAGCAGTGGCTCACCTTCCTCGAGGAGCTCCGCACCTCCATCCAGGTACATCCTCTGCTGGCAGGACTCTCGACGCTCCTACTCAACCAAGCCGACCGCCTACCGAGCGAGCAGATCGCCCAGAGCCTCTCCTACCACAGCTCTGTAGGGATGAAGCCCCTAGACATGGCTTACTGGCTCGAGGGCTTCCTGCGCTCCTCCTCCACGCTCCTGCTGCTAGAGGATCGGCTCTGGACGCTAGTCAATGACTGGGTCTGTGGCCTCACGGCAGAGTCCTTTCACGAGCTCCTACCCGTGCTGCGTAGGACCTTCGCAGACTACAGCCGAGCCGAGCGGCGCAAGCTCGGGGAGAAGGCTCGCTCCTGGGATGGACACAAGGCCGCTATGGCGACCAATGCCCCCGAGGACGAAGCCCTCGACCTCGACTCTGCTGACCGTATGCTCCCGCTACTGCGCCAATTCCTAGGACTAGATGAGAAAAGATAGACCATGCAAGAAGAATATCTGAAGCGCTGGCGACTCATCCTCGGTGGTGATGAGGCCGATGGTACTGGCGTGAGCCTCTCTGCCGATGAGGCCCGTATGGACGACTGCCTAGAGGCCGTCTACGACTCAGACCGCTCTGCGGGACTAGGAGGCTCCGCTCCCAAGGTGAGCCGATGGCTCGGGGATATCCGTGAGTTCTTCCCCCAGAGCGTCGTGCAGGTCATCCAGCGGGACGCTATCTCTCGCCTGCACCTCAATGAGCTCCTCACCGAGCCCGAGATGCTGGAGGGGGTCGTCCCCGATGTGCATCTCGTGGCCTCCCTCATGTCCCTCTCCAGAGCGATCCCAGAGAAGAGCAAGGCTACAGCCCGCGAGGTGGTGCGTAGGGTCGTCGATGAGCTCCTCAGGCGCCTCGCTGCTCCTACCCAGCAGGCCGTAGCGGGTGCCCTAAACAAGTCCTCTCGCCGACGTAACCCTCGCTACAACGAGATAGACTGGCGGACGACGATCACGAAGAACCTCAAGAACTACCAGCCCGACTACAAGACCATTATCCCCGAGATACGTATCGGCTACGGACGGCGACGCAGGGGGATGAAGGACATCATCCTCTGCCTCGACCAGAGTGGCTCGATGGGTGCCTCAGTGATCTACTCGGGGATCTTTGGCTCGGTGCTAGCCTCCATCCCTGCCGTCACGACCCGTATGGTCGTCTTCGATACCGAGGTAGCCGACCTCACTGACGAGATGAGTGACCCTGTGGATCTGCTCTTCGGTGTCCAGCTCGGTGGAGGGACAGACATCGACCGCGCGCTCAGCTACTGTATGGAGCATATCACCCGTCCCGAGGAGACGACACTGGTACTGGTGACTGACCTCTACGAGGGGGGCAACGAGCGAGAGATGCGCAAGAAGTTCGTCCGTCTCGTGCAGTCGGGGGTACAGCTGATCGTACTCCTCGCTCTCAATGACGACGGTTCGCCCTCCTACGACCGAGGCAATGCAGCCTTCCTCGGGAACCTCGGGGTACCTGCCTTTGCTTGTACCCCGGACAAGTTCCCTGAGCTGATGGCTGCTGCGATCAATAAGCAGGATCTCAGCCTCTGGGTCGCCCAGAATATCAAGAGCTAACCGAGGCGTAGCCCTAGGGTGGGTGTGCTCCCCGCTCTGGGGTATTCCCTAGGACAGACACTTTTCTGTATTGTTTCGTGTTCAGCCCCTGCTTCGCTCCGAGGTCCTTCCTTGGGCGAGGTAGGGGCTATTCTTCTTTGCCCCCTAGTCCCCTAGTAGCTATACTTTCCCTCTCGGTGGGGGTGCTTAGATAGGGGACTCAGAGGGAAAGGGGAAAGCCCCTAGACGGACTCCATATGGAGGTCGTCTAGGGGCTTCTTTGTGGTCGTCTAGGGGCTTTGCTTCAGCCCCTAGGGGGTAGGGTGGAGGGGCTTTAGCCGAGGATCTCGGCCTGAAGGCTCCCTACGAGGCTGGAGGCTCCGATGCGGAAGAGCTGGTTGTCTAGCCATTCCTCCCCGAGGAGGGCTTCGACGAGGCAGTAGTACTTCACTGCCTCCTCGGCCGAGCGGATACCGCCGCTGAACTTGACGCCTCGTCGCTCCCCATACTTGTCGTAGTACTCTCGTAGTACGGAGCAGAGGATGAAGGCTGCCCTGAGGTCGGCACCGGGGTATTCCTTCCCCGTGGAGGTCTTGAGGAAGTCAGCACCCGAGAAGAGGGCTAGGATGGAGGCTCGGCGGATGAGCTCGGGCTCCCGTAGGGCTCCCGTCTCGAGGATGACCTTGAGGTGTGCTCCACGGGCGGTAGCACGCTGCTCCTCGATCTCGGTAGCGGCCTCCTCGTAGTCGCCAGCGAGGAAGGCGCCGAGGTTGAGCACAATGTCTATCTCATCTGCACCCGCGGCGATCGCTAGAGCCGTCTCAGCGATCTTGACCTCGATGAAGCTCTGGGAGGCGGGGAAGCATCCGCTGACGCACGCTACCTGCACCCCTTGGGCGGTGAGGACGTCACGCACGGTCTTGACGAAGTTGGGGTAGACACAGATCGCTGCTACGGAGGGGACGTCCTCGGTGCCCTCGAAGTCATTGACACTGGCTACGAGCTTCGTGACCTTCTCCTCGGTGTCTGCACCAGAGAGGGTCGTGAGGTCGATGGTGGAGTGGAGGAACTTCTTGACCTCACGTGTGTTATTGCGCTCATAGCTCCCCGAGAGGATGTCTTGGATGCGCTGGTCGATCTCCTCGATGCTGAGTGCAGGAGCGAAGGAGGCGAAGGCCTCGGTGTACTTATTGGGGGTTGTCTCTGCCATGGTTTTATGAGTATACAGTAGGGGGATTAGTCCGTGCTTTCGTGGAGCTTGGGGTTAGCTCGGTGTCGCTCCCGGTCACGGCGGGTCTTCTTCTCTAGGTTCCGCTGGAAGGCCTCCTCTAGGTCTACCCCCGTCTGGTTCGCTAGGCACAGGAGTACCCAGAGGACGTCTGTGAGCTCATCGGCGAGGTTCGCGGGCTCGTCCGTGGCCTTGAAGCTCTGCTCGCCGTAGGTACGCGCCATCAGGCGCGCTACCTCCCCCACCTCCTCCGTGAGGAGGACCATGTTGGTCAGGGGGGAGAAGTAGCGTACGCCGTAGGTGCGTATCCACTCGTCTACGAGAGACTGAGCACGGGAGAGGGTAAGTTCGCTATCCATCTATCTAGGAGGAGCGAACGACTAGGGAAGGGCTACCCAACGTACGAGTGCGAAGTCCATACGGTGTGGGAGCTCGGGGTGAGAGGGGAGGATGCGCAGGGCACGCTTGTAGTTGCCCGGCCTATTCTGCACGAAGGAGACCTCGTAGGTGCAGCGTGTCCCCTGCTCGGCCACGAGGGAGAGGGGGGTACGGCTCACCAGGCTGAGCTTGCCGTGCTCGTCCTCACGGGCATCTACGAGCTCTACCTCTAGGTCGCAGGTCAGAGCGCCACAGTCTAGGACTAGGCGGACGGTCTCACTGGTACCCGTATGGCGCTGGTTCGATCCGTAGCTGGTGTTGCCGGAGTCCTCGACGGAGACGATCTGTAGGTCATCCCAGTGGCGGGCTACGGCTTGCTTCCAGGCCACGAGCTCCTTGGCGATGGCATTGTCATCGGCATGTAGGCGAGCTGAGCGCTGGGCGAGCTTGCAGTAGAAGCGGCTGAAGTAGTCGTCCATCATGCGACGCATGGTGTAGTGGGGAGCGATGAAGTTCATCGAGTTCTTCATCGTCTGTACCCAGCCGTCGGAGAAGGGCTTGCCCTCGCGGTTGAAGTACAGCGGTACGATCTCCTTCTCTAGTAGGTCGTAGATGGTCGTGGCGTCCAGCTTGTCCTGGAGACCTTGGTCGGCAAAGGTACGCTTGTCGGTGAGTGCCCAGCCAGCCCCTTCACGATAGCCCTCATACCACCAGCCGTCGAGTACGGAGAGGTTCAGCACGCCGTTCATCTCGGCCTTCTCTCCGGAGGTACCAGAGGCCTCTAGGGGACGTGTCGGGGTGTTCATCCAGATGTCTACACCAGCGATGAGCTTGCTGGCCAGACGCATATCGTAGTTCTCGAGGAAGATAATCTTGCCGAGGAACTCTGGGCGACGGCTGATCTCTAGGATGTACTTGATGAGGCCCTGCCCACCGCCGTCGGCGGGGTGAGCCTTACCGGTGAAGAGGAACTGTACGGGGTACTTCGGGTTGTTCACGATGCGCTCGAGTCGCTCGAGGTCGGTGAAGAGCAGGTGCGCACGCTTGTAGGTGGCGAAGCGACGGCCGAAGCCGATGAGTAGGGCGTTGGGGTTGATGCCCTCCAGCACGGAGACTGTCGTCTCGGGGTCGCCGCTATTGCGTATCCAGCGCTCGCCGTAGAAGGAGCGGATGTGCTCGATCAGGCGGAGCTTGATGGTCTGGTGGGTATCCCAGAGGAGCTCGTTGGGGAGCTGCTGGATGCGAGCCCAGGTGCTCTCGCTCGTCTGGTTCTTGATGAAGTCCTCCCCGAGGTACTTGCTGTAGAGAGCCTGCCACTCAGCCGAGGCCCAGGTGGGGAGGTGGACACCATTGGTCACATAGCCTACGTGGAGCTCTTCGGGGAAGAAGCCCGGCCAGACGGGGGAGAACATCTCCTGCGATACCCGTCCGTGGAGCAGGCTCACGCCGTTGGCCTCCTGACAGGTGTTTAGGGCAAAGACGCTCATGGAGAACTTCTCGTTGCTCCCGGGATGCTCCCGCCCGAGGTCTACGAACTCATGCCACGAGATACCCAGACGAGCGGGGATATGCCCGAGGTACTTGCCGAGTAGGCCTTCGTCGAAGTAGTCATGCCCAGCAGGGACGGGCGTATGTACGGTGTAGATGGAGGAGGCACGTACGAGCTCCAGAGCTTCGTCGAAGGGCAGTCCCTCATCCTCCACGTAGTCCAGCAGGCGCTGTGCGTTCATGAAGGCAGCGTGCCCCTCATTCATATGATAGACCTCCTTCTGGATGCCTAGACGCTTCAGTAGGAGCATCCCCCCTATACCTAGGAGGTACTCTTGCTTCAGGCGGTTCTCCCACTCTCCACCGTAGAGCTGGTGGGTGATGGAGCGGTCCCACTCACTATTCTGTAGGATGTCCGTGTCTAGGAGGTAGAGGCTGATACGCCCGACATTGACCCGCCAGACGTGGCAGTAGACCGTGTGGGTGGAGTAGGGGACCTCTAGGACGAGAGGGGTAACCCCATCGGTGTCAAAGATCTGCTCGATAGGGAGCTGGGCGAAGTCCTGGGCCTCGTAGGTGGCCTGCTGCTGTCCCTCGGGGGAGAGGGTCTGGGTGAAGTAGCCGTAGCGGTAGAGGAAGCCCACGGCCGTCATGCGGACATTGCTGTCACTGGCCTCCTTGAGGTAGTCCCCTGCCAGCACACCTAGACCGCCGGAGTAGATCTTCAGTACGTTGCTCAGCCCGTACTCCATGCTGAAGTAGGCCACTGAGGGGCGAGTCATATCCTGGGGCTCACTCATGTAGGCTCGGTAGTCGGCGTAGACTGCCGAGAGCTCATCCATGAGCGCCTGATCCTGGATGATCCTATGGATATCCTCGGAGGAGAGCTGGCGAGCGACCATGACCGGGTTTCCCTCGGTGGACTCCCAGAGCTCGGGCGAGAGACGGGCGAAGAGGTGCTGAGCCCTTGGGCTCCACACCCACCAGAGGTTGTGGGCGAGCTCCTCGAGGCGAGCTAGCTCCTGGGGGAGCTTAGCATAGGCATAGATATTCGTCCAGACGGGATCGTTGGCACGCTTTGTTACTATCATATCTGTGAGGGGTTAGCTATATTCTGTCTATTAAGTGACGTTCCTTTACTCTAAAGTGCAAAGGTAATGATAATCGGGCAAGCCATCCCCGACGGCCTGCTCGTCTGCCTCGCCTCCCGTCCTATGTTCCTCGGGGGGGCTTGTCCCCGAGATACGGCGGGCGAAGGGGCTCAGGGAGACTCACTCCCAGAGCTCCTGCCAGTGGGTGAAGAGCTTCAGTAGGTAGTGCTCCCCCTCGGGCAGTAGGATGGGTTCTAGCCCCTGCCCCCGCCAGTAGCGGAGCTGGTTCTCTAGGGGTAGGATACGATCCCTCGCACCTACGTAGGCTCGTGTCCAGAGCCCCAGAGCCTCCACCTTGGGGCTGGGCTGTGGGGTGAGTAGGCTCTCGTGATAGGGGCGGAGCATCTCTGCTCGTAGCTCCTCGGTGGGGCGAGCCGCTAGTGCCTCGAAGAGGTGGCGAAGGCTCTTGCCCCCGCAGGTGCGGCGGTTGAAGCGAGGGCGGTTCTCCTCCGTGAGCTCCGAGAGGGTCTGCTCGCAGTGCGCTCTCGGGATCCCGAGGAGGTCATTCACCGGATAGCCCGTCCCTGCTATGGCCGTAGCAGAGCCTATCCGCTCCCGTAGCTCGGGGTGTACCCCTAGGAAGCGATCGGCTGCCCATACCCCCATCGACCAGGCGGTGAGGTGTATCTGCTCGTACTGCCCCAGCTCTAGGGGGGCGAGGGCATCCGTACGGTAGTCCCAGAGGACGAGGAGGTCGTAGCCGTGGGGTAGGCGAAGGTGCTGGACGGCCTCTGGGGGCATCGCCCAGCCGTTGAAGTGCAGGACGAGTCCCGTACACGCTGCACCCTCGGTCTGGCGGAAGAAGCGGTACTGCATAGCGTCCCTACTCGTCGCCCTCCTCGGTCTCCTCCATCTGGAGCATCTCGTGATAGTCCTCCCAGTCGGGGTCCTCCACACAGCTGATCTCTAGGGGTAGAGGGGGGTAGGGGGCAAGGCACTCGTTGAGCCGCTCGCCGAAGGTAGGTAGGTGTCGGGTGTAGAATGTCCAGTCCTTCACACCGCCCCCTGTGTAGTTGCCGGTGAGGATGGCGAGCTTGTCCCGTTCCATCGTCCTACGTAGCTGGGGCTCAATGGCCTCGATGAGCTCGGCGGCAGCCTCGGTGGGCATCCCCTCGGGCTCTGCTTCGTAGCTCAGGCTGAGGTCTACACGTATCCGTAGCTTGCGGCTGGCGATAAACTCATCAAGCCCCTTGCGCACGGTCACGAAGACGATCTGCCCATCGTCGGTATGGCTCAGCGAGGTGAACCAGTCGTCTGTTAGCTTCATTCGTTGTCTTTTCTTTGGGGCAAAGTTATCTATTCCTCTCTACATGAGGCACGGGGTGTGGGGTAGTGACCGCCCTAGGGTCGGCCCTCGCTAGGGGGGCGAGGGCAAAGTGGCCGAGGGGTATCCCCCAGTGACGGCGGCACCGCTCCCCTAGTCTTAGTCTCCCCCCGTGTACCCCGACTATCTAGGGGGGTATGGTGTACACGCGTGTACACAACTGTGTACCCACGTGTATACAACAGTGTACACGCGTGTACACTCCCACGCTCTCGGTATCATCCCCGTAGGGCGCTCTCTGGGGCTGTCCTTGGGGTGAAGGTAGAGACGCACCACACGATGCGATAGAGGCTCGCTATCAGCTACAAAGTACGCGCTCTCTGAGAGGCTGAGCGAGGCATATCTCTGGGTCGGCTATCCGCTTGCCCCGAGAGAGGTGACTCGCTGGGAGGGGCGTTCCCTTCGCCTGTGGGGGGCCTCGCCTTGGCCTCGGGGGGAGCGTCTCTAGTGAATGCCTTACTTTTGCACCAAACATCCATAATGAATAAGATTGTAAAGAACGCCAATGAGACTCCTTGCCCTAGACATCGATGGCACCGTCGTCAATAGCCAGCACCAGGTCACCGAGCCCGTACGCCGAGCCCTCATCCATGCCCAGAGTGCACGGGATATGCGCCTCGTCCTAGCCTCGGGACGCCCGACCCCCGCCCTCCGTCACCTCGTCGAGCTCCTAGAGCTCAAGGCCTATGGGGGCTACCTCCTGCCCTACAATGGCGGGAAGGCGATCGACCTCTCCACTGGCGAGGTGCTCTACTCCAAGCCCCTAGACGAAGACCTCATCCCCCAGCTCTATCACCTGATCAAGGCGCATGGGGTAAGTATCCTCACCTATACCGAGGAGGCGATCCTCAGCGAAGAAGAGGCCAACGAGTATGCACAGCGGGAGATCGACATCACGGGGATGCCTCTATGTGTGCTGGAGGACTTCCTCGCCTCGCTCCGAGAGCCCCTGCCGAAGTGCCTCGCCGTGGGGCCTACCGATCGGCTCGTTGCCCTAGAGGCGGCGGTGAAGGCACAGCTCGGTGATCGGGTCGATGCCTTCCGCTCCAGCGATGTCTTCCTAGAGCTCGTGCCCAAGGGGGTAAACAAGGGTGTCGCCCTAGAGCGACTCAGCGAGTGCCTCGGCCTAGCCCCGAGGGACCTCATCGCTATCGGGGATAACTATAACGACGTCTCGATGCTTCGCTTCGCTGGCACCTCTATAGCTATGGGCAACGCCCCCGAGGACATCCAGCGGATGACGACCCTAGTCACGAAGACCAACGATGAGGATGGTGTAGCCTACGCCCTCGAGCACCTCATCCCCTAGTCCCCTCGCTTCCCCTCCAGGACGCAGGCAGCGGCTCCCCCTAGGATCGACTTAGGGGGAGCCGCTGTCGTTATGTGGGTGGGGAGTGTGGGG
>NZ_CAJPPN010000043.1 GCF_905372525.1 uncultured Porphyromonas sp.
CATCCCCACACACCGCCCTCTCCACACACCCTCTCGCCCCCCCTTCCCAGAGCTTATTAGACCTATTAGACTTATTAGACTTATTGGACTTATTGGACTTATTAGACCTATAGCCCCTATAGTCCCTATAGCCCCTACCCCTAGCTCATAGGTCTGATAGGTCTAATAGGTCTAATAAGTCTAATACCCCCCCCTCTCCCACCTGTCGCCTAAGGAGGGGGCTGGTGCTCCCTCCGGCCCCTCTCTCATCGCCTATTGTATCTCCCCTCTCACGCTCTTACCTAGAGCGGTGAGACGCTCATACCGAGAGCCCGATCGGGCTCTCGGTATGAGCGCAGTCGTCACCTTACATAGGTGATGACTGCGATCATTATAGGAGCCCGCCAGACCACTAGATGCCCCCTCGGAGAGGCTCTCGGAATGGCTTGTACATGAGGTGTATAGGAGCCGTATGAGCCCCCCGCCCAGAGAGGGCTATCCCTTAGGCAGAGAGCCACAGGGGGAGAGATGGGTATTTTGTAAATATTTTGCAGAATAAAAACTATTATCTACCTTTGCAGTCACAAGCTGAGGAGAATATATACCCTCCTCCCTCAAGACAGACAACAGTAATCCACTAAGTAACGCAGCTACAAATAAGATGACGCAGACTACGACGATGTGCATGTGGCGAATGATGATGACTAGCATGATGATGCTAGTCCACGTCCCGCATTGCCCAAGTCGAAGCGTTACACCGTAGCCGTATATGTAGTCGTTGCATAACCGCATAGCAGTAAGCCTCCCTTTGGTCAATGTGCCAAAGGGAGGCTTACTGCTTTTTTTACCCTCTCCCCACAAAAGAATTCACGAAGTAATACAATCATTAAGCAGACAGAACGAAGATGAAAAGAAGCTTACTAACCCTCCTCTTCCTTGCCCTCCCCTTCGGAGCTGCCAAGGCGCAAGACGGACATATCACCGCCACCGGTGTGGTGGTCTCCGCCCCTGGCAATGAGCCAGTCATCGCAGCCAACGTCATTGTAACAGGTACACCCGGCATAGGTGCCGTGACGGATGCCAACGGACGCTTCAGCGTCAAGGTGCCCGCTGGCACGAAGAGCCTCACGGTCTCCAGCCTCGGCTACACATCCCAGCAGGTGCCCGTCAAGCCCGGTGAGATACGTGTCGTCCTCAACGAAGAGGATCGAGTGCTTGATCAGGTCGTGGTCGTAGCCTATGGCCGTCAGAAGAAGTCTTCGCTCACGGGGGCTGCTACCAATGTGAAGGCCTCCAGTCTTGCCGCTGCCAAGGTAGAGTCCGTCGATAAGGCGCTCTCTGGTAAGGTCGCTGGTCTTCGTGTCTCTTCGCAGACGGGGACACCTGGTGCTGCTGGTACGATCCAGATACGTGGTGTCGGGAGTATCAACGGTACGACAGAGCCCCTCTACGTCGTGGATGGTGTGCCCATCACGGTGGGGAACTATGGTATCGGAGGCCTATCGGGGAGCACGCTCTCTACGATCAACTCCGAGGATATCGAGTCGATCTCCGTGCTCAAGGATGCTGCTTCGGCTGCCCTCTACGGCTCACGTGCTGCCAACGGGGTGGTGCTGATCACGACCAAGCAGGGACGTCAGGGCAAGACCCGCTTCACGCTGAACGCCAGCACGGGCTTTTCGCATATTGCGACTAATTCCTACGAACTGATGAACGCTAACGAGCACTTCGACTACACCCGTGAAGCCTTCATCAACCGCTACCTCCTCCAGAAGGACGCACTCCTCCCCACGGGGGCTAACTACGCTCAGCGTGCCGCCCTGAGAGATAGCTATGCTGCTACCCTTACCGATAAAGTATTAGCAGAGTCCAAGGAGGTCTTCGTCAATAGCCGTACGACACGCACCGACTGGCGCAAGGAGCTCCTCGGGGGTACAGGCCGTCTCAACGACCTCTCCCTCTCGGCCTCGGGGGGTACGGAGGCTCTCCGCTACTTCGCCTCCCTCGGCTACAACGATGCTACGAGCGTTACTCCCTACGGTTCCTTCAAGCGTTATTCGGGTGCACTGAACGTGGACAACAAGGCTACCAAGTGGCTCGATCTCGCCTTCAAGGGTCAAGTCTCCTATACCCGCAACGAGGGGAGCCAAGACAATAGCGTACAGCGGGATGCCGTCTCCCTCACGCACCCTGTCCTGCTGGCCTTCGTCTCTCGTCCCAGCGAGGCTAAGTACAATGCAGATGGCTCCCTCAATACCAATGTCTCCCCGATGACCAAGGGGGATAGCCCGATCTCTCGCCTTAGCCCAGACTCCTACCTCACCGAGGTCGGGACGCTACGTGGTACGGGGAATGCGAGTGCACGGATCCGCTTCACGGACTACCTTTCCTTCAAGACCACCAATGCGATTGAGTATACCCTCCTCAAGGGCTTCCAGTATATCAGCCCCCTCTCCAGCGATGGTGCTCGACAGAATGGTACAGGACAGCGTCTCAGCAATGAGCTCGTGGTCAAGACGACCTCCAACGTCCTGAACTTCGATCGGGACTTCGCTGAGCACCATGTCGATGCCCTTGCGGGGGTAGAGGCGCAGAGCTTTGACCAGCTCCGCACAGAGATCGCCGTGAACCAGTATGCGACGACCAAGCTCAAGGAGCTGGGCAACGCACAGTTCAACGACGGGGATGCCCAGCACTTCGGCAGCTTCCTGCTCTCCTACCTAGGCCGTGTGAACTATAACTATGACGGTCGCTACTTCGCTGGTATTAGCCTACGTAACGACATCTCCTCCAAGCTCGGACGTAATAACCGCTCCGGGATCTTCTACAGCCTCTCTGCCGCTTGGCGCTTTGGCCGTGAGAGCTTCCTCAAGGGGAATGAGTTCCTGACCGATGCCAAGCTCCGTGCCTCCTACGGGACGAATGGTAACCTCCCCGACGCAGAGTACTCCTGGCGCTCGCTCTATGCCTTCGGCGGGAGCTACGGCACCGAGCCTGCGATCTCACTGAGTCAGCTGGCGAACCTCGACCTAGGGTGGGAGAAGAGCCGCAGTGTGAATATCGGGCTTGATCTGACCTTCGCTCGTCGCTTCTCGCTGAGCCTCGAGTACTTCGACAAGCATACGACTGACCTGCTGATGGCTGTCCCTGTGTCCTACAACTACGCTGTGGATACCCGTCAGGGCAATAGTGGGGAGCTATCGAACAAGGGCTTCGAGGCAGAGCTTCATGCTACCGACCTGCTGAACTCCAAGTCCCTGCGCTGGGATCTCGACTTCTCTCTGACGAAGATCCGCTCTCGTGTCGAGTCCCTGCCCAATGGGGATATCATCAATGGCCCCAAGAGCCTCTATGTCTATCGTGCTGGGCAGGATGTCTACTCCTTCTACCTGCCTACTTGGCTGGGTGTCGATCCCGCTACAGGTCTGGGGCGCTTCCTCATCGATCCTACCAAGCCCGCAGAGCCTAGCAACATCACCTACCGCTACGACGAGGCAGGGCGTGCCCCCACGAAGTCTGCCTATCCCAAGGTCTACGGGGGGCTGACGAACACCCTCTCCTACGGAGGCTTCACGCTGAGCGCACTCGTCACCTACCAGTTCGGTGGTCATCTGCTAGAGGGCTCTAGCCACTATGTCAAGGGGGATGGTCGCCGTCTCGGGGTGCTCAATCAGGTCAAGGAGCTGGTCGGCAACTATTGGACCCCTACCAATACCGGTGCCTCCAACCCCCTACCTATCTTCAACTCTCCCCTCAATAGCGGTGAATGGTCTACCCGTACGATCTACTCTACAGACTTCATCCGCCTCAAGGAGCTCAGCCTCAGCTACTCCCTTCCCAAGAAGGTCACCGACGTGCTTCGCCTCTCCTCGCTCCGTCTCTCGCTGACGGCTAATAATCTCCTCTACCTCTATGCAGCTACCAAGGACAAGGAACTCGAGGTACCCATCAATGGCTTCCGTGCCCTCGATGTCCCCTCGCTGCGTACGATCAGCTTCGGTCTCAATGTCGGATTTTAATGCTCCTCACTACAATGAAAAGAACCCCTCTATATATCGCCCTCACAGCTGCTACGCTCTTCGCCTCCTGCAGCAAGCAGCTAGATCAGTTCCCCTCGACCTCACTCCCCGATGATGAGGCGATCGAGTCCGTGGCCTCCCTACACCGTGCCGTCAATGGTGCCTATGCGCCCCTCGTACTGCGCTACGGCTACGGCGGTGATGTCGCCCTCTACCCCGATGCCAAGGGGGGGGATGTCAAGATCGTCAATCCCGGCTACCAGCAGACGACCGATGCCCACCACTTCACCACGGGACGCAACTCCTCCTTCTCGGAGGGGGCTTATCGTCAGTTTGCCTTCGTCATCGGACGTGCGAACAACGTGCTGAAGTATGCTCCAGCCGTGCTCAAGGGACTCAAGGCGGGCTCTGCCGATGAGCAGAAGGCCAAGGATGACATCGCCCAGCTCTATGCCCTGCGTGCTCTAGCGCACCTCGAGCTGGCTCGTCTCTACTGCTACATCCCCACCTCGGGGGTGAACACCACGGCGCAGTACTCGGGGGTACCCCTCAACCTCGTCAGTGACGACAGCCCCCGTACCTTCCAGCGCTCGACCCTCAAGGAGACCTATGAACAGATCTTCGCCGACTTCCTCAAGGCGCTCGAAGGCAATGCACTCTCCACCGCCAAGACCTCGGGCTCTGGGCATATCAATAGCTGGGCGGTCAAGGCGCTCCTCTCCCGTGCCTACCTCTACTATGGAGACTATCAGAAGGCCTACGACTATGCCGAGGACGTGATCGCCAATAGCCCCTATGCCCTCTACTCTCGTGATGAGTACCCCAAGGTGTGGAATACCCAAGGAGCCTCCGAGTCCCTCTTCGAGGTACAGACGACGGACAAGTCCAATGCTGGGCTCAACAGCCTAGGGAGCTACACCAACCCCAACGGCTATGCCGAGTATGCTGTCTCGGATGACTTCCTAGCGTGGCTCCGTGCCAACCGCTCCGATGATGTTCGCTTCACAGCGGCGATCACTGAGCGTCAGGACGGGGATGGGACGAACAAGGCCTACTACACGGTGAAGTACCCTGGCCTGCAGGGCTCGACAGCCCCCATAGCGGTGAATAACTATAAGGTGATCCGCCTCTCTGAGGTCTACCTCATCGCTGCCGAAGCGCTCCTCAAGGGGGCAACTTCCGCCAGTGGCAAGACCGCAGTCTCGTACTACAACGCTCTGCGCAAGAACCGTATCTCGGGCTACACCCCAGCCTCCTCGGTCACCCTGCAGGATCTGCTGGATGAGCGTCGTGTAGAGCTCTTCTGCGAGGGGCATCGTCTCTACGACCTCGTGCGCAACAAGATTAACGTCAAGAGCAGCTACATCTCCAACCCCAACAAGGAGTACGACTACCTCAATCCCGCCCTCATCACCGAGCTACCCCAGCGAGAGAAGAACCTCTCGCCCGAGCTCGTCCTCGAGGCGGCCAAGTAGTCCCCTCCGCCCCCTTCCCCACGCTCTGCTCTGCACTTGTGCACGCAGAGTCCTCCCTTACCTCCCCCAGCTCTGGGGTATAGCCTCACCCATAGGGGGCTTGTTATACCCCAGGCGGGGGAGAGACCCATCGTCGAGATGACGAGTTATTCTTAGAGTGTTAGAATGAGCGAAGCCCGAGAGCGTCAGATCCCTATCCTGCGTCTCTCGGGCTTCTTCCATCGCTTGGTGATGGGAGCCTTATCCTACCGCCTAGTGTAGGTTCCCCTTAGCTACTTGATGGGGATATAGACCTCAGTCTTTAGCTTCTCTGCTGGAGTACGGCGGCTGTCATTGAGATATTTCTCGAACATGGGTTCGTCTCGTAGCTCATATCCGCCATTCACGATCCAGCGTAGGGCCGTATCGTAGACCTCGGAGAGATGGTCATAGCTCCCTTGGTAGTGGAAGACTGCATACCGTCCCCCTGCGATCGTCTTACAGCTCACCTGCTGGGAGGGTTGTGCCTCCTTGTGTATCACGAGGCAGACGTCTGAGCGCAGGAGTGTGGGTTCGGTAACCTTTGGGTCATCGTAGAAGACACAGATAGACTCTATTCCCTTGGTGAAGAGCTTTTGCTCCTTGACGACAGCCCATAGCTGCTGGTATGCACCCTCGTAGTCAAGCGTGAGATAGGTGCCTGTCAGCGAGACATAGAGGACACTCTTAGGCTCTAGGTCTAGGATCTTAGGAGCCTTTAGGGCGAGGTCGTGATTGATGATTTCTCGTTTCATGATGTACTTGTCTTTGTCGTTGCGATACTGGGTGGGGCTAAAGCCGTACTGTAGCTTGAAGGCCTTAGAGAGGGAGGCCGGGGTCTCATATCCCACATTGAAGGCAATCTCCTCCACCGGTAGTGAGGAGTACCTCAGGAGCTGTGCTGCAGTCTCGATGCGTAGCCGTGCTATGTATGCAATGGGAGACTCCCCCCTGAGTGCCTTGAAGACACGGCAGAAGTGGAAAGTGGAGATATTGGCGATGCGTGCCAGCATAGCTACCTCGATCGGTTCGTCTAGGTGATTGTTGATGTAGTCTATTACCCTATTGATACTCTGGACGTAGCTGTTATGTGTATCAGTTCTCATATCTGTGATGCTTCAATACTGAGAGCAAAGGTATGGGCATCCGGCGAGAAAGGCTTTTCCTATCTTGCTAAGTTGGGTTCTCCAGCTCCTAATCTATTAGAATGAGCGAAGCCCGAGAGCGTCAGATCCCTATCCTGCGTCTCTCGGGCTTCATTTGTGTGGGGGCTTGGCCTCGGGGGCTTAACTCAGGGCTGAGGCATGAAATCACTATAGTGCAAGGGCAAGGTCGTGGGGGAGTATACGCCGATGATAGAAGTATCTATGTCCTAGTCTAAATATGCCAAGCGAACACCTCCTACCTAGGAGGGATGAGTGTACACGTGTGTACACAACTGTATACCCACGTGTACACATCTGTATACACGCGTGTACACAAGTGTGCTCTAAGTATCTCCTCTGTAGGGCCCGCTTGTAGGTCTATTCCTTGGGGATAACTACGTGGGATCTCCAGTGATGGGCTAAGGCTCCCTGGGATATGAAATACCCCCCCGAAGATCCAAAGGCAGGAGTGTGTGTGCGAGATCATGCGTCGGCCCCAGGGCTAGCTGGGGTCGCTACGTCGTCGGGTGAGGGAGTCCCTCTCTCTGGCATAGCGGCTGGGAGGGACGCCGCAGAGGCTCTTGAAGGTGCGTAGGAAGTTGGAGTAGTCATTGAAGCCCGACCGCTCTGCTACCTCTGCGAGACACATACTGGGCTGCTCGACGAGGAGCTGGCAGGCCTTCTTGACCTTGACGTGCTGGATATAGTTGATCGGGGTGTGTCCCGTCACCGCGGTCATCTTGCGGTAGAGCTGGCTTGGGCTCATGCAGAGGGTCTTCGCTAGGGAGGCGACCTCCACAGCTTGGTACTTCTCTAGGGCAAGGAGGATGGCCTCGGTGGCACGAGTTACGAAGGCCTGATCTATTGGGCTGAGGAGGACAGCGGAGTCTTCCCCTTCGCTGGGCTCGGTCTCCGGATAGGTCTTGGCCGAGTGCTTGGTCTCGGTGTGGTCTGTGAGGGTTGGCTCGCCGTCGTGGGCGCTTGCTCCACCTCGATCGGGGGGAGGGACCTCGTCGTCTGTCTGCGCTATCGTGCCTTTGTCCAGAGTCTTCATCCCCTCGGCCAGATGGCGCATATAGTGGTACTGCAGATGGCGCTGACGCTCTAGGAGCTTCTCGACACGTAGGCAGAGCTCCTCGCTGCTGAAGGGCTTCGTGAGGTAGGCATCCACCCCAGCCTGTAGACCACGTAGGCGATCCTCCTCTGTGACCTTCGCCGTGACCATGATGATGGGGATATGGCTGATCACCTCGTTTGTGCGGATCAGACGCGTCATCTCTAGGCCGTCTAGCTGGGGCATCATGAGGTCGGAGATGATGAGGTCGGGGACGAGATCCTTGGCTCGCTCTAGACCCTTGTGTCCGTCGGGCTCGTAGTAGACTTCGTAGCCGTGGGCCGAGAGTAGGGAGCCCATGTAGGAGGCGATGTCCCGGTGATCCTCGACGATGAGGATGCGTGTGCCCGCTAGAGCTACGGGCTCTGAGGGCTCCTTGATCTGGGAGATGAGGGGCAGGTCGCAGGGGAGGTGCTCGCCACCGATGAGGCTCTTTGTCCCCTTGTACTCCTGGATGGGAAGGGCGATGTGGATCTTGGTGCCTTCGCCGAGCGTGCTCGTGACGCTTACCTCGCCCTCTAGTGTGTCCACGATCTGCTTGACCAGAGCAAGTCCGATACCCGACCCGCCAGAGGCACTCTCGCCCTGTGCCTGATAGAAGGGGGCGAAGATGTGGGGGAGTGCCTCGGGGGAGATCCCCGAGCCCGTGTCGGAGACCTCTAGGTGGAGTATCCCCTCGGCCTGCTCGAGGGTTACCTGTATGGTGCCGTAGGCTGGGGTGAACTTAAAGGCATTAGAGAGGAGGTTGATGACGATCTTGTTGATATAGCTGGGGACAAAGTCGATGACGATGGGGTCGTCCCCCTTGTAGAGGAGATAGATATGTCGGCTCTCAGCGTAGTCTCGGTAGCTCTCCAGCAGGGCTCCGACGTAGGCTCTGATGTCGCCATGGCGCATGTCGGGGATACCGATGGCAGAGCGTATCTTGGAGATGTCTAGGAGCTGATTGATGAGGGTCAGTAGGCTATTACCCTGTCGCTGGATGGTGTCTGCCTGCTCGTGTACCTTGTGGCTATTGTTGGGGTCTCGGCGCAGGTCTTGGCTTAGTCCGAGGATGACGGTCAGTGGGGTGCGGAATTCGTGAGTGATGTTGGTGAAGAAGTGCTCACGCATCTGGCTCATCTGCTTCAGTGCCTGGTGGCTGCGTGTGCGCACCCGCTGGATGTAGAGTAGAGTCCCGATCAGGAGGATGAGGAGCACGAGGATGAGGATGAAGATCGCATAGCTCACGTGGCGGGTCGCCTGCTCGTGCTCCAGACGTAGACGTACCTCGTTCATCTGGCGAGTCTGGCGGGAGCGTTCGATGCTGATCCCTGTGTTCTGTATGCGATTGACCTGCTCGATCCCGACGAGGCTATCCCGGAGGCTGGTAGCTAGCTCTTGGTAGTAGAGGGCGCTGATGTAGTCATCCTGCTTCTTGTAGTACTTGTAGTAGAGGGCGTAGACCTCGGCCAGATGCTCTCGGGACTTGATGCGCCGTGCGACCGAGGTCGATCGCTCCAGTAGGGGTAGTAGCTGCTCCTCCTGCCCGAGGCGCAGATAGATACCCGATAGGGCTAGGAGAGAGGTGAGAGCATGCCAGTCATCCTTGGAGGAGCTCATTAGCTCGTAGGCCTGCTGGTACTCGGCGATGGCATGCTCGTAGTCCTCTGCCTTCTCATAGAGCGACCCGAAGTAGGTATGGCATAGGGAGATGCCGAGGGTGTTCTGATCCTGCTCATTGAACTGCATGGAGAGGCGGTAGTAGCGCCATGCAGAGTCGAGCATCCCTCGGTGCTCGAAGATCGCTCCGAGGTTGGCATAGTTGATCGCCTGCCCGACGGCACTCCCTAGGGCGATCTCGCCCGCGAGGGCCATCCGTAGGGCGCTGTCGGCTCTCTGGTAGTTGCCTAGGGTCATGTAGATGTTCCCGAGTCCGTTGAGGGAGACGACTTGGTTCTTCTTTGCTTGGGCTGTGGTGTCGGAGTGCTCCTGGCTGATGAGCCAGGCCTGATAGTGGTACTGCTGGGCTACGTCGAGGGCGCCTATGCGGCGGTAGTCCGTCCCGACGTCGTTGAGCGCACGCACCCACTCGAGGGTGTCTTGTAGGTCTTGGGCTGCTTCGGAGGCTTTGCTGTGTACGAGGAGGGCTTCGTCAAATCGGCTCTCGTTACGAAGCCTCTTCCCCTGCTCTCGGAGTGCGATGATGCTGGCTAGGCGATGGCCCTCCTTATCGAAGCGTCTCTGCAGACGCTCTAGCTCCTCCAGACTCTTGGCTTGGCGCACGATACTATCTGCCTCACGCCGCTCCTCGGGAGTGAAGGTACTCTTCCTTGCTTGGCACGATGGTAGGAGCTCGAGGAGCGTGGAGGTGCTTAGCAGGATAAATAGTATGTGTAGCAACCCTTTCACGATGAAAAGTTTTCAGCAAATATCTAAAATCTTTTGAGCCCAACAAAATATACCCTCTATAGGGCCTAGGATAGGGGTGTCACCTAATAGGCTGCTAACCAATAGTGTATCCATGGAGAGCGAGCGGAGGATGCACGATTATGCCTGAAACTTGCACGATTACGCCTACGCCGGCTCTGCTATATTTTGACATCCTAGAGGGTGCTTGCACGATTATGCCCAAAACTTGCACGATACTGCCTAACACCCACCGAGGAAGTCCCTCTAACTTTGCCGCAAAAACATAACGCAGCTACCTATATTATGGCAACAAAAGATCTCACAGACCTAATCCCGATCAAGGGGATCAGCTACGCGAAGAAGAAAGCCCTCGCATCACAATGCAAGGTCTACGATATCGCAGGTCTACTAGCAAGTGGGGCGACACCGGAGCAACGTAAGCAGATGGCCGAGCGCCTCGAGACAGATGTAAAGTACGTGACCAACTGGGTCATGCAGGCTGACCTCTGGCGTCTGCCGAATATGTCCACGGATCTAGCCTATATCCTCACGCTGGCGGGTGTCCGCAGTGCCCTGGATCTGATGTATGTGGATCTGAATAAGCTGACGCCTGTCCTACTACCACTCTATGCCGCACACCCCGAGCTCGCCAGAGAGGGCTTCGCCAACCTCCGGGAGATCATAGAGGCTTCGCAGAGTATGTTCGCTCCGGTCAGCTTCTGGGAGGTGATCGAGGCAGCCCGCCAGATCTCCGAGGCGGGGCCTATTGGCCCGAATGCTGACCCCGAGGTGCTTCGCAAGGCTAGGGAGATCGCACGTGATCGGGTGGATATAGACCCTGTACCGCTACGATATCGGTATAGGGTCTCCTTCGGCCCGGATGATCCCCCCGAGCCGACCCATCTATATGAGGAGGGACTGAGAGGGCGTCCCCTCCCCGACATCAAGACCGACACACAGATTATCTCCGAGGGGCTCACCGCCCTACAGGACATCGCTGTAGCTCTCCCCCTACCTCGTACCCTCAGTGGGCAGGTGCGTATCCGCTACTCGGGTGAGTCCGACAGCAAGGCTCGCCCCAAGTCTGATGTGCTCATCCAGATAGATGGCATCACAAACCCCTCGGAGCAGAAGCTAGAGGACGACAAGAAGCTCTCCTGCTTCAGTGACGGGGATGGCCGATTCCTCATCGTCCTACCCGATAAGTACAACGTGCAGGAGAAGGTCACCTTCACCATCACACAGGGGATGAAGAAGCAGACCTTCGTACGTATGTCCTCCGAGCTCCTAGAGCGTATCCGCATACCTGGGAGGAAGTCCTCCAGTGGAAAGGTGCTATACACGAATGAACTGATCTCTAAGTTCTACGACTTAGATACCATCAATAAGGAGATGATTCGCCTGGAGCAGATCCTCGAGACCTATCAGCTCCTCAAGGAACGCAAGGTCATCAACGACGAGGGCAAGGTCATCAAGGGGAGCAGCCCCTCGGTCTATGAGGAGCAGTTCATCACACGCTTCTGTCAGAGTGCCGAGCAGATGGAGACCACTCGAAGGGAGCACAAGGCTCAGAAGGTCAAGCGTGACACCCTCATAAAGGAAATCTACGACATCGATCCTACCACCGATGATATCGGCAAGACCCTGACCAACCTCCTCTCTCGTACCGACCTAGATGCCGAGGTCGGGGATCTGATCCTCACCCATGAACTCTTCAACGGGGGCTGGGATGATGATAAGCCCCGTGTGCTACCCAGTGTCAAGCTCATGGGAGAGGGGGATGATGCCATACGCCTGCCGACAGATACCGCTCCCTCACGTACCTATAGATATACGATGCTCCAGCGTCTGGTAGAGCCCGCTATCTATCCAGCAGCTACGAGGAATGCTAGCCGTGCCAAGCTGATGTCCCCCGTAGACGTCATGGGCTACAAGAAGAAGATGGCCGAGAGCCCCGATAGCATCCCGCAGGCTGCTACGCTCGGGATCGGCTATGTGCTCAATATGCATCAGGCTTGGGTACCCGATGGCTTCGCTCTCGGCACGCTCCTCTACTCTACCATCCTAGCTCCGGGTGAGGAGCAGCGTCTGGTGGTGCGTGAGCAGAGCCAGTCCTATTCCGTCGCCGATCGAGCCGAGGGACAGGATCGGGTGTGGGATCGCTACCTGGGTTCACAGGTGGACTCTGCCTCTGCTGCCTACGACTATGCGATGGGGCAGGAGATGGAGGGAGAGAGCTCCTCTCAGTTTAGCACGACCTCCAAGAGCTTTGGCTTCGGACTCGCTGGAGCCTATCAGGGTATCTCGGGTTCACTAAGCTTCGGCTACTCCAATTCACGTGGGCGAGCCTCATCTTCCTCTCGGCAGAGTAACTCCAGTAGCGAAGCGTCGCAGGCCGCACAGAGCTTCCAGCATAGGATACGCTCCGCTGCTGAGCGAGTGGCCGAGGCTCGGCGGGTGAGCATACGAGCAGCCTCCAGCAACGAGTCCTCCTCGGTCTCCACTCGTATCATCGCTAACCACAACCATTCCCATGCGATGACCATCCAGTACTGGGAGGTAATGCGTCGCTATCGCCTAGAGACCTGTATTGATGGAGTAGACCTCGTGCTCTTCGTGCCGATGAAGCTCATCCGCTTCCTACCTGCAGGGCAGAGCTTGTACCTGGATACGACCTCCTCACCCTTCCGTAAGGCTGTCTTTGATACCCGCTATGATACCCTCGTCCGCTACTATGATAGCCTCTACCACCAGCTCCCCTATCGCTATCGTACGGGGCTTGACCTCATCCAGCGCTACGCCTCTTACCCGGAATGGGTGATGGAGAAGAGAGGGAACTCATGTGCAGGCAAGAGCATCGTGATGACCCTCACGGGGAAGTTCCTCGAGGTAGACTCCATCGTCGCACGCCTGCGCTTCTCTGGCGGTAAGGGGTCGGTGCAGGGGCAGGTCATCTTCTCTTCGGTCAATCAGCATGCACTCGCTGAAGCCATAGAGGAGCATACGATCCGCTCCAAGAAGGATCTCCTGGTGCGCCTCAAGGAGCTACGTGCCTCCTGTCCTGATAGCCAGATCACACTCTCCTTCACCCTCCCTAAGGGCGTTACAGAGCAAGATTTCTCTGAGATCTCGATCAGGAATGAGGTTTCTCCCCTCAAGTACAAGCTCTATGCTGGCTATTCCATCATCTGGAAGGACGGAGTGGATACCCTTGCTTATGGCGATGATAGCTGGACGGGCTATCAGATAACGGCTGTCAATAACTATCTGAAGTGCCACATGAACCTCTATAAGGATGAGAATAAGATAGCTAAAGACTACCGGGATATCGCACACTATAGTAGTGGTCTGCCCGAGAACTTCTATGTCAATCAGATACAGGGTGGAGCGACGCTTGATGCCTCTAGTATTAGGAGTCTTACCCCACTCTATCTCACGAGTTGCGAGGTCAGGGGTATGGATGGGCAGGTGATCGAGGGTGCTGTCCTGCCCAGCTACACCCTACAGCACGGCTCCGTATATATCGACCTCTCTCCCTCTACGCCGATCCTCCGCTATAGCGAGCTGCAGAGTATGGAGACGACGCTACAGCATATCGCCTCCGAGACCCTCCGTTACTCGCAGGGGGTATGGTCGAGACTGAGCGACGGGGAGCTAGCTATCATGCTGGAGTCCTATACGGTGGACATGAACTTCAAGAACATCTTCGGCAACGATGCCTACAATGAGCTCAAGGGGAATATTGACATCCCTCTGCTGAACTGCATCAACGTCCACAAGATGCTCGGCTTCTATGGCAACTGTATGATCTTCCCCTTCACCTATCCTCAGTCGCTGGCAGAGAAGCTAGGTAAGACCGCTGCGGAGATTCAGGATGCCCTCTACCGCTACCACGCCTCCTCCTTCCGAGTGCCGGTCACCACGATCTCCCTCCCCACAGAGGGTATGGTCGGCGAGGCTGTCCTCGGCGAGACCAACGTCAGCGAAGAGATCGATCTCACTCGTTTCTGGAACTGGAAGGACTCCGAGCACGACAAGATGGAGCTCAGTGCCAGCGCTCTCAGCTCTACCGACTACCTACAGGATAAGGCTCCCGGTGGCTTTGCCTCCCTAGGGGTCACCGGTCCTTCGGCGCCTACTGCAGTCACGACGCCTGACCTCATCACACCGATGACGCAGAAGCAGACACCGACCTTCACCGACATCACGGGTACAGCCAGTACATCAGCCCTGATGAGTGCGACAGGCGTTGCCAATATACAGGCGCAGTCCAATGCTCTTACGCAGAACTCCTCCGTCATCAATAAGGCTCTCGACTACTGCATCGCCAAGGTAAAGGGCGAGGCTAAGGACTCCAATCCTACGCCTCCCGAGACCTCCAAGTCTGAGGGAGGACAGCAGTCCTCTGGCTCTGCTGGTGGGGGAACTTCTACGGCGAAGCCAACTCTACCCCCAAAGCCCTCGGAGGGCAAGGTCGAGAGCCAGCCTACGCCTCCCCCCAGCAAGGGAGACGCTTCTAAGGATACGACTAGACCGAGCAAGGATCATGCACCCTCTGGGGATAAGCCTAGTGGAGGTGCAGGCCAGGGGCATAAGCCCGAGGATAAGCCTCAGCCCAATAAACCCAGCGAGGGCAGGGTCGAGCCGAATAAGCCTACTCCCGACAGTCCCAGCGAGGATCGTCCAGCCCCCGATACCCCCCGTGAGGATCATCCATCACCCGATAGGCCTCGGGAGGATAGCCCCAAGCCCGAAGAGCCCAAGCCCGAGGCTCCCAATCCCCTTGACCTCAGGGTGCTGTATCCCTACTATGCACAGGATGTAGACCTCTCAGAGCTGGGCTTCGTGCCGACCTCTCGCCGACAGGAGGTAGGTCTCAAGGCTGCCTTCTTCTTCGCCATCGCCGCCGAACGAGAGGAACTCAAGGACTACCAGGAGTACAAGCGACTGCATGAGGCTTATCCCGGGAAGGAGAACATCGCTATCTCGCTAGGGCTCTACCTCGCTTACCACGATGTCTCTCATCAGGAGCTGGATGACATCTACCTCTCGATGGTGCAGCGTAGAGTGATGGCGATCGAGACAGATCCCCAGCTCAGGGGCAAGGCTAATCCCACCCCTGTCCTCAGCTACCTAGCCGACGATGGGGCTTTAGAGACCATCAGGTACCGCTTCCCCACATTCATCGAGGAGATCGATATCTCCGAGCTTGGCTTCGGCGAAGCTACGGAAAAGGAGATGCTAGAGCTCAAGACAGGCTTCTTCCACGCCATAGCGGAGCAGTATAAGACGGTCAAGGGATTCCGTGAATACAAGCGCCTCGTGAAGGCGCACACTCCATACATCCTATGCGCTTCGTATGGGATCTACCTCGCCCAGAGTGGTCTCTCTGACACGGAGGTCAGAGAGGTGCACCTACCCCATATCTTGGAGCAAGTTCTCTGGCTCAATGAAGAGCGTAAGAGGAAGTCCGCTAAGTAATCACACACTAAAGAATATATAACTATGGCTACAGCATGGGATCAACTAGTGGAGAAGCTCCTCACACAGGAGTCCTCCGAGGAGATGCTTGAGCTCAGGAAGATGCTACTGCGTCGGCTGGCGACAGAGACGGAGTTCGTCCCGCCCCGGGTGCCTGCTCCCCTCAATATCACCGAGATAGGTGGCTATATCAATCTGCTACGCAAGGATGAGCACATGCTCTCCCTCCTGCTAGCATCCATATTAGGTTTACCCCGCACGTCGAGAGAGCAGTAGATGAGAGGATAAGAAGATGGTCTTGGCTAGTCATACCGCTCCCTACCGAAAGGTGAATACAGCGTGGGTACTATCGGAAGCCCTAACGATGATAGGTAGGTTCGACTCCTGCCGCTGTAGTATTGGTTTTTAGGGAACTGGGGAGGGACGTAGCCGCGTCTAGGTATGGGTAGCTGCTGGTTTGAATCCAGCACCAAGGCGATGTCCAGAGAATGTGGTCTCGACTTGAGGGTGGTGTGACCCGAGAGAAGTGATCAGTGTGACAGGCCAACAGCGACTTCGGACGGCTCACGATCGGTGCTTTGGGGGATTCGACTTCCCCCCGTGAGAAAAGACTCTTGAGCAGAACTGGGTGTCTCTGGCGAAGAGCATCAAGACGAAGAGAGAGTTAAGGTTATTCGTACTAAGCGCTAAGGGCAAGGATCATGCAACTTGGAAGCTTCGGTGGACAAGGGAACAGGGCTGGATGTGCCGAGATGTACTGCAGAGAAGCCTGAGTGCTTGGTGGCTCGGATCGGTCGACCTTCGGGTGGACCCCAGGGGGCACAAGCACGACTTGGAGAAAGGACTGGTAGTTTAAGGGAATACCGGCCTGAGAGAAGACGGGGAGAAGAAAGGACTTCCGAAACGAGGAGCAAACGCCGAGACCGAGGGTCGAGCCTACACAGGACTGCGACGCCGAGGGTCAAGGTAGCTCTGAGGAAGGAGTGCCCGAGTATTCGATCCGAGACCTCTCAGACGGAGGGATAAGGGTTCGATTCCCTGACAGCTGGACTCCATCTAAGGGCGAAAGGGGGTAAACCAGGGGGCGGTCTTCGGACCGCCCCCTTCCTTTTTCCCTACCCGCTAGGAGGGTGGCGATGCGGTGAACTCTATGAGGGCTGTACACACCCCTTCCTTGGCGGATGAGAGGTCGCTGAGTCTATGGGCAAGAGGATACTTGCCTTCTCGGACTCTGCCTCTTCTTGTCCTTAATGCCTTAGCGGGGGGCAAACGCACGGAATAGGATACCCCTCATATCCCCCCCTCACGAGTCTTGTGTGTCTCATTATGTGTACCTTTGGGTATCTGACGGATAGGGGCTGATACCTATCCCGCCTGAGGACTTGTATGGGTGAGTGATCCGGTCTGTGGCGGATGTCTCCCCCTACCTGCTGAAGTGAAATAAACACCTCCCCCTGCCCTGTGGTGGAACAAACATACCCCTCGCCCTGATGTAGCTGAGCGATATAGACCCTAGATAACCACCAAATACCCAGCAAACGATGAGACACATACCCCTCTGTAGGTGGCTACACTTCCTAGCCTTCGTCCTACTCACTATCCTTCCCCTCGGAGCTCAGAGCTACCGAGGTCGTGTCCTAGAGGCGCATACACAGCTCCCGGTAGTCGGGGCTAAGGTGCTCCTCTTCGCTCGGGATACGACCTTCCTCTCTGGGACGACCACAGATAGCCTAGGCTACTTCGGCCTAGACTACCAGCAGGGCACCCAGCCAGCATACTTACTCTCGGTGCGAGCTGTCGGATATGAGACCCTGTGGAGCGATCTGCACGCTCCCCACGAGTATAGCCTCTACCTAACCCCCGTCTCTAGGCAACTAGATAGCGTCGTGGTCCAAGCGCCCCGAGCTGCTATCCAGAGACGAAGTGACCGCCTCATCATAAGCGTCAAGGATGCCCCCGATCTAGCTCGTAGCAGTAGCGTCTATACCCTGATGGATAGACTCCCGATGATCTACGTGCAGGGGAGCGACCTCCACTACCTAGGGCACGTCGGTAGGACGGAGGTGTACATCGATGGACGTATCGTGCAAGACCTCTCAGAGCTACGGAGCTATCGACCAGAGGAGGTCAAGAAGATCGAGATCGTCGATGCTCCGTCCTCCAGGTACGGGGCAGATGTGCAGTCCGTAGTACTCATCTATACCCATCGTCAGCAGGACGAGGTGGCGCTGGATGCAACCCAGTATGTGCAGCTGCAGAGGCGACTCAGCTCCTACACGGATGCCTCTCTGGCCTATGCTCAGGGCTCCCTATACTGTCGGCTGAACCTCAACTATAGTCGTACGGCCCTCAGTACAAACTCCGAGGACCTCATCGAGGCGCACTATCGGGGACAGCTCCATCAGGTGAGCAACCGAGTCCCCGTCCAGTACACGGGGGACTATGTGAAGGGAAGCCTCACCCTGGCCAAGAAGCTAGGGGAGAATACCCATGTGGGGGTGAACCTCCGCATGACGTGGGGCAACCTACGGAACGAGATGCCCCAGGCTGTCCTACATTATCTAAGAGGCGGCGTACGCTCCTTTGCCGATACGACGCATAGTATGATGGTCAATAAGCCCCTGAAGACCTTCGTGAATGCCTATGTCAATCATAAGTGGGGTGCGACGGAGATGAATATTACCAACGACTTCCTCGTGGGGAATACCTCCAATGCCTTTGACTATCGAGAGCATGGCTCTACGAAGGAGGCAAAGTCCCGGGGGCACCAATCATTCATCACGAATACGCTACTTCTCAGTCTCTCGTCTCAGCTCGGGGACTTTAGCCTCGGCTATGGTGGAGAGTATGCCTTCACGCAGAATGAAGATCGGAACGAAGAGTGGTACACCGGACAGCAGGGGCAGGGGAGTCGTCACGTATCCTCGCTCAAGCGACAGCACCTCCTGGCTGGGTATGCTGACCTGAGTCGGGTCCTTGGGGCGTGGACGCTGCGTGCAGGGCTACGCTATGAGTATACCTCTCCCATCTATAGGATGGGTGGGCGACGGATCCGTGACATCAGAGACCAGCATACCCTCGTGCCCTCGCTACTCGTCGCTTGGCAGGCTCCGCACCTGCCTAGTCTGTCCCTACACTATAGACGTCTGGTACAGCGCCCCTCCTATGGCTCCCTCAAGGACTTCCGACTCTATGAGAATCGCTACGTCTATCAGCAGGGCAATTCGAGGCTAGGTAATGAATTGTCCGATGCAGTCACCCTCAGTAGCTCCTACCGAGGGCTACAGCTCAGCCTCTCCTATACCCATATCCAGAATAGTGCTATGGGGATCTATTACCTCACGGAGAATATCTATGGGGGAGCGAATGAGTTCGCCGTCCTAAAGCGACTCGAAGACCTTCGTCGCAGTACACAGCTCTCGGCAAGTCTCTACTGGAGAGGGGAATATAAGGCTCAGACGCTATCCCTGCAGGGGAATATCCAGAGGCGAACCTATCTGTATGACGGAGAGCGTCTAGCCTCTCAGCCCTACTGGCAGGTGGAGGGCTCGGACTATATTACCCTCAGCGAGGCTCTAGGGATAAGCCTTTCGCTGGGCTATTCCTCTCGGACGAAGACGCCCTTCCGGTGGAGCTCCCCTCAGTGGAGCTATAGCGTCGGAGCCGACTACCAGATCGGGAACTTCTCGCTAGACCTCACGGTCTCGAATCTATTCCTTACCCCGCTCCTTCGGTCAGGGCGTTCATTCCATGGTATTAATGCTTGGAGTGTAGAGTCGCAGGACCGATCGGGTGTTAGCCTAACGGTCTCCTACCAGCTTCGTGACCTACGTCCCTCCTACCAGAACCGCCACTCTGGCTCCGAGGCTCAGCGACTATAGCACCTCGCCCCCTTCCCTTCCGCTCCATATTCATCATATTTCTCCATCTGCTATACCGATAATATATATGCTCCGATACCTATAGTATATATACTCATCGGCACATACTCTTCAGATCAGACGGCTAGGGGCATTCGTTCCCTAGCTGTCTTCTTTTTCGTCCTGCGGTTGCCCTTTTGGGGTGGGATGTGCCGATGATGAGGGCTGACGGCAGAGGGTGAAGAGTGGTGGGGGAGGGTAGGGTGGTCAAGGAGCTCGGGGGGACGATAGGAGCATCGGTGTCCTAGGGGTCGTTTGACCCTATTTATACCTTTTACTTAGGAGGGAGATGTGTACACGCGTGTATACCATTGTGTACACGTGGGTATACAATAGTGTACACGCGTGTACACAACTTCGCTCTAAGTATGTTCTCTGTAGGGTGCTCATTTGCGCCTTCCTAGGGATGAACGTTTGGGCTACTCCATAGATAAGGGTGGTATGAATGGGGCTTCCCTTGAAGAGGGGGAATATTCTGCGGCGGGAAAGGGTAGGGGATCCCCAGAGGGAGGATATATCTGTCGTAACGATGAGGGTATCGTATTGTATATTCGCAGATTATGTGTATCTTTGTGCACTCGATGGAGTAGGCTTAGGTCTGCTCTGTCCGAAGAATTGAGTAGATAAGTTATTCAAACATAAGTAGAAACGAAATGCCAACTATTCAACAATTGGTAAGAAAGGGACGTGAGACACTCGTCGAAAAGGGTAAGAGCCCAGCTCTGGACTCCTGTCCTCAGCGTCGTGGCGTCTGCGTACGTGTGTACACCACCACCCCTAAGAAGCCAAACTCTGCAATGCGTAAGGTCGCTCGTGTCCGCCTAACCAATGGGAAGGAAATCAACGCCTACATCCCAGGTGAAGGTCACAACCTCCAGGAGCATAGCATCGTGCTGGTACGTGGTGGTCGTGTGAAGGACCTCCCAGGGGTGCGCTATCACATCGTACGTGGTTCGCTCGATACGGCTGGTGTCAATGGTCGCCTGCAGCGTCGCTCCAAGTACGGTGCTAAGCGTCCTAAGCCAGGTCAGGCAGCTGCTCCAGCAAAGGGTAAGAAGTAGTCTTCTCCCCCGGCGCGTGGGGTGACCGCTCGGTCATGCGCCTCCCCCCTTCGCCTCCAGCATCACTCTCGCACCCGCTCCGTCGGATAGCGTAGGCTGGAGAGCCAAACAAAGAGCCTCTCGTGCTAGAGGCCATGCTAAGAAGTCAATAGAACCAAGTTTCTTGAGTTCGTTGGATAGGCTAGCAAGGTTGAGTAAATGCTCCAGCGGGAGCGTTGAAGTAAGATCACAGCACAACCAATCGACAGAAACGAAATTAAGATTAAGCAATGAGAAAAGCTAAACCCAAAAAGAGACAGGTACTACCTGATCCCGTATTTGGTGACGTAAAGGTGACGAAGTTCGTTAATCACCTGATGTACGACGGTAAGAAG
>NZ_CAJPPN010000044.1 GCF_905372525.1 uncultured Porphyromonas sp.
CCAGGCTATCACCCAAAGGGAAAAAGGAGAATATCCGCATCATCCTCCAGTAAGGAGATTGCCCGAGGGCTAATCAGCTTAGATGTCATGGCCAATGCATAGGACTCGCTTAATGGGCATGCAAAGAAAGATGGAGATCTGAGAATGAGATATAGGGAGCAAAGACCGGAGGGTGTGTCAAACTAGCTGTGAGGATCAGCTGGACAACAAGTCATAACCACGAGTATGCATATGCCAAAATGTCAACTCCAGAGCCTAGGAGAGGATAGATACCTTATCGGAGTAATTCAAGATAACAAACTACGCATGTGTTCCACGCAAGTAGGGTAGGAGTATTCGTTATTTGGAATTGCGAATGCAATAAGAGAGAAGTTTAACTCAAGTAAATATTCGGCTAAGCAAATCAATATTCAAATATCAAATCGAGGCAAAGTATACTCTATAGGACGTAGGTTTATAACTCAAATTCCCAGATATTTATATCATGGTATCTAGGGAACTACTAGAGTTTATAGGCTAGAAATGAGAATATATTGGCGCATTAGATTACATTGTTTACACTCATATGCTTATACATGAGTGTATTACCTCGTTTATGTTAAAGTATCACTACAGAGTGTTGAGGGGTGGGGGAGCGGGTATTTGCTTCTTTTGTTTTGTGTTTCCGATATTCTAATTCTAATATTTGAATTCCGATATTTAAAACCTAAAGTTTGCTCCTTTGATTTCCTTTTCGTAATTTTGAATCATAAATCGGATGACACTATGGCAGACTTTTTAAACCTAGAAGAGATCTCGCGCCGGCTCCGGACGGTCGTCGAGGCGAGCAAGATGAGCGCAAAGGACTTCGCCCTTGGTGCTGGTATCCCTCAGGCCACTCTATCCCAAATCCTGAATGAGAAGCAGCTCATTAGCGTCTCGGTAATCAATAAGGTCATCGAGCATTATTCGGAGCTAGTCGATCCCTATGAGTTCCTATTTGGGACACCAGCCCCCTCCTCAGACCCCTACGAGATGGGGCTATTCCCCTCGCAGATGGTACCTAGTGCCGGAGATAAGAGTAGTGATGGGATGCGGGAGATCATCCGTACCCAGTCTGAGGAGATCGTGAAGCTAAAGACGGAGCTAGCCCTGAGGTCAGACAAGGAGATTGATCGTATTATGGTCTTCTATACGGACAATAGCTTCAAGACCTTTAGGTGCAATGACTAGTGCGATTTATCCCGCCTAGGAGCCCTCAGTAATGGGAGAATCTATAAGTATCTTTGTCGCGATCTTATTCACTAGAATTGATGAAGAAGTATTCACTCCAGTTCACTCTCCTTTCCACCCAAGACCTCGGTGCAGGCAACTATCTGCTACGCCTCGTACTACCACTAGAGCAGGGGGCATTCCCACCTATGGCACCGGGGCAATTCGTCCAAGTAGCAGTGCCTGGAGGGAAGGTCTTACTACGCCGTCCTATCTCCATCTGCAACGCCCTGCCAGAGCGCAGGGAGCTATGGTTACTCATCGGACGGGTGGGACGAGGAACCTCTATCTTAACGTCCCTAGCCGAGGGCACGACGCTAGATCTACTCATTCCACTGGGGAGTACATTCACCCTAGAGGGGATACAGCGTCCTCTGCTCGTCGGGGGAGGTGTCGGGATAGCACCTATGTTCTTCCTCGCTCAGGCTTTCCATGACCGAGGGATACGTCCCAGCATACTCCTAGGGGGGCGTACAGCAGCTCATATCGTCCTCAGAGAGGAGCTAGGCCGTCTAGGTGAGGTCTATTGTACGACGGATAATGGGGAGCTCGGGGTACATGGACGGGTGACGAATCACGAGATCCTCCGGGCGGGGGTGTTTGATCGCATCTACACGTGTGGACCAAGGGTCATGATGCTGGCGGTGGCTAAGATAGCAGAGCAACGAGGGATCGACTGCGAAGTATCCCTAGAGAACTCTATGGCTTGCGGTATAGGAGCCTGTCTCTGCTGCGTCGAGGATCTGATCGGGCAGGGGAATACTTGCGTCTGCACGGAGGGCCCAGTCTTTAATTCCCGCTTGATAAAGAAAGACTAACTAACGAACAATGCTTCAGACAAGCGTAAATATTGGTCGGGGACTCAGGATCAAGAACCCCGTGATGGTCGCTTCGGGCACCTTCGGCTATGGGATAGAGTATACTGACTTCATCGATATTAGTAGGTTAGGAGGGATTTTCGTCAAGGGAACGACCCTACACGCACGACAGGGTAACCCCTATCCTCGTATGGCAGAGACGCCCTCTGGGATGCTCAATGCCGTAGGGCTGCAGAATAAGGGGGTAGACTACTTCTGTCAGCATATCTACCCACAGATCTATCCATACAATACGGCGATGATCGTAAATGTCAGTGGCTCTCAGGTAGAGGACTACGTGGCTACAGCGGAGAAAATCAATGCCCTGGAGCATATCCCTGCGATCGAACTCAATATCTCCTGCCCCAACGTCAAGGAGGGAGGCATGGCCTTCGGGGTCACGTGTGCAGGTGCTGCCTCCGTAGTCCGTGCCGTACGAGCGGTCTATGACAAGACACTTATCGTGAAGCTATCCCCCAACGTCACTGACATCACGGAGATAGCACGCGCCGTGGAAGCAGAGGGAGCAGATTCTCTCTCGATGATCAACACCCTGCTCGGTATGGCTATTGACGCCGAGCGCCGACGTCCCGTTCTTTCGACAGTTACAGGTGGGCTGTCTGGCCCTGCAGTCAAGCCCATTGCGCTACGGATGGTCTGGCAGGTAGCTCAGGCGGTGCATATCCCTATCATAGGGATGGGTGGGATCGCTTCGGCGACAGATGCTATAGAGTTCCTCCTCGCAGGAGCGACGGCTATAGAGATCGGCACATACAACTTCGTGGATCCTACGGCCTCGATACAGATCCTAGAGGGGATAGAGGACTACCTGCGACGTCATGGTTTCTCTGATGTCAACGAGCTCATAGGAGCCCTCGAGCTCTCCAAGTCGTAGACCTAGAGGTATAGGACTTAAGCCGTCCTCCAGAGCTTCGGTATCTTCGTATACGACGAGCCCCCGATGATCCAAGTCATCGGGGGCTCGTCATTTATTTTTTAGGGAAGGGGATCCTAGTCTCGTGAAGCCTCTAGGGTAAAGGAGGCCTTAGATACCTCTCCTGGGAGAGGTGGCTTGGTCTTAGACAAGGTGAGACTAATATGACTGATTTGGTGGAAGGTCTTGAATAGACGCTCTCCGATCCTCCCTACGACATGCTCTAGCAGTAGGGAGGGTATAGCCATCTCCTGGGCAATCACTTCATAGATCTCAGCATAGCTAACTGTATCTTCTATTCGGTCAGAGTACAGGCTAGGAGTGACCTCTGCCCATACTGATAGCTGTAGGACGAAGTGGTTTCCTACACGACGCTCCTGCTCCATCACACCATGATAGGCATAGAAATGCATGTCCTGGAGGTCAATCTTCGTTGTCGTTACCTTCATTGTTTATAGGGTCTGTGAGGGTACTTGGGGTACACTTCCGCTGAGGGTGCTGATGGCAGGGACACTCTATCGGCTCGACGTGGATCGTAATGTGGGTCATATCCCCAAAGTGGCTACATAGAGCCTCCTCTAGGGACAGTGTGATGTCATGCCCCTCGGTCACCGAAATAGATCCATCAACGAGGATATCAAGCTCGATAGCGTAGCGCTCTCCTATACTACGTGTGCGTAGCTTGCCGATACCCTTCACTCGGGGTGTCCAATAGGCGATCTGTCGGATCTCATCTTCGACAGCTGGGGGTAAACTCTCCTCAGTGAGCTCACAGAAGGCAGGGTAGAGCACGACCCAGCCCATGCGGAGAATAAAGATACTTACGACTGCTGCAGCTAGAGGCTCTAGGAACAGCCATTTCTCACCTAAGAAGATCGCACCTGCCAGCCCAAGGGACACTGCTAGGAGAGCCAGAGTATCCCCTCGGTGATCAGCTGCCTTTGCTCTGAGGGCGGAGCTCTTCAGTAGATGAGCCCAGCGCGAGGTGTAGCGATAGAGCACCTCCTTGATCAGTAGAGAGACGAGTGCTATGACTAGTGTCAGATAGCTTGGACTAGGGAGCTTGAGACCAAGGAATAGGAGCCCATAGACCTCCCGAGTACTATGGATGAGGAGAAGCCCCCCGACACACATCATCATAGCGGCCATGACCACGGAGGCTAGGGTCTCATACTTCCCGTGTCCGTAGTGATGATCCTTATCCTGGGGCTTACCCGAGATACGGATGAAGATAAGTGCTATGAGGTCTGTGGCAAAGTCGGAGATCGAGTTGATAGCCTCTGCGATGAGAGCGTTACTGTGCCCTAGGATCCCGACGATGAGCTTGAGGATGACGAGTGTAATGTTGGAGACACTACCGAGGAGGGTCACCTTAAGGATCTTCTTGGTACGCTCCGAGTAATATAGACTACTTGTCATAGGTCGGGAGCTGCCCATCGAGCTCATGAGCCAGTAGGGTCGCCTGTCGTACTCGGTCAGACATACCGATGCCGTCACGTATCGCACCGGCTAGGTGTAGCCCCGGGTGGAGGGCCTCGAGGGTGGAGATCTGAGTTAGTCTCGCCTCGGAGCTCGCTTCATATTGCGGGATGGCATGCCGATGGCGAAAGATCCGGATAAGGTCGGGCTCGTAGTCTATCCCAAGAAGTCTCCTCAGACGATCGGAGACAATCTGACGTATCTCCTCATCCGAAGCTTCAATGAGTTCGGGGCTTCGCATTCCGCCGAGGAAGATTGAGAGGAGTGTCCCTCCCTCAGGCGCTCGGTCTGGGAAGCAAGCACTTGGGTTCAATATCCCGAGGAGTTGCTTGTCCTCGAGGGAAGGTACAAGGCCACCAAAGGCATGGAAGTGGGGGAGTGAGAGCTCTCGCTTCCCCCAGCTAACCTGTACTACCGGCGCATAGCGTAGCGATAAGATAGGAGCCAAGTCCGCCTCTGATAGGAAGGGGAGTAACGACTGGAGCTGAGGTGCTGTGCAGGTCGTGACGATATGCCTTCCCCGTAGGCAGTGGGACTCATCAGCCTGGATGTACCTTGCTTCCCAGTGGCCCTCAGGATGAGGAGTAAGACTACAAGCTGATACCCCGAGGTGGATCCTCTTCCTACCAATCAATTCTGCGAGCCGGTCGGTTAGGGTACTGAGTCCGCCATGTGTGGCAAAAACCTCGCGTGTGATGAGCTCGGACTTCGGTGCTTTAGGGGCTCGACGCTTGGCGATAGCTCCTCGTATGAAGCTACCGTAAGTCTGCTCTAGGGCATAGAGCTTGGGCAGAGCAAAGCGAGTCACCAACCTCCGTGGATCGCCAGCATATATCCCTCCGATGAAGGGATCGACAGCGTAGTCTAGGTAACTCTTTCCCAGTCTTCTCTCCACAAGATGAGCTAAGGTCTCATCTGGGTCTGTACCCGGCTTCCGGAAGGGCTCTAAGAGGACTCTAAACTTATCCCCCAGGCTTATAAGTGGAGTCTGCAGCCCTGACTTCGGGCCAGAGGGAAGCGGGTAGAACCGCCCACCTTTGAGGATTAAGCGTTTCTTGGCCGAAGGGTCTGCTATTAGTCGGAGGTCTGACTGTTGCTCTAGTAATTCCGCCACCTCGACGCTTCCTACTACACCGGTATTAGGGCCGCTCTCAAAGGTGAATCCCTCCTGATGGAAGGTTTGGATCGCTCCCCCCACATGCTGAGAGCTCTCTAATATTTGCACCTTTCGTCCAAGCCTGCGAAGGTGATAGGCCAAAGTCAATCCTGTCAGCCCAGCACCAATAATTATAACATCTACCTGCTCTATTTCTTCTTTGTTCATTTGCTTTGCCTACGTTGGTCTACAAAAGTACGCCTTTTCCTCTGTTCTTTTCCTCTGTTGAAAAGGAGCAACCTCACGAGGCTATATAGGTATGGTTCTAAGTATCAACTGTATTCTTCGGTTATGTTGGTTATGTTTAGTTTGTGTGATTAGAGGGCTACTCTCTTATCAATATGTCCAGGGATACCCGCTCAGGGATATGCTGTACCTTGTTCGACGGATGTACTTGATCCTCCCCTCTCTTAGATGTTGAAAATCGGAACGATGAATATGCCTCTACGAAGATCTCGGCTGCGACTTTATGATACGTACACTCTTTGGTAGGTGACTACAGCGAGAGGTATAATGCGTATATGGGGCTATTTATCTAGGTCAAGAGCGTGTAAGGAGGATGATACGTACACTCTTTGGTAGAAGATCACAGCGAGAGATATACGCGTATATGGGGCTATTTGCCTAGGTCAAGATGTGCACACGGAGGATAAAATATACGCTCCAGAACTCATATACATGGGTATTACATATCATTCTACTTTAGGACAGCGGAAATGAGATCTCATGTATAAGGCTAATCAGCGCCCCACGATAAAGGATGAGCATAATCCTCTATCTATAGGACGTTCGCCCTTGGAGGGCAATAGTGGGGAGCGAGGAGGACTCTATCCTCGCCCCGTATGGCCGAAGCCTCCCTCCCCTCGCTCGGTCTCAGATAGCCTTTCGGCGAGCTCCCATTCGATGACTTCGTGTCGGGAGATGACCATCTGCGCAACGCGCTCTCCGTCCTCGATCACAAAGGGTTCATTAGAGAGATTGACCAGGGGAACCTGCAGCTCTCCTCTATAGTCTGCATCGATCGTACCTGGGCTATTGATCACGGTGATCCCATACCGGATAGAGAGCCCACTGCGTGGGCGTATCTGAGCCTCATAGCCCAGTGGCAGTTCCATATAGAGTCCAGTCGGGATGAGCCTCCGCTCTAGGGGCTGAAGGGTGATGGGTTCAGAGAGGGAAGCTCGGAGATCGAGTCCGGCAGCCCCCGCTGTAGCATAGCTCGGGAGGGGGTGACGGGATTTGTTGATGACTTTGATCGGTAACATAGGCTTGCGTTATGCCAATATCTGCTGTGGGGCGAGTGAGTGGACGAGTCCTAGCGGGAGTTTGAGCTTAGCTGACCTGAGACTCTCCATCGGGCTCTTTCCAGTCCCCATGCTCCCTGATGAGTGCGATGAGATGCTCTACGGCTTGAGCTTGGGGGACACCCTTTCTGATACATTCCTGACCCTTGTATAGGTCTATTTTCCCTGGGGCAGCCCCGACGTAGCCATAGTCAGCATCAGCCATCTCACCGGGGCCATTGACGATACAGCCCATGATGCCTATCTTCAGTCCTTTGAGGTGGGCTGTCGCAGCCTTGATCTCGGCGATTGTATTCTGAAGGTTGTAAAGCGTACGGCCACAACCGGGACAGCTGATGAACTCTGTCTTGCTCATCCTTAGGCGTGTCGCCTGCAGGATCCCGAAGGCTGTCTTTACCACCTCCTCGGCTTCGAGATGTGGAGCCTCGAGACATAGCCCGTTCCCCCATCCGTCGAGGAGGATGCTCCCACAGTCGGCAGCTGCATAGAGGCGGAAGAGGTCGAGGTTCGTCTCCTCATAGGTTCGCTTGAGAAGGATGGGATTGGTGATACCCCTGCGGCGTAGCTGGGTAAAGCCCCACCGCCAGTCAGCGACGGGATTCTCTCCCCTACTCTCTAGCAGGATGAGCGTCTGTGGGTGCTCAAGCAGTCGCTGGATAGCTTCCTCCGCTATGCTCTCTGAGGACAGAGCACAGACAGATACACCGATGATCGGGGTGCCGTTATAGGCTCTTAGCTGACCATTGGGGGTGAGGATTGCGTCGGGGCGCTGGGGGTATACTTGTAGATCCTCCCCTTCTCTGGTGGGAAGAAGGACTATAGGGAGATTATTCCCCCCTGCGAATGCTCCTACGGCTGTAGTCCCTCTGCGGGCATCCCGACAGAGCTCGCGGTACTCCTCCCAGCTGGGTAGGTCTCCCTCAGCCGTAGAGGCGGCCTCCCTCCGTGTTATGTAGTCTACGAGCGCACGAGCGACTGGGATCTCACACTCAGGCTCTTCGCTGAGTGAGACTCTGATCGTATCCCCTATCCCATCGGCAAGGAGCGAGCCGATCCCGACAGAGCTCTTGATCCGTCCGTCCTCTCCCTCGCCCGCCTCAGTCACCCCGAGGTGCAGGGGATAGGCCGGATAGCCAAGAGTGTGCAGTCGCTCTACGAGGAGACGGACAGCTGCCGTCATTACTACAGTGTTGGAGGACTTCATCGAGATGACTATGTCGTGGAAGTCGTGTGCTCGGCATACGTCGAGGTACTCTAGGCAGCTCTGTACCATCCCCTCCGGAGTATCCCCATAGAGCATGACCATACGCTCCGAGAGAGAACCATGATTGACTCCAATGCGAATAGCACGACCGAGCTCCTTAGCCCTAAGGACGAAGGCGCCGAAGCGCTCCTCTACCTGCTGGTGTAGGGTACGATAGACCTCATCATTCCATTCTGTACGCCCCTTGCTATCGACGTAGTTCCCCGGGTTGATCCGCACCTTCTCCACGTACTCTAGGGCTGTGTCTGCCGCAGTGGGATTGAAGTGAATGTCGGCCACGAGGGGTGTCGTGAGGCCACGGGCATGTAGTGCCTGATGGATGACACCGAGATTGGTGGCCACACGCTTGTCTTGTGCTGTATAGCGGAGGTACTCAGCTCCTGCAGAGATAATGCGTTCAGCCTGAGCAACAGCAGCCTCCGTATCGAGGGTGGAGGCGGTAGCCATAGACTGTACACGTATGGGGTAGTCTACACCGAGGGGGGTATCCCCTATCTGCACGATGATGGAGCTACGTCTATGATATTGGCAGGGCTCAGCCCCGAGATAAGATGCTTGGATGTCTGACATCAGCGATGATCTGTATGTACAAAGTAAACCCAGAGGACGGAGAAGCTACTCGTCCTCTGGGTCTACAACACATAGTAGGGAGATTAGTTCGTTTTGTGGGCGAACTTCACCTCTGATAGTTCCTTATTAGCCTTGACGACTTTCTCCTTGAGCGACTCCTTGTAGCGCTCTAGTCGTTGGTAGAGCTCCTCATCAGAGGTAGCTAGCATCTGCACAGCGAGCAGAGCAGCATTCTCTGCGGCATTGATCCCGACAGTAGCGACGGGTATGCCTGGGGGCATCTGCACGATGGAGTAGAGCGCATCCACCCCCTCAAGGGAGGCCTTGATCGGCACCCCGATGACGGGAATAGAGGTCATGGAGGCAATGACCCCACAGAGGTGTGCAGCCATGCCAGCAGCACCGATAATTACACGTATGCCTCGCTCCTTAGCTGAGGTCGCGAAGGCCTCTACCTCCTTGGGAGTACGATGTGCCGAGAGAGCAAGCATCTCGAAGGGGATACCTAGAGCATCTAGTCGTATCGCAGCCTTCTCCATGATGGGTAGGTCGGAGGTACTACCCATGATGATACTGACGAGTGGCTTCACGCTATGGTCGGTCTATCCAGCGATGAGCTTCGTGTAGTCGGCTGCGCTGAGTAGCCCTTCTACATCGTCGGCATTGGCAGGCTTGACCTTGATGATCCAGCCCTTGCCGTAGGGGTCGTTGTTCACGAGCTCGGGCTGATCCTCTAGCTCAGGATTTAGCTCGAGGACTTCGCCTTCGATAGGTAGGAGGAGATCCGAGACCGTCTTTACGGCTTCGATGGAGCCGAAGACTTCTTCTGCGCTGAGAGTTTCACCTTCGGTGGGGACATCGACGAATACGATTTCGCCGAGCTCGCCCTGTGCGTAGTCCGTGATACCTACATAGACGACATCACCCTCTAGGCGTGCCCATTCGTGGTCTTTTGTGTACCGTAGTTCTTGAGGAGTATTCATGCTCTTCTCTTTTTGGGTTTATGAAGTTAGTTAATACTTGTTAGCTTGAATTCTGTAGGGCAAAGATAATCAACAAATCTCTATAATACGCAGATTGGCAAAAGTTTTATTCCCCTTGACGTGCCCTATATAATATGGTATACTGAGGGGCGAGGATCTAGGGGAACTTAGGGCCAACGCATGGAAGTACTAGGGGGCTAGGTCGAAGAGCTCGGGGGCATAAGGTTCGCGATAGATATATCTGTGTCTTAGGAGTCGGTAGAGCAAGCCTACATCTACTACCAAGGGGGAGGTTGTATACACGTGGGTATACAATAGTGTACCCACGTGTACACTCTCACGCTCTAAGTATGTCCCCTGTAGGGCTCCCTCGTAGGTGCATTTCTCTGGGATAGTCTTGGCGCTCCAGAGCTGTCGCTCAGGCTCTCCTGGGAATAGAATGATATCCCTAAATAGCCGAAGGGTGGAGAGTGCTGAGAGGCTGTCTGAGTTCGCCAGTGACATTATCCGAGGCGGCGACTAGGCTGATGGAGCCTTGCCATAGGGGACAATCTCGATTATCGCATAGAGATGGTGGAGCGCTCCTAGACGAGGTAGGACAGGAATATCTTCTCCGCCACGCATAGAATAATGGGGACGAACATCACTAAGGAGCTACTACGCTCTCGATAAGGACGCACTCGTCTCCTCCATCTAGGTGGTGAGGACGCTCTCTATAGGAGCGCAAGGGGGGGACTCAGGGTGTGCGCTCCCTACTATTCGATGTATATAATGCTGCGGAGTGAGTGAGGTCCCCTTATGGTCGGATCTCTTGGGTGTGAGCTATAAAAGTATCCTCTTTCCCCCCGTTGTAGGCGGGAAAGATTGGAGAGAAACGAAAAAATCGTTTTCTTTGTACTAGGCAATATTTATATGGGCTCCTCCGTAGCCATTCGGTAGCTCCATCAAGGGGTAACAATAGCCTGATGGACGTCCATGGTAGGGAGGAACGATCACACTTCAGAGAAAAGAGATTATGGAACTTCTTCAGAACTCAGGACAAACACAGCAGGCTGAGGCCACAGCACCCCAGCTTGACCAGCAAACTACGCCTCAGGACACAACCCCGAACCTCCAGACAATGACCGCACAGCAGCTCGTCGATCAGCTCGCACTGCTCCTCCAGCAGGAAGAGCTCCCTGATCGTAAGACTGTGGAGCAGATACGTGGCCAATTTATCCGAAGAAAGGAGAGACAGAATGAGGCCGATGCCAACCAGAGAGACAACCTAGAGGCACAGGAGATTCGTCTCGGTGAGCTCCTAGCGACTTTCAAAGAACGTGATCGTAAGAGACAAGAAGCCCAAGAAGCCCTATTCTCAGAAAATAAAGCGAAGAAGGAAGCCCTATTACTCCGCTTTGAGGAACTCTTTAATGAGAATAAAGAGGGGACTGAGTTCGGCGAGCTGTATGCCAAGTTCACCCATATCCGTGACGAATGGAAGGAGAGTGGCTCTGTCGATCAGAAGGATCAAGCAGAGCTGAACAAACGCTTCTATACCCTCCGTGACCAGTTCTACGACCTAAAGGCTATCAACGACGATCTCCGACAGCTGGACTTCAAGAAGAACCTTGAGGCCAAGCGTGCTCTCCTACAGGAGCTCCGCGATCTCGAAGCCGTGAAGGATGTCATCGCCGCCCACCGCAAGCTCCAAGAGCTGACCACTCAGTGGCATGAGCTCGGCCCAGTGTCTAAGGAACTGAGGCAGGAGGTGAATACGGAGTTCAAGCAGCTAGCAGGAGCCCTACACAAGCGTCACCAAGAGTTCCACGACAAGCGTAAAGCCACAGAGGAGGAGAACCTCCAGGCTAAGACGGATATCTGTGTCAAGGTCGAAGAGCTCCTCATCGATGGAGTCCTGACGACACATGCTGCTTGGTCCAAGGCCACAGATCAGATCAAGGCGATGCAAGCCGAGTGGCGCACCATAGGCTATGCCCCCCGTAAGGACAATGATATGATCTACCAACGCTTCCGTGCGGGTGTGGATGCTTTCTTCCGTCACCGTAGTGACTTTATGAGGAAGGCTCAGGATCACAGTGACGAGGTGCTGAAGGTCAAGCGTGAGCTCATCGAGCGGGCAAAGGCTCTTCGGGAGAGCACCGACTGGGAGGCTACTGCTGAGGCCTTCAAGAAGCTCCAAAAGGAGTGGCAGGAGGCAGGCTCTGTCTCCCAGAAGTATAGTCAGAAGATCTGGGAAGAGTTCAGAGAGAGCTTTGACTACTTCTTCGAGCGTCGAAAGAAGGAGGGTACACGTAAGTCCGATGTCTATCATGAGGCCCGCAAGAGCCTAGCGATAAAGCGTGATATCCTCAAGGAGCTCACTGCGATAAACGAGGGTGAGGAGCCAGAGAACCTCAGAGAGCTCCTCACGGAGTACAACGAACGCTGGAAGCAGGCAGGCTCTGTCCCCCACAAGGAGAAGGAAGCCATCAATGCAGCCTACAGAGAGCTCCTCGATGCCCTCCACGGCAAGCTAAGGAAGCACCGCTCTGAGCGTAGACTCTCTGGATATGGGGCGTCCCTGGACAACCTAGAGACCAAGGGTAGTAGCCTACAGACGGAGCATGCTCGTCTGCAGCGGCACCTCGACCGGCAGCGTGCCGAGCTCAATACGTACGAGAACAACCTAACGTTCCTCAATGTAAGCAGTAAGAGCGGATCGACCCTACTGAGTGAGATCGAGCGCAAGCGTGATGCCCTCGTGGCAGATATCGAGCTCACGGAGAAAAAGCTCCGTCTACTCGAGCAGAAGGAACGTGAGGCAGTACCAGAGGGTGAATAGCCCGGAGGCTCGTCCTGTGGCTTAAGAGGCTCGTTAAGTATGCTTCGTGGAATAGTCCACTACGGGCTACACTTCCTTGCTCCCTACTTCCTCGCTTTTCTCTGGGGACGCTCCAGACAGTTCAAGGCTTACCTCATCCTACTAGCAACGATGCTGGTAGACCTCGATCACCTACTTGCTCAGCCGATCTTTGATCCCAATAGGTGTAGTGTAGGCTTTCACCTCCTACATTCCTATCCGATGATCGTCCTCTATGCCCTGCTCTGTATCCTCCCTCTGCATAGGCTGGGACTTCCTTGGTGGGTACGAGTCATCGGGGTCGGATTACTCTTTCATATGGCGACGGACTGGCAAGACTTCTACCTCTGGCAATAGCCTACAGCCCCTCATATCAGAGGGCGTAGGTTTACTAACCTCCAGATAAATAACCGAGCCCATGGTGTGTACAGCACACCATGGGCTCGGTTATTTATCTGGAGCGGAATTATCCGGAGTCGGTCGCTATCGCTTCCAGAAGTAGGGGGTGAGGATGCCGATCACGGTAAAGACCTCCAGGCGACCAGCAAGCATGAGGAAGCAAAGTACCCCCTTGGAGAAAACACTAGCCTCCCCTACCGAGAGAGCATACTTCCCGATCGCAGGACCAGAGTTACTGATCGCAGAGCATGCGATACTGATACTGGAGATGAAGTCATTCTGATCCATCATCAGGAGGGTCGCCCCGATAAAGATCAACATGATGTACATGACACAGAAGGCTAGGACCTGGTGCACAGCACTCACGCTGAGCTGACGCTTATTCATCAGTACGGGAGTCAGTAGATGGGGGTGGATTTGCTTCTTGAACTCGTTATATAGGTTCTTGAGCAGAACTAGGAAACGAGCACTCTTTAGTCCCCCCGAGGTAGAGCCTGCACAGCCATTGACGAACATGAGGATCAAGGCTAGCATCCAGATGAACGAGCCAAGGTGAGTTATATCCGTAGATAGGTAGCCCGTGCTTGAGCCCAGCGAGATCGTCTGGAATAGGGCGAAGCGTATATTCTCTTCGATGCTAGGGTACTGTCCCCTCAGGTAGAGACTCAGGGCCATCATCGATGTTATCGAGAGGATGAAGAGGGTGAAGAAACAGAACTCCTCATCCCTAAATAGGCGCCTTGGCTTCCCCGTGAGCGCAAAGAAGACCAACGTAAGATTTAGACTACCTATATACATGAAGCCCGAGATCACATAGTCCAGATAGGGCGAGTGATAGGCCTCTATGCCTTCATTCCGTGTCGAATACCCTCCCGTAGAGATACAGGTGAAGGCGTGACAGATGGCATCGAAGAGAGGCATTGGGCCGAGCCAAAGGAGTAGGATCAGGACGAGAGTCTCAGCTAGGTAGACGAGCCAGAGAGCCTTGGCGACATCTGTGATCCGAGGGAAGAAGCGATCATGAGTGATCCCCGTCGTCTCCGCATTGTAGAGCTGAGTAGCCCCACCACCGAATATGGGCATTAGGGCGACTGTGAAGACGACGATCCCTACCCCACCCTGCCACTGTGTGAGGCTTCGCCAGAAGAGTAGAGAACGAGGGAGCGACTCTACATCACGAAAGACTGTCGCCCCCGTCGTCGTGAAGCCCGATACCGTCTCAAAGAAAGCGTCTAAGGCACTATGCGTCGCTCCATTCATTAGGAAAGGGAGCATCCCGATGAGGGAAAGGAGGAGCCAGGTAAGAGTCACCGTGAGCATCCCCTCGCGGCGTGTTGCCTGTGTCTTCTCTCGGGCTTCCTTACCGAGGCCTAGGAGTGAAAGCCCTACCCCCGTGAAGGTCAAGATCGTAGCTACCCAGGGGAGGAAGGGCTCATCGAAGCAGATAGCTAGGACGAGTATCCCGACTACGACCCCAGCCTCTAGGAGGCACATCATCCCGAGGACACGACTGATAAATCGGAAGTTAATGGAGTGCATAACGACCTTCTCTCACTTTAGAAGAGCTTGTTCAGCTCCTTGATGGATACATCGTGGTAGAAGATGACTACATGATCATAGGGCTCGAAGATCGTATTCCCATCAATCATAGATGGGGTACCATTGCGGATCATCCCCCCGAAGGTGATATTCTGGGGGAGATGTAGCTCGCTAACCCTTTTCCCTACGATCTTAGAGTCTCGGCGTGTGACGAGCTCGACTACCTCCGCATTACTGACTAGGGAGAGGCAGGTCACCTGTCCTGTCTGCTGACCTAGTAGGATACGATAGATATAGCCCGCTGCTAGTAGCTTCTTATTGATTAGCGTCCCGATGTCTAGACGGTAGGCTAAGGGGATATAGTCGATATTCTCCTCCTTGGCGATCGTCTTGTAGACATTGTAGCGCTTAGCCGCCAGGCATGCTAGGACGTTGGTCTCCGAGTTCTCTGTGAGAGCTACAAAGACCTGAGCATCACTTAGCCCTACCTCCTCACAGATCTCGGGGTCACGTCCATCTCCGTGATAGATCTCTACGTTGGCAGGCATACGCTCAGAGAGACGTAGGCACTTGTCCTTATTGCTCTCGATGAGGGCTATCTGGATGCTCGATGGGATCTTGGTGATGGCTCTCAGTGCGACTGGACTAGCTCCCATGATGACGATACGCCGTATCTCAGGGGCGTCTTTACCAGCTAGCTGACGAATAACATCAGTGTGGTCTACTCCACAGGTAAAAAAGACGAGGTCGTTATGCTCGATTAGCGTACGACCACTTGGGATAATGGTATCTAGGTCTCGCTTAATAGCGACGATGTGGTAGGACTTAGCCTCAGCCTCGGGCAAGATACCCTTGAGCTCATGTAGGTGCTTACCGACGATAGGAGCCCCTTGTCGCACCTTGACGCCGATGAGTGCTAGAGCGCCATTGAAGAGCGTGATATATTGCCGAGCCCAGGGGTACTTCGTGATAGCAGCGATCTCGTTGGCTGCGAGCTCCTCTGGATAGATCATCCAGTCCACACCGAGCTCCTCGAGGAGTTTGGTGTACTCAGCCTCCAGGTACTCTGCGTTATTGATCCGAGCGATGGTATGCTTTGCCCCCACGCGCTTAGCCAGAGCACAGGCCATGATATTCGTTGACTCCTCTGGTGTGACCCCTACGAAGAGGTCTGCTCCCTCTACGTGGGCGCTCTCCAGATCTGAGAGTAGCGTGGGGCTACCCTCTATGGGTAGGACCTCTAGGTGATGAGTCGCGCGCTCTAGTTTCTTTGCATCAGAGTCGATGAGGACGATGTTTTGGTCCTCATTGGAGAGCATCTTTGCTAGATGTGTCCCTACTTCACCTGCTCCTGCGATTACGATCCGCATCTTCTCTAGGATTGAGTGGCTAGGAGGTCCTTAGCCGTGTGATATATAGCCTCTTCATCTAGGCCACAGTACTTCCGCTGTTCTGCGGGCGTCCCATGGGCGATGAATTCATCGGGTAGTCCGAGACACTTGATCCTCGTAGCGAAGCCTCGCTCCATAGCGAGCTGTAGAATACCCGAGCCTACGCCCCCATTGAGGCATCCTTCCTCGATGGTAATTACACGCTTGCTCTGGCGGAATACCTGCTCCAAAGTCTCTTCATCGAGGGGCTTGGCAAAGACAAGATCGACATGTCCCACTGCGTAGCCCTCTCTCTGTAGGCGCTCTACAACACGGCTCACTGTCACTCCGAGTGGGCCAAGGGATAGGAAGGTAAGATCCTCACCCGAGGAGAGTACCCGTGACTTAGCATAGGGATAGGACTGCATCGGCTGTCGCCAGTCTATGACTGACCCCGAGCCTCTAGGATAACGGATAGCGATAGGGCCAGACCACTCAAAGCAGGCGGAGCGCATTAGATGTCTTAGCTGTACCTCATCATAAGGAGAGCAAACGGTCATCCCAGGGATTGTCCTGAGATAGGCTATATCGAAGGCACCCTGATGGGTCGCTCCATCCTCCCCGACTAGCCCTGCACGATCGAGACAGAAGACGACATGACTCTCCGTGAGTGCCACATCATGAATGAGCTGATCATAGGCTCGCTGCATGAACGTGGAGTAGATGTTGCACACGGGGATTAAGCCCTCGGCAGCCAAGCCAGAGGAGAAGGTCACGGCATGCTCCTCTGCTATCCCCACATCGAATGATCGCTGAGGATAAGCCTCCATCATATAGGTCATTGAGCATCCTGTCGGCATGGCTGGTGTGACGGCTACTATACGCTCATCTCCATCAGCGAGCTCGACGAGCGTATGCCCGAAGACATCCTGATACTTAGGCGGCTGGGGGGTAGCACTACCTAGGATACGCTCTCCCGTCATAGGATCAAACTTCCCTGGGGCATGCCATACCGTGGGATCTTCCTCTGCTGGGGTGTAGCCCTTCCCCTTCTTAGTGCTGATATGCAGGATGCGAGGCCCCTTCATATCACGGATATCCTGTAGGATCTGTACGAGGTGCGCTATATCGTGCCCATCTGTGGGGCCTAGGTAGCGTATGCTGAAGCTATCGAAGAAGTTGCTCTGCCCCGAGATTAGGGACTTGACTCTATTATTGAAGCGTAGCAACCCCTTGCGCTGATCCTCCTGAATGATATGCAGCTTGCGCAGGGCACGATACATATCGTAGCGCATGCTGTTGTAGGTGGGATTGGTCAGCAGATTGACCATGTGCTTATTGAGCCCACCGACATTGTGGTCGATGGACATGTTGTTGTCGTTGAGGATCACAAGGAGGTTGTTGGGGAAGGAGGAGGCATTGTTCAGCCCCTCAAAAGCCATTCCTCCCGACATAGCACCATCACCGATAAAGGCTACGACACGACGATGCTCCTCCTTCAGTGCAACGGCTACAGCCATCCCGAGCGCTGCCGAGATCGAGTTCGAAGCGTGCCCTGCGGCGAATGTATCGTACTCACTCTCGGATGGGATCGGGAAGCCTGCTAGCCCCCCCCACTTGCGTAGCGTACCGAAAGCCTCTCTGCGCCCCGTGAGGATCTTATGGACATAGGCCTGATGCCCTACATCCCAGACGATCCTATCCTCTGGCGTATCGAAGACGTAGTGCATGGCTACGGTGATTTCCACTGCTCCAAGGTTTGCACCGAGGTGCCCAGGATTGACCGAGAGCGCCTCGAGCATGAAGCGGCGGATCTCGGCACAGAGCTGCGGTAGCTGATCGGGGCTGAGACGGCGAAGGTCCTTAGGCTCCCGGATCTTGTCTAGGAGCAGATACCCTATCTCAGCTGATGAGGTGGGGTTGGTATGTGATTCCTCTTGTTGTAGCACGTCTTACGAGCCTTTAGTGATAGATATACTCCAGTAGCTCCTCTTCGCTAAGCGTCTTCTGCTCGCCTAGGCGCATATCCTTTAGGGTAAAGCGTCCCGAGAGACGCTCCTCTTCGCCGACGAGGACGACATAGGGGATATGTAGGCTATCGGCATAGCTCATCTGCTTCTTGATCTTGGTGGGCTCTGGATAGAGTTCACAGCGCACACCCGCACGGCGAAGGCGGGCAATGATGGGCATGAGATAGAGCGCATCCTCCTGCCCGAAGTTGGCAAAGAGCACCTGTGTACCGGTCTCTGCATCTTCGGGGAAGAGACCTAGCTCTAGCAGGACATCGTAGATACGGTCTGCGCCGAAGGAGATCCCTACCCCACTCAGTCCTCCGAGGCCGAAGATCCCCGTGAGGTCATCATAGCGTCCACCACCTGAGATACTTCCCATAGCGGCATCCAGAGCCTTGACCTCTAGGATAGCTCCCGTGTAGTAGGATAGCCCACGAGCAAGGCTAAGGTCTATAGCTAGCTCTGCGGTGAAGTCCAGGTGGTCGGTATGGTCGAGGATGAAGAGTAGCTCCTCGATCCCCTTCTGCCCCTGCTCTGACTGAGCTAGTAGGGAGGATAGCTGCTGGAGCTTCTCCCGATTAGAGCCCGAGAGAGCGAGTAGAGGGCGTAGTCGCTCTAGCTCCTGCTCGGTGAAAGCCTTGCTTCGGAGCTCATCGAATACCTTCTCCTCCCCTATCTTGTCAAGCTTGTCGATCGCTGTCGTGATATCAATTAGCCGATCCTCTGCCCCAATGACCTCAGCGATACCGCCGAGTATCTTTCGGTTGTTCAGTAGGATGCGTACACGCAGACCTAGACGGCGGTAGACCTCGTCTATGATCTGTAGTAGCTCCACTTCATTGAGGAGCGAGGTGGAGCCGATCACGTCCGCATCGCACTGGTAGAACTCTCGGTAGCGCCCCTTCTGTGGGCGGTCAGCACGCCATACGGGCTGTATCTGATAGCGACGGAAGGGCAACGTAAGCTCTGAGCGATGCATGACCACATAGCGAGCAAAGGGTACGGTCAGATCGTAGCGTAGACCCTTCTCACAAGCTTTATTGGCGAAGCGTGTGGCATTGCGCTCCAGTAGCTCCTCATCGCTGAAGTCCCGTAGGGCATCCCCAGAGTTCAGCACCTTGAAGAGTAGGCGGTCGCCCTCCTCTCCATATTTGCCCATTAGGGTAGAGAGCTGCTCCATCGTTGGGGTCTCGATCTGGCGGTAGCCAAAGAGGGCGTAGACCTCTCGGATGGTGTCGAAGATATAGTTACGTCGTGCCATCTCTACTGGCCCGAAGTCTCGCATACCCTTAGGGATCGTTGGTTTCTGCATCGCTTAGTAGCTTAATATATGTCTTAAGTATCGAAGTCTTATGTTAGCACTGCCCCCTCTTTCGTACGAGAAGGCTAAATCGTGTGGCATATTCGTTCCGCTCATCTGCGGGATATTCCTGCACTTCCTGCTCCACCCACTGCTCCATGTCAAGGGCAGGGAAGAACGTATCCGCTCCAGGGAAGGAAGCTCGGACGTATGTCAGATAGATCCTATCTACCCGTGGGAGGAAGGCTCCATAGATCGCTCCTCCACCGATGACGAAGACCTCTTCGTCCTGCTCTACCTCGGAGAGAGCCTCCTCGACCGAGGCATAGACCTCTGCCCCGGGCAGAGAGCCTAGAGTACGGCTGATGACGATATTGCGTCTATTGGGTAGAGCGCCATTGGGGAGGGACTCATAGGTACGTCGTCCCATGAGTATGGTGTGTCCTGTCGTCAGAGCCTTGAAGCGTCGGAGGTCGTCAGAGAGCCGCCATAGGAGCTGGTTGTCCTTACCGATCGCTCTATCCTCACCCATAGCGACGATGATGGAGAGTATCATATCTACGTATCTTGTCTTATAGGGGGAGGTTAGACGGAGACCTTTGCTGCTATGTGGGGATAGGGCTCATAGCCTACGAGCTCAAAGTCCTCATAGGTGAAGTCCTCTAGCTCACGGATCTGTGGGTTGAGCTTCATCTGCGGTAGCGTCTTAGGCGTACGCTCTAGCTGGAGCTCGACCTGCTCTAGGTGATCTCGATAGATATGGACATCTCCGAAGGTATGGACGAAGTCCCCTACCTCCAGTCCCGTCACCTGTGCGATCATCATCATCAGCAGGGCATAGGAAGCAATATTGAAGGGCACACCGAGGAATACATCTGCACTACGCTGATAGAGCTGTAGGCTGAGTCTCCCCTCGGCTACGTAGAACTGCATCAGACAGTGACATGGAGCGAGTGCCATCTGATCAAGCTGAGCTACATTCCATGCCGAGACGAGCATTCGCCGACTATCGGGGTCTCGCCTTAGCTGATCGATGATCTGCTGGATCTGGTCGATATGCCCCCCGTGGTAGTCGGGCCACGAGCGCCACTGGTAGCCATAGATGGGCCCTAGGTCGCCATCCTCACGTGCCCACTCATTCCAGATCCTCACCCCATGCTCCTGTAGGTACTGTACGTTGGTATCGCCCCGTAGGAACCATAGGAGCTCGTAGATAATACTCTTCAGATGGAGCTTCTTGGTCGTCAAGAGGGGGAATCCCTCCCTAAGATCGAAGCGCATCTGATAGCCAAAGGTGCTGATCGTCCCCGTACCGGTACGATCGCCCTTCTCTCTACCTGTCGCTAGGATATGGCGGAGTAAGTCTTGATATTGCTTCATCGCTTCATTGCTTTGTTCCCTGTGCCGAAGTCTTTTTGTTTACAAAGATACATAAATTACCCCCCTCAGCCTAATAGAATTAGGTGCACCACTGAGGGGATAGAGTGCAGGACTGACGTCTGGAATAAATAGGGGGCTAGGGCAAAGCGATTGAAGAGCTTACCCCAGGATAGAAGCATCTGTATCCTAGGCGTAGACCTGCCAAGCGTATACCTACTACTTAGGAGGGTAAAGTGTACACGTGTGTACACTACTGTATACCCACGTGTACACTACTGTATACACGCGTGTACACTACCTCGCTCTA
>NZ_CAJPPN010000045.1 GCF_905372525.1 uncultured Porphyromonas sp.
GGGAGGCACGGGGTGGAGCAGGACGGGGAGTAGAGGGAGCGGGGGATTGGCTTTAGCGTATTTCTACGAATGCTCTTCTTTCTGTAATTTTGTATTCTAACAAGGTATTAGCGGACAGCACTACGGCGCAAGGCAAAGATCAATGAGCAAGACGACAAAGCAAACATCAGGACGTGGAAGCACGACACGGGGGCGCAGGGGCACAGGATCCGGCTCCCAGAGTGGGGGAGCTATCTTCACTTGGTTTACCCGAGGGGTGGGGAGACTATTCTCTCTGCTGCGGGCGAACTATCAGAATAGGCGCATCGCTACGGTCGTAGGGCTCGCCCTCTCGGCCTTCCTCATCATAGCCCTATTCTCCGTCCTGACCTTCCTCTTCTCTGACGGGCAGGATCAGAGCCTCATCGCTCCGATCGCCGAGGGCGAGGCCCTCCCCGAGGAGGAGCAGAGCGCCTTCAACATCTTCGGACGCCCCGGGGCACGGATCGCCGACTACCTCTTCAATAGGCTCTTCGGGTGGGGGATTATCTTCCTCTTTGCCTATGCCCTCTACCTAGCCTACCATCTGGTGAAGGCCCCCGAGGCACACCCGATCCGCTACGTCTCGCGCTTCCTCTTCTTTGGCTTCCTCTGCCTCTGGACGGCTACGGCGGCCGCTACCCTACAGGCCTTCTTCCCCTCCGACAGCTTCCTCCTCTGGGGCGGGGAGCAGGGGCTACAGCTCTATACCTATATATATAGCAACATCCGGATGGCGGGGCTCCTCGTGGTGCTCCTCTTCAGCCTACTGATCTTCTCCGTCCTCTGTAGTGACCGAGCCCTCATCGGGGTACGTACCTCATCGGTACCCCTACCCCACCTCCAGGCCACAGGCCTCTGGGGACGTATCATGCAGCTCTTCTCCCGGGGGCGTAGCTCGCAGCCCGAGGACACTCCTGAGCCCCCCCTCACGGACGACGAGGGCGAGGAAGCAGGAGAGCGAGAGAGCGATGAGGACGAGGAGGAGTACGAACCCACCCCACAGCCCCTAGAGCCCGATCGGGAGCATAGCATCGGGGAGAGGCAGATGAGCCCCCCCCACCACATCCCGAGCCCTCAGGCCTCGATCCACCTCCCCTCAGACAAGGAGGGTGAGCCAGGTATGGTCGTGGAGCTAGCCCCCGCTGACCAGCTCGTAGAGGATCGGCCCGAGCCGATCACCCCGCTCGCTCCTGGGGTGCTACTGGCACACTACCAGAAGCCCACGACAGACCTCCTCCGAGACTATGAGCAGGGCGCTACGCAGATAGATATGCAGGAGATCGAGCGCAACAAGCAGAAGATCATCGACACTCTGGCTAGCTTCAAGATGCGTGTCACGCCCTCCAAGGCTACCGTAGGCCCCACCGTCACCCTCTACGAGGTCATCCCCGACTCTGGGATCAAGGTCTCTCGTATCAAGACCATGGAGGACGATATAGCCATGAGCCTCAAGAGCGAAGGCGTGCGTATCATCGCCCCGATGCCAGGGCAGGGGACGATCGGGATAGAGGTGCCCAATTCCTCGCCCCAGACCGTCTCCATGCGTAGCATACTCGCCTCCAAGAAGTATCGGGAGCAGCTCGAGCGGATGGAACTCCCGATCGGGATCGGGAAGACGATTACGAACGAACCCTTCGTCTTCGACCTAGCCAAGATGCCTCACCTGCTGATCGCAGGGGCGACTGGGCAGGGGAAGAGCGTCGGACTCAACGCACTGATTACCTCCCTGCTCTACAGCAAGCGTCCCGAGGAACTGAAGTTCGTCATGGTGGACCCCAAGATGCTGGAGTTCTCCATCTACGAGGAGATCGAGAAGCACTTCCTAGCTAAGCTCCCCGACGCCGACAAGGCGATCATCACCGACATGAAGCGTGTCGTCGCTACCCTCAACTCCCTCTGCGTGGAGATGGACAACCGCTACCACCTACTCCAGAATGCGGGGCGTGCGGTGCGCAACATCAAGGAGTACAACGAGCAGGTACGCTCCGGGGAGCTCCGTCGCATCGACGGGCACGAGCTCCTGCCCTACATCGTACTGATCGTGGACGAGTTCGCCGACCTCATGATGACCGTAGGCAAGGAGGTGGAGCAGCCTATCGCCCGTCTAGCACAGAAGGCACGTGCCGCAGGTATCCACATGGTCATCGCTACCCAGCGCCCCTCGACGGACGTGATCACGGGGCTCATCAAGGCGAACTTCCCCGCCCGCATTGCCTTCAAGGTCTTCTCCATGGTAGACTCACGCACCGTACTAGACTCCCCCGGAGCCAACCAGCTCATCGGGCGTGGGGATATGCTCTTCTATCAGGGCAAGGAGATGGTGCGTGTACAGTGTGCCTTCATGGACTCCCCCGAGACGGAGGCGATCGTCTCCCACATAGCCCATCAGGAGAGCACAGGGAGTGCTCTCATCCTACCCGAATACATCCCCGAGGGGGAGGATGGAGGGGCGAAGACCTTCAACCCCAACGAGAAGGATAGCCTCTTCGACGAGGTCGCCCGCATGGTCGTACAGACTCAGGTAGGATCGACCTCCAACATCCAGCGCAAGTTCAATATCGGCTACAACCGAGCAGGACGACTGATGGACCAGCTCGAGGGTGCAGGTATTGTCGGCCCACAGGATGGCAGTAAGCCCCGCGAGGTCTTCATCAAGGACCAGGCGAGCCTAGAGGAGCTCCTCGAGCGACTCTAGTCGGGGAGTCTCCCCGGGGGCACGTAACGATTATTACACTTATCTTTGGATATTATTATGAGACATATAGCTTTGGTGCTTTCCCTACTGCTGGGCTTCCTCTCCAGCAGCGCACAGACTAAGGGAAATATCCCCCAGCTCCTAGAGCGAGCCGAGGGGGCACTCTACCAGTCAGGTGCCACCGTCGTAGACTTCTCCACGACGATGCGGGACAAGGCTGGCCGGGATCTCGGCGCCAGCGCAGGTAAGATGTACCTACAGGGGGAGGCCTTCAGACTAGAGTATGGCACGGTCACGGCCGTCTACTCTCAGGGGATCCTCACCTACTATGACCGAGCCGAGCATACGCTCACGATCTCCCGCCCTACGGCGGACGAGATCCTGCAGATCAACCCCCTACACTTCCTCCGCTCCCGTGCCCGAGGCTTCTCCACCCTACTGCTCTCATCCACGACGACCCAGCAGCGGATACGCTTCGTCCCCCAGCAGAAGAGCAACATCATCATGATGGAGGCTACCTTTAACCTCAAGAGCTCCCTACCGAGCCAACTCACCTTCCTAGCACGGGATGGGAGCGTGCTGACGGCCCTCGTCCCCGAGATCAAGAGTAGAGAGGCCCTACCCAAGTCGTTCTTCGTCCTGAGTGCCAAGAGCTATCCGGGCTGTGAGGTCGTAGATCTTCGCTAGCCGACGAGTCCCCAGCCTCTCCTATGACCCTCATCGGGTCTGGTAGAGCCCTACTGTACCATCCATTCACCCCCACTAGCCCCAGAGCCTCCTAGCGAGGTATACAATAGATGCAATCCAAGTTCTTAGCCAGCATAGGTGAGTACACCCAGCTCATGGGCCGCGTCTTCACGCTGCCGATGCGCTGGCGTATGTTCCACCGCTCTGTCCTCCGCGAGGCCTACAGCCTAGGGATGGGATCGATGTGGATCGTCTTCATCATCTCCTTCTTCATCGGTGCCGTCATCACGATCCAGCTATCGATCAATATGACGAACCCCCTCATACCTCGCTTCACCATCGGCTACTCCTCTCGTGAGATCATGATCCTAGAGTTCTCCTCGACGGTGATGTGCCTGATCCTCTCGGGTAAGGTCGGCTCAAGCATTGCCTCCGAACTGGGGACGATGCGTGTGACGGAGCAGATAGATGCGATGGAGATCATGGGGGTAAACTCAGCCAACTTCCTGATCCTGCCGAAGATCGTCGGCTTCATGAGCTTCATTCCCATCCTATCGATCTTCTCGATGGCCACTGGGATCTACGGGGGCTACGTAGCCTGCGACTTCGCTCAGAGCCTCTCCCACCAGGACTATGTCTATGGCCTACAGCTCTACTTCACCCCTTCGTATGTAGCGCACTCGGTCGTCAAGTCCCTCGTCTATGCCTTCATCATCTCATCGGTAGCCTCGTACTATGGATACTGTGTGAAGGGTGGTGCGCTACAGGTCGGCTCCTCCAGCACGAAGGCCGTGGTCAATAGCAGTGTGCTCATCCTCTTCTTTGACCTCGTCCTGACGAACCTCATGCTCACCTAACTCCCTCCCTCAGGCAGACACTATCACATGATACAAGTAAAGTCACTCTATAAAGCCTTCGCTGACAAGGAGGTCATCAAGGGGATCGATGCGACCTTCGAGGAGGGAAAGACCAACCTCATCATCGGACGAAGTGGTGCAGGGAAGTCCGTCTTCGTCAAGTGCATGATCGGTCTCATCCAGCCCGACCGAGGGGAGATCCTCTTCGACGGACGCAATATCGTCGGGATGGCCAAGCCCGAGCTCCTTCGCCTACGCCGGGAGATGGGGATGCTTTTCCAGGGCTCGGCACTCTTCGACAGCATGACTGTTATCGAGAATGTCCTCTTCCCTATGGAGATGTTCTCCCACCAGAGCTACGACAAGTCCTACCACCGAGCCCTAGAGCTACTAGAGCGAGTAGGTCTGGCCGACGCTGCCCACAAGTACCCCGCCGAGATAAGTGGGGGGATGATGAAGCGCACCGCTATCGCCCGTGCTATAGCACTCAACCCCAAGTATCTCTTCTGCGACGAACCCAACTCTGGGCTCGACCCCAAGACCTCCACCGTGATCGACCAGCTCATCTACGAGATCACCAAGGAGTACAACATCACTACCATCGTCAATACCCATGACATGAACTCGGTCCACTCCATCGGGGACAAGATCATCTACATCCACAACGGGCTCAAGGAATGGGAAGGCTCTAGCGCCGACCTCACCCGCCCCGATGTCCCCGAGGGGGTCATGCACTTCATCAACGCTGGACGCCTCTAAGCACAATAGACGACAATGACCAACCTAAAGAAGAAACTCCTCGACAGAGACTCATGGCTCTTTCACCTGATGCTCATGGTCCTCATCTCCATCGGCTTCATCGCCCTACTCATCTTCGGTCTCGACCTATATACCCAGCACGGGGAGAGCATCGTCGTCCCAGACCTCAGGGGTAAGAGCCTAGAGGAGGCTCGTGTCCTGCTGAGACAGGCCGACCTAGACTACGAGATCAACGACTCCACCTACTCCAAGACAGCTGTCCCGGGCACGATACGCGACATCGTCCCTGCCCCAGGGAGCCACGTCAAGGCCGGGCGTATCCTCTTCATCTCCATCAATGGCTTCTCCCCCCGCAAGCAGACCATACCGAACTACAAGGATCAGTCTGCCCGACAGATCCTAGCCCTTCTGCGAGGACTGGGCTTCGAGTCCGTAGAGCAGCGGGTCGTCCCCGGGGGCTATATCGGCTCAGTAGTAGGCCTACAGACAGCCGACGGGCGAAGCGTCGAGGCGGGCTCACAGCTCCCTATCGATACCCGACTCTTCCTGCTCGTCTCGGGGCAGATAGCCGATACCCTCGGTATCGACCGCCTCATAGAGGGCTATGGTCGTGAGGGCAGTATGGATAGCTCCTTCGTGCGCCCTACCCCTACGGAGCAGAAGCGAGATAGTAGCGTGAGCAACGACTGGTGGTAGGCCGATGAAGCCAAGACTATTCGACGAGAACGAGGACTGGGACGAGGAGGAGGCCTTCCTATCCAGCGAGGATGGGGACGAAGTAGAGCTTCTCTCCCCCGAGGAAGCCGTATCCTACATACAACATGCCGATAGCTCGCCCCTCTACGAGCACTATCGGGTCGTAGCGGACAAGGGGCAGGCCCTACTGAGAGTGGACAAGTTCCTCGCCTCGCGCATGACGGGCTCCTCCCGTAGCCGCATCCAGCAGGCTCTGGAGGGTGGCTATGTCTTCGTCAATGGTGTAGCGGTCAAGGCCAACTACCGCATTAAGCCACTTGATGTCGTTACTCTCCAGCTTCGCCGCCCGAAGCATACCCTCGAGATCATCCCCGAGGATATCCCGCTAGATATAGTCTACGAAGACCCCTACCTTCTCGTAGTCAACAAGCCTGCTGGGCTAGTCGTCCATCCCGGGCACGGCAACTACTCCGGCACGCTCGTCAATGCCCTAGCCTACTACCTCAAGGATGATCCACACTACGACCCCGCCGATCCCCGTGTCGGGCTCGTGCACCGCATCGACAAGGACACCAGTGGTCTACTCGTCGTAGCCAAGCGTCCTGAGACCAAGACGCATCTAGCTCGACAATTCTTCGACAAGACCACCCACCGCTCCTATCGGGCTCTCGTCTGGGGACGCTTCACCGAGCCCAAGGGGACGATCGTGGGAAATATTGGACGAGACGAGCGAGACCGCCTACAGATGGCCGTCTACCCCGAGGGCAGTGAGCGGGGCAAGCACGCAGTGACCCACTATGAGGTGCTCGAGGAGCTGGCCTACGTCAGCTGGGTAGAGTGTAGGCTAGAGACGGGGCGTACACACCAGATACGTGCCCACATGAAGCACATCGGGCACCCACTCTTCGCTGATACACGCTACGGCGGGGACAAGATCCTGTGGGGAAACCAATTCTCCCGCTACAAGCAGTTTGTCCACAACTGTCTCTCGCTCTGCCCCCGCCAGGCACTCCATGCCAAGACCCTAGGCTTTGTCCACCCCGAGACAGGCGAGGAGCTCCTCTTCGATAGTGAGCTCCCGTCGGACCTCTCCACCCTACTGGATCGTTGGCGCACCTACGCAGCACAGGTATCCGACGAATAATCAAGTTTGATCGATCCCGTATACTCCCCTTCCAAGTGGATCAAGAGCCCCTCTCCCGCCAGTCCTCGGCAGTGAATGCCCTGCAGTACCCGTCCGTCCTCACAGCATTATTTATACCTCTTTAAGTATCCAAAACCGATAGAACGAGAGGGCGCTCCATTGGGGCAACTTTGTTTTTATTCTTAGCCTTCACTACCTTTGCACCCGAAAAAGAACTAAGGACAAAGGGGTGCCAAGGCCTCGCTCCTCTCCGCATAGGAGGGACGGCAAGACCTTCGGCTGAGATGAGACCCTCAAGACCTGATCCAGTCAATGCTGGCGTAGGAATTGTCAATCATTACACACTCCCTTTCCCTTCAGCTCTACGTTACGTATCATTTATAAGTAATTGTATGATGAAGAGAAAATCCCTCCTTCCCCTAGTGGCTATCTCACTAGGTGCTCCTCTACCTAGCCTCGCGGCTACGGCCACCCACACAGAGCAGGATAGCCTACGCACACACTACCTAGAGGGTGTACAAGTGACTGCTACACGTGCATCGGCCAAGACCCCGATGACCTTCACCAACATCTCTAAGGCCAAGCTACAGAAGGTCTCTCTAGGCCTTGACCTCCCCTACCTCCTCATTCAGTCTCCCTCCGTCGTCTCTACCAGCGATGCTGGCATAGGGATCGGATACACCTACCTGCGTGTACGTGGGGTAGATGCTACGGGGATCAACGTGATGACCAATGGGGTGCCTCTCAACGACTCCGAGAGCCAAGGTGTCTTCTGGGCCAACATGCCTGGCTTCTCCTCCAGCGTAGAGGATGCCCAGCTCCAGCGTGGGGTCGGCACCTCCTCCAATGGTGCTGCGGCCTTCGGGGCTAGCCTCAACCTCCGCACGGACAACTTCCTCCTCGATCCACGTGCCTCGGTCTCCCTCCTCGGGGGGTCCTTCGGTACACTACGCCGTGAGGTCCATGCCTCCACAGGTCGTATCGGTGGACACTGGGCTGTAGAGGCTCGCCTAGGCAAGACCACGACCGACGGCTATGTCGATCGTAGTGGCACCGAGGGTACTTCCTACTTCCTGCAGGGGGGCTACTTCGCAGACGAGACCATCGTGAAGCTCCTCGCCTTCGGGGGGAAGCAGCGCACGGGTATTGCTTGGAATGGCATCACCAGCAAGGAGGAGACCAAGTACGGACGCACCTACAACTCCGCTGGACACATGAACCCCGGTAGCACCAAGGCCGAGGCTCGCTACCGCTACAATACCGACAACTATGAGCAGAACCACTATCAGGCTCAGCTCACACAGCGCCTCGCCTCTGCTCTCTATCTGAACCTCACCGCCCACCACACTCAGGGCTATGGCTTCACCGATGAGTATCGTACGGGGCGCAAGCTCGTCAAGTTCGGGCTACCCAACTTCACCGACTCCTCGGGCAAGAAAGTCAAGAAGATCTCCCTACTACGTCGTAAGTACCTCGACAACGTCTTCTCGGGCGGTATCGCGACCCTCGACTACAAGGGCGAGCGACTCGAGTACACCATCGGTCTCTCGGGCAACCACTACCATGGCTACCACTATGGCGAGCGTACCCCGATCACCCCTATCCCCTACCAAGTAGAGCCTAACGACAGATACTACGATGGGGATGCGCACAAGACCGACCTCTCGGGCTTCGCTAAGGCGACCTATGAGCTCACCCGAGGGCTGAACCTCTTCGCAGACCTCCAGTATCGCTACATCGACTACCGCATACAGGGTAGCTATGATGGCTACAATGAGGTACTCCAGAGCCTGCAGCAGATTGACCTGAAGAAGACCTTCAGCTTCCTCAACCCCAAGGCAGGGATCTTCTGGCAGATTGCTCCCCAGCATGCCCTCTATGGCTCAGTAGCCGTGGCTCATCGTGAGCCTTCGCGCAAGGCCTATACCGATGTCACCGCCAAGGACTACCCTCGTCCCGAGCGACTCACCGACTACGAGCTAGGCTATACCTTCCGCTCCGAACGCTTCTCTGTCGGGCTCAACCTCTACTACATGGACTATCATGACCAGCTCGTAGCCAATGGTAAGCTCACCGACGTCGGCGAGCTCCTCAAGGAGAATGTCAAGCGTAGCTACCGCACAGGCATCGAGCTAAGTGCCTCATGGCTCATCATCCCCTCCCTCCGCTGGGATGCAGCCCTAGCACTCAGCCGTAGCCGTATCAAGGACTACACCTACTACGCTGCGATGATCGACAACGCTACGGACTTCAACTACCTAGCCCCCCTCTATAGCCAGACACTGCGTGAGACCCCTATCGCCTTCTCTCCTGCGCTCACGATGACCCATACGCTGAGCTACACCTACCGAGGCTTCGAGGCTGCCTTCACCCATCAGTTTGTCAGCAAGCAGTACCTAGACAACCTCGGGCTAGAGGCTCACTCCCTACCCTCCTATCAGGTCTCCAGCCTACGTCTAGGCTACACCCTACCCGTTAGCTTCCTGCACCACTGGTCTCTGTACCTGCAGGTCAATAACCTACTGAATGCAAAGTACGCCAGCAACGGCTATGTCAATGACTACGCCAAGGCACAGACAGGCCCCGACTACAGCGAAGTGAAGCTCTACCCACAGGCTGGCATCCACTTCCTGATGGGGACAACGATCTCACTCTAACAGATTTCCTCTATCTTTACACTATGGAATTCCTGCTCTCCTACCTAGCCGCTCATCGCCTAGAGGTCATCACAGTCTTCGTCTCCCTACTCTGGCTCTACCTCGAGTACCGGGCGAGTATCTGGCTCTGGCCCGTGGGCATTATCCTCCCCCTGCTCTGGATACCGATCGCTTGGCGAGCTCATCTCTACGGGATGCTAGCCATCAACATCTACTATCTCATCACGAGTATATGGGGATGGATCGCTTGGCTACGCCGTGGGCGCAAGGAGGGAGAGCAGGAAGCTCCTATCACCGACATACCCCGTCGAACACTGGGCTATACACTTCTCGGTATGCCCGTAGCCTACGGAGCCCTGATCTGGCTCTCGGGCTATCTACCTGAGTGGAGAATCCCCTGGGCCGATGCCCTACTCACCCTATCCTCCATCGTGGGGATGGTCTGGATGGCACGTGGATGGCGCCAGCACTGGATCTGCTGGATCATCGCCAACGCTGCGGGGGTCATCTCGCTCCTCAATGCCGAGGACTACCTCTCGACCTTCGTCTATGTCGTGAACTTTGTCACCGCCTTCTTTGGCTACCACAAGTGGTCTCGACTCATGAAGAGACAAGCCAAGACGGAACAATAAGGATAGAGAAAAACGCATGAAACACTACCCACTGTACACCAAAGAGACTCTCCCCCGAGACCTCGTCCTAGCCAATGGCGCCTTTCCCACAGCCCCTACGCCACTTGCCCTGCTCGACCGCTGGAGCCTAGGCCAAGAGGGCTACACCCTGACCTGCTGTGATGGAGCGGTGAATAAGCTTCGCCGCTATACCAGTCTCCTACCCGATGCTGTCGTCGGTGACCTAGACTCCGTGTCCCCTGCCCTCAGAGCTCTCCTCGGGGATCGTGTACACCGCTTCCCCGATCAGGAGACCAACGACCTGACGAAGACCATGCACTTCCTACATAACACCCGAGGGGCACGTGCCATCACCCTCCTCGGAGCAAGCGGAGGACGTGAGGATCACCTCTTGGCCAACCTCGCCCTCCTACCCACCTATGCCACACTCACCGAGGAGCTCATCATGCTCACTGACGAAGGCTACTTCATCCTCCTCTCGGAGCCCTCTGAGGTCGAGGTAACGATAGGCCAGCAGGTCTCTATCTTCAACTTCTCTCAGACTCCCATCTCCCTCTCTGGTGTACGCTGGCCACTACGAGGAGACGTCCTCCCCCAGCTCTGGTGTGGCTCTATGAACTGTGCCGAGGAGGAGACCATCCGAGTGGAGACCCACTCCCCCATCCTCATCTACCTAGCCAATGTGTGACGCTCAGGCTAGGCGACTCGTCCTAGATGCCCTCCAGCTACTCAACCCTCGGGGAAAGGTACAGCCTAGCTCTGCACAGATCGCCACAGCCCTTGGATGCCAAGCCGAGGAGCTAGACCAAGCCTTCGTAAGAGCACTAGGCCAACCAGCCTCCCAGCTCCTGCCTCTACTCACCCCCGAGCACCTCGCCTCACTCATCGCTCCCCTCAGCTCTCGCCCTAGGCTAGAGCTTATCCATTCGGAGCGAAGCGAAGCAGAGGAGCTCATCCTCCTATACGACTACTACGACAGCCCGTACGGCGAGCTCCTACTCGTCTGCAGTGAGCGGGGGCTGTGTATGAGCCCCTTCACCTACGGCGATCCAGCAGGGACGCTGGAGCGTGTACGCAGGGAACTACGTCCACTGGAGCTATGTCGGGCACACCACCCTTGGCACGAAGGAGCGCTACGCTCCCTATACAGCACCGACCCTTACCCCGAGCTACCGCCCCTACATCTGCTGGGGACACCCTTCCAGCGCAGTGTATGGGAGTCGCTTACCCTCATCCCACGGGGGAGCTGTGTGCACTATCATACGCTGGCGGACTATATCGACCGACCCAAGGCTACACGAGCCGTAGGGACGGCTGTCGGGGATAATCCCCTTGCTCCCTTCGTTCCCTGCCACCGAGTGCTTCCCACGAGCAACACCCTAGGGGGCTACTATTGGGGTCATGCGCTGAAGGCGCTCCTCCTACTCTCGGAGCTTCGCCCAGCGTAGCCCAAGCCTCTGTCGCCCCAGCCACTACCTTACCAATCCCCCCAAGGGATCAATGTCCCTCCATCTCCCATCTCTGCGTTTACGAAGGCCTAAATTCACTACCTTTGGTCGAAGTCTATGTATAATAATTAAATCAGAAGTATGAGACTCTTAGGCGAAGGAAATCGAACCTTTGGACTATTATGCTTTGTATTCTTTGTCGGATACATCCTAGCTATTTGGATTGGAGTAGCCCCAGAGTGGTACTTGTGGTATACGAAGCCCGGGAATTGCCAATGGATGAAGCAGCTATATCTATTCTTAGACGGCCGTTCTTGGGTAAATATTCCCATTTGCCTAATTGGCCTCATTTGTTGGATACTTTATAGCACTCAATGGACTAGGATAGGTAAAGACATTAGATGGTTTACTATTGCTGTTGCTGCTCTTATTTTCCTTGTTTATTGGGAAGGAGGATCAGTAGCATATGCAGAGATTATTGCTGGCTTTACCTACCGAGGATTTATTACTTTCCTACTATTAATCCTCCTCATACTATCATCCATCCAAATAGTCAGACGTCATTTTAAGAAGGAAGCACCTACCGAGAAAGATACATCAAAGGGCTTTTCGAATGATGATTTTGATGATAGCCAGATCTCCGATAACTTGAAGAAATATGCATCCCATATTCTCGATAAATTAATAGCAACCAACACCCAAAAGCATTCGTATGCTCTAGGAGTAACTGGGAGCTGGGGGAGTGGTAAGACGACATTTCTAGAGGTATTAAAATCACACGTGAAAGGCAGGGCAGAAATAGTAATCTTCAATCCTTGGATGTGCCGTACTCCAGAGCAAGTGACTCTAGATTTCTTTGCATCACTCAGACATCAATTGTCCCCTAACTATAGAATATCCAAATTAATCAAGAATTATGCTAGAGCATTGAATGGCATTTCACTTACACCTTTTCTAGGGCTTAGCCTCAATATCCATGCCGTACAAGGAGATAGTCTGTACGTCAAGAAGAAAAAGCTTTCTGATCAACTCGCCGAACTCCTCAAGCCTGTGATTGTCTTTATCGATGACCTAGATCGTCTGGAGAGGGAAGAGGTATTCGAAGTGCTGAGGTTGATAAGAAACACTGCAGATCTGAGTAATCTGATATATGTCGTAGCATACGATAAAGCGTATGTTAGACAAGTCCTAGAGCAGAAAAACATAGGAAATGCTTTGGCTTATTTGGAGAAGATCTTTCCTGTTGAGGTTTGCCTGCCTATGGTCGAGAAAGATCTTATCTGGGACGTCCTCCATTCAGACATCGATGCTCAAACTGATTTGAAAGAGTTTGCATCCCTACTATTTGAACACATTAATAATGATAAGGATAGAGAGCTAATCCTTAGAATCTTGAATACTTATCGCCGTGCTAAAAGATTTGCTAGAATCTATATGCTCAACACGACCTACATAAAAAAAGAACTTAATCTAGAGATTAAGCGAGTAGATCTGTTTTGGTTAATTCTTCTACAAGTATATGATCCCAAGGTTTACGAGGTTTTAGTTCATGACCCTTTTAAGCTGCTCTATATAGAAGATAGGCGATGGATCCTTAGAGAGGGCATCATAGGTGAAGCCGTGGATACCCAAAGAGATAAGTATACAGGTGAAAAATTCTGGGAGCTAGAAACACCCCAAATCCTCACCCGAGTTTTCGGTAAGAATATTAAGACGCTACGGCAGAGTGTATGCTTCATTGAGAATTATGACAAATACTTTGCTTTGAATATTCCTAAAGGTAAACTGTCAATTAACGAGCTGAATAATTTACTTAAGGGAAATGATAGCCCTGAAAGCATCGTAAGAGAATGGATTAAAACTAAGAATATATCATCTATTTGTTTCCATTTAAAAGGTGTACCCACCAAGACGCTCCATGGAGAAGAACTGAAAAGGTATCTATCTGCAATCTTAGAGTTGGGAGTAAGTGCAAACGAGTCGATGCCTCAGAGTGTGAGGTCGGAACTTGCCTCCCAAGTGTATAAATCTCCCCGAGCAGAACCTCGATCAATAGCCTTAGACTGGCTAAATAGAGAAGTTGTCTCGAGTGATAGTAGCAGACTAATAGAATTAACGCTAATGCTGAATCGTTTATATACGGCTTCGTGGTTTAACGAGGAAGATTGGAAGATTGAGTATTCGAACCCTTTAATTATCAGCAATGAAGATATCCAAGCTCTTTTAGTGAAAGCAATGGAAGAGTTTTTGGAAAAGCATCCTGATTCAACCACACTTGACATCTTAGACGAAAAGGGTGACCTAGGAAGATTGTTTGAAAATTGCTGTGTACTAACTGATTCTGGATCTCACGATGAGCATTGCAAATGTACTCAATTCGCATTTAATTCTGTAATTGAACATTGTAGTAACCAAGATTCTAAGCCCCCTCTCTCTAAATACAAAGATGCTTGTGAGAGGATGTTTAGAGAGGCTGAACCTGATAACTTCACAGATCCCGAAGAGGAAGATGAATACTATCGACACAGTGAAGAGCGCTATGATTGGGCGTATCACTCGTATTTTGGAAGCGATTATGGTCTTATCACCAGATTTGAGTCAGAATGTTTTTCTCAGGATGAGCAAGATGTTGGCTCCTCCCTCCCTGGCTCAGAGACCACTCATGCTCAGGAGGGACAAGACTGAATCCTATTGGGCTTCCGACACTAGCCCTCTTGCCAAAAGGGCTATATGGGGTCAAGCTAAGCTAAAAGCATCCATACTCGATCTATCACCTTACCTCAGCTTGGCTTAGCCTTGGGGCACTAGCTCCCTATCCCCCAGAGCCCCAAAATAGATCAAAGGACGTACCGGCTATCCCTCTACGCCTAGTCCACACAAGCAGAAAATCGCCGTTTCCCTCCCTAGCTAACCCACTCTGTATCAAACACCCCGAGAGGGGCAAAACGGTCTTACCGAGAGCGCTGGTGCGCTCCTATAAAGAACGTCCTCGTCACCTATGTAAGGTGACGAGGACGTTCTTTATAGGAGCGTAGGAGCGATATAAGTAAGAGCGCACTAGCCCTCTCGGGAGAGGCGCTGATAGGCGATGCGTGGATAGCCATCCCCCGCTATGATCGTGCCACAGACGACAAAGCCAAGACGAGTCAAGAGCGACTGCATCACCTGATTGTCCGCATGCGTATCGACTCGGATATTGGGGATCTGCTCGAAGCACCAGCCAAAGACCAAGCGTGCTATGCCCCTCACTTCGCCACTAGAGGCCAAGCGGTGGATCGTCCCATAGGGTTCGTCGCTGAGCCAAGCCCCCGTGATCTCCCGATAGGTGGGATCCTCACCTAGAGCGAAGCTGAACGAGCCCACGACACGTCCCTCTTTCGTCTCACACACGTAGCCCCTACCGAGTGCGATGTCCTCACGTAGGACAGCCTCGGTAGGATAACCATCCCGCCACTGCGTAGGGTTGCCCGTCTCGGCCATGAACGCTCGGGCACGTGCTGTGACCTCCAGCAGGCGAGGGAGATCGGTGAGCGTGCTCCTTCGGATCGTCAGTTTGCTTGTCGCCATAGGGGAAAACTGAGGGAGGTAGAGGGAGAAGGCTTACTTAGAGTAGCTGGTGAGCCTATGCTTTGGAAGGAAAGAAGGGGTACGCACTAAGCCTTCGCCTGCAGCTCCTCTAGGCGGAGCGTTAGGGAGATGAACTCCTCTACACCGAGCTGCTCAGGACGCTGGGCGAAGATCGGATCGGAGTAATCATAGTCGGAGCCAAAGAGGGCTCGTAGGGAATTGCGCAGGGTCTTGCGACGCTGGTTGAAGCCCGTCTTGACGACTTGCTTGAAGAGCGACTCAGAGCAACCGAGCTCGGTACACTCGTTGCGCACGAGACGGATGACACCGCTCTTGACCTTGGGGGGCGGATTGAAGACGTGCTCATCCACAGTGAAGAGATACTCGACATCATACCATGCCTGCAGGAGGACGCTGAGGATACCGTAGTCCTTGTTGCCCGGGGGTGAGGCCAGACGCCGGGCGACCTCACGCTGGAGCATCCCAGCACAGCACGGGATACGCTCCCGATAGTCCAGTAGACGGAAGAAGATCTGCGAAGAGATATTGTAGGGGTAATTCCCAATGAGGCTGAATGCCCCATCGGGCATATATTCCTCCACGGGTATACGCAGGAAGTCGCCCTGTATAATGCGCCCCTCCAGCTGGGGGAAGTGCTCGTGAAGGTAGGCTACACTCTCGGCATCAAGCTCGATGACCCGCGTATCATACCCACCAGCGAGGAGGAACTGAGTGAGCACCCCCATCCCAGGACCGATCTCCAGGACAGGGAGCTCCTGATAGGGACGTAGCGTGTCCGCAATACGCTCTGCGATGGAGAGATCGGTGAGGAAATGTTGGCCCAAAGCCTTCTTCGCTTTAACTTGCTGCATGAGAAATCAATAAAACTTATTACATTTGTTCAGACGAAAGTAGTACTTTTTGCTAGATGTACCTCCACAGAAGAGCTCCGAGAGGTCTAGTGACGACCCCAGAGGAGCCACGAAGATATGAAGATTAACCCCACACTCAAGTCGATCCTATGGATCGTCCTCCCGCTATCGCTAGGTGGGCTGGGCTTCTATGGCCTATACCGAGACACGGACTGGCAGGAGCTGATGACGACACTTCGTACGGGGGTTAACTATCCTATCCTGCTCTTTAGCCTACTCTTTGGGCTGATGAGCAACCTCTGCCGAGGACTTCGCTGGGAGCTCCTCGTTCGGCCTATCGTCAGCGATGGTGCTCCTCCTAGACGCATCAACGCTATCTGCTGTGTCCTCGGCTCCTATACAGTCAATATGGGTATCCCCCGCTCTGGCGAGGTGTGGCGGTGCATAGAGATGGAGCGTCGGGAGGATTTACCCTTCGCAGGACTCTTCGGCACGCTCATCGTGGATCGTCTGGTAGACGTGTGTATGCTCTCGATGATCCTCGTGGCGATCGTGCTGAGCAGTACGGAGTTCTTCAGAGACTACCTAGTAGCACACCCCGAGGTGTGGCTGGGGCTGATGGACTTCGTGCAGTCGGTATGGTTCTTCCTACTCATAGCCATTGGGCTGGGGTCGCTGGCACTCCTCGTGTGGCTACTCAGATGCCGTCGGGAGAGCAGGATAGCACGCTTCTTCGTCCATATCTGGGAGGGGATGGTGAGCATCCAGCACATGCCACAGCGGGGGAAGTTCCTCTTCCTCACGGCGATGATCTGGGTAGGCTACTTCTTCTACTTCTACTTGGCGCTCTTTGCCTTTGAGGCGACCGAGCATATCCCCTTCTCGGTAGCGTGTATCGCCTTCGCCATGAGCAGTATGTCGGTCATCGTACCGGTACAGGCCGGGATGGGGGCATGGCATGCCGCGGTGATCATCACCTTCACGACCTTCGGTATGGCCGAGCAGCCCGCTAGGGACTTTGCCTTCATCGTCCATACGGCACAGACTCTATGGATCACACTCATCGGGCTCGGGGCGATCATCGCCCTACCCATCATCAATAGACACTACAAGCGGGTACGAGGCCCCCAGCCTAGCCCCAAGACTACAGATAACTAAACCTATTTCACTCACCCTCGCAACGAACAGAAGCTATGGCAACAGAAATCAAATCTCTCGCTCCACAGTCCGTATGGAGCTTCTTCTACGACCTGACCCAGATCCCCCGCCCCACTGGCCATACACAAGCCGTACAGGAGTACGTGCTCGAGCTGGGCAAGCGACTAGGGCTGGAGACACACCGAGATGCGACGGGCAACGTGCTCATCCGCAAGCCCGCTACAGCAGGGCTAGAGGGGCGCCCAGTAGTCACCCTACAGGCACACCTAGATATGGTACCCCAGAAGAACAGCCACATCCAGCACGACTTCACTCGTGACCCCATAGATGCCTATATCGATGGTGAGTGGGTAACAGCCCGCGACACAACCCTCGGCGCTGATAACGGCATCGGAGCAGCCTACGCTATGGCTGTACTAGCAGACAACACCCTAAAGCATGGCCCCATAGAGGCCCTCTTCACCATCGACGAAGAGGTCGGTATGGTAGGAGCCAATGGCCTACAATCAGACTTCTCCAAGGGCGATATCCTTATCAACCTAGACAGTGAGGAGGAAGGACTCCTCTTCGTAGGCTGCGCTGGCGGGATAGACGTCAATGTAAGCCTAGAGTACAAGGACCAAGAGCCCGCCCCCGAGGGAGACATCGCCGTACGCATCGCCCTGACGGGGCTACGTGGCGGACACTCAGGGATGGACATCCACCTAGGTCGTGCTAATGCCAATAAGCAGCTCGCCCGACTACTGAAGTATGCTATCGCCGACTATGGTGCTCGCCTTGTCTCCTTCGACGGGGGCTCGGCTCGCAATGCGATCCCACGTGAGTGCTTTGCCGTCGTCACCCTCCCCGAGGCAGATGCCGATGGGCTGTGGGAGCTCGCCTCAGACTTCCTAGATACCCTACGCACGGAGTACAAGGGCGTAGAGGAGTCAATCAGCCTGACCCTAGAGCGCACCGAGATGCCCAAGACGGTCATCCCCGAGGAGATCCAGGATGCGATCATCAACGCACTCGTGGGCTGCGTCAATGGGGTACAGAGCATGCTCACGGACTTCGCAGGCATAGTCGAAGCCTCGACGAATATGGCTCGTGTGACCTTCGGAGACGGGAAGTTCTCAGCGAAGTTCTTCGTACGTAGCTCCTCCGAGACGAGGAAGGAGGAAGTAGCCTCCGAGATCGAGAGCATCATGAACCTAGCCGGTGCCAACGTAGACTTCTCCGGCGCCTACAACGGCTGGGCTCCCAATGCCTCCTCCCCCATCCTCAAGACCCTGAGCAAAGCCTGCGAAGAGGTGCTCGGCAAGACCCCCGAGGTCACCGTCATCCACGCAGGACTGGAGTGCGGTATCATCCAGGGAGTCATGCCCCATATGGATATGATCTCCATCGGCCCCGACATCCGCTCACCACACTCACCTGATGAGAAGGTACACATCGCTTCGGTAGAGCGCACTTGGCGCATCCTCAAGAGAGCATTAGAATTAGTATAATCACCATAACCCATAACTAGTCAAACAAACAGAGAAGTAAATGAGTAAAACAGCTTATGTATTCCCCGGACAAGGGGCACAGTTCGTAGGCATGGGCAAGGAGCTCTACTCGAGCCATCCCGTCGCCAAGGAGCTATTCGACAAGGCCAATGAGATCCTCGGCTTCCGCATCACGGACATCATGTTCGATGGGACAGATGAGGAGCTCAAGCAGACCAAGGTCACACAGCCAGCCGTCTTCCTACACTCGGTAATCCGTGCCGTATGCCTCGGCGAGGAGTTCCAGCCCGACATGGTAGCAGGGCACTCGCTCGGGGAGTTCTCAGCACTCGTAGCCTCAGGCGCCCTTAGCTTCGAGGACGGGCTTCGTCTCGTCTCCAAGCGTGCCCTGGCGATGCAGGCTGCTTGCGAAGCTAACCCCGGCACGATGGCTGCCGTACTCGGTCTACCCGATGAGAAGGTCGAGGAGGTCGTCAAGAGCATCGAGGGAGCTGTCGTCGTAGCTGCCAACTTCAACTGCCCAGGTCAGCTCGTCATCTCAGGGAGCATCGAGGGCGTAGACAAGGCTTGCGAACTGCTCAAGGAGGCTGGAGCTAAGCGTGCCCTTCGCCTCAACGTCGGCGGTGCCTTCCACTCTCCTCTGATGGAGCCAGCCCGTGTAGAGCTGGAGGCAGCGATCGAGGCCACGGAGTTCCACGCTCCACGTTGCCCGATCTACCAGAACGTCACCGCCTCTCCCACGACAGACATCGACACGATCCGTCGTAACCTCATCGCACAGCTCACGGCTCCCGTACGCTGGACAGAGAGCGTGAAGGCAATGGTCGCAGACGGTGCTAGTCGCTTCGTCGAAGTAGGGCCAGGTGCTGTCCTTCAGGGGCTTGTCAAGAAGATCGCCCCCGAGGTAGAGACCGAGGGAAGACAATAAGCCTCAGCGTCCCGAGGACACCACCTCGAGCCCCGAGTCTCAAAGAAATGACGAGGGCGTACCAAGAAGCCTTGGTACGCCCTCGTTCTATATAATCATTCGTCGGTTTTAGTCAGAGAGATACTCTGTACGTATATAAAGGGGGGAGCAGAGCTACGAGCCGAAGACTAGATCGGACACCTAGGATAGCCTGGATCGATGCCCCTACAGAGAGGCTCCGAGCAACCCTATCGGCTCAAGGTCTAAGTGAGGCGGGAGTGCCTTCGTCCACTCGTGTGTAAAGGGGAGCGAAACATCCCACTAAGAGCGTAAAAAAGTAGTATAGGATACGTCTGCCTAACGTAGGTAGCGATCTAAGACTACTGAGAGGATACACCCCACGACGACACTTCCACCGACCAAAGCCCCGACCCATAAGTGCAAGGGCTCCTCAGGGAACGCGCCCACGTAGAGCAGGTAAAGTAGCATACCGAGGAGAAAGCCAAGGATGCAACGAAGTATGTGATATCCCCAAACCATGATTATCTCAGATTTGTGACACAGCGTAAGAGCATAGAGCGACTACCTCCTCACTGCGTCAATGAGTATTAATAAGTTAAACGACATTCACATACAAATATAAGGACTTCCCTATAGATAAGCAAGCAAAATAGCCCGCTCCCCCTAGGCCTACCTAGTACAGAGACCTTTGCAGATAGCCTCCTAAGCGATATAAGCACCATAGAGGCACGACGATCAACTTCCCCGCACGAGATATCACCCCGCTAGAAAAACAAGCCCTGAAGAGCTCATATTCGCCTCCCTTCCCCAAGGTCGCTAGCCTCCCTCCGCTCACTCACCGATCTTATCAGCTCCGTCACAGAGCCCGAGACAAGACGCCCTGGAATACCACTGGCAGAAAGAGCAGGGAGAGGCAAGGCGCAAGCTCAGCAAAGGGCACCCAGAGGGAAGCTGTACCCACTCAATTAACGGAAGGGAAAGAAAGAGGAGAGAAAACGGAAGGCATGCCTAGGAGCGAAAGGTTAGCACGCTACCAGAGTATAGTGGGAGATGTAGAAGGAGAAGGATAACGAGTGAGGGTGAGGATAATGGGGCTATAGGGGGAGGAGGATAA
>NZ_CAJPPN010000046.1 GCF_905372525.1 uncultured Porphyromonas sp.
TAGAAAGCAGATTAGTTCCATGTTTGGACCGGGGTTCGACTCCCCGCATCTCCACCCTCCTGGCGGGGGCTAGAGGCAAGGGCTTAGGCCACACCTCTAGCCACCGCCTCCTTTATTCCGCACCAGCCACATACAGCAGAGATAGGGAAAAGACAGTCTGAGAAGTGAGGTCAAGTACTACTTGGTAACAACACCTTTTTCACTACCTTTGGATGGAACTACATACACGTATCCCTACAAATTCTCGATATGAAAAATTTCCAACAACTCATCAAGGAGCTTATCAGCTACCCCAAGGAGACGGAGTGGCTTGAATTCAAGTATAACAATTTTGACCCTAGTATGATAGGAGAACGGATCAGTGCGCTGGCTAATAGTGCCACGCTGATAGGGAGAGATCAAGCCTATATCGTCTGGGGCATTGATGACAAGACCCATCAAATACTTGGGACAGACATCTCGCTCTCCCAACAAAAGAAGGGTAATGAAGAGCTCGAAAGCTGGCTTAGACATCAGCTCTCCCCCAATACAGAGTTCCAGATGTGCTCGGCGGAAGTCGATGGTAAGAATATCGAGTTTATCATCATAAACAAAGCCATTGCCTATCCTGTAGAGTTCGGCAAAGAGGTCTATATCCGTATCGGTAGCTATACGAAGAGGCTTAGAGACTATCGCGAGAAGCAGGCCTCTCTTTTTGAGAAGCTTCGTGCCGTCAGTATGGAAGATACTCCAGCCATGACAGACCTTCCTCTTGGCGAAGTTCGCCAACGACTCTCTTGTGATGCCTACTTCAGAGCTGTGAATATGCCTTTACCTAAGGATGAAGGAGGCTATGCACATCCCCTAATGGAAGAAGGTTTGATCAAGAAACAGGACAATGGGCTCTATACCATAACTTACTTAGGAGCAATACTCTTGGCCACTAGGCTTGCGGACTTTCCCCGCGTTGGAAGGAAAGCGATTAGAATTATCCAATACGAGGGAACAGATAAATCCCAGATAGCTCGTAATAAAGACGTTGAATTCGGCTATGTCGAAGGTTTTATAAAATCGATAGAAACTATTCAAGACTGGTTGCCTAGCCAAGAAAGAATACAAGTAACGAGGCAGACCATACACCCCTATCCTGTAGAGGCTATTCGTGAAGCTTTGGCCAATGCCCTTATCCACCAAGACTTAAGTCAGACGGGTAATGGCCCGATGGTGGAGATCTTTAGAAATCGTATCGAGATCCTTAACCCAGGTGCTCCCCTTATTGAGCCTAGGCGTATCGTAGATAATCCACCTAGGTCTAGGAATGAAAAGCTTGCCGCCCTGATGAGGCGAATGGGATTCTGCGAAGAAGCGGGTAGCGGATGGGATAGGATGGTTAAAGCCTGCGAGCACGACTACTTGCCTGCACCACGTATCAATTCATACGAAGCATCCACCCAAGTCACCCTCTTCTCCCATCTGGATTATAGATCTATTTCGCATGAGGATAGGATTTGGTCAGCCTATCTACATGCCTGCATTAGACACATAGAAGGAGAGTCTCTACTCAACAGCTCGCTCCGAGCTCGTTTCGGGCTAGCAGAATCCTATGCAGCCAGTATCTCGCGTCTGATCAAAGATACGGTGGAGGAGGGACTTATCAAGCCCCTTGACCCCAACATCGGGAAGAAACACATGAGGTATATCCCATTTTGGGGATAATCTTATTTGCTTGTTATTTGCTGATGAGCCTAGTAGAACCTCCACCCTATCACCTAATCTACTAGTACACAAATCGATAAACAAGCTATTCTTATTTGCCTGTTATTACCCCAACAGAAGACTTGAATAGACAGGCCGGGCGCAGGGGAGATAATCATTCTGGCTTCGGCCCGAGATCTGCACCATCTATCTCACCTAATTTACCTCCATTCATCCCGCCCTCATCCTACTCTCACACAAAGCGTTGATTTCCTTAATTATATTAGGATGTAGGGAGGCGAGATCTGCGTGCCGGGGCGATGCTGGTGTCTCATAGATTATTCTGATATTTGTGGGGAGAAGTAGGGGTACATATCCCCTTAGGCTCTACCGAGCGCATACGGTAGATATATCGCACCTTTTGCCTCCAAAGGATCAACTGCTATGCATACACTTAGACTAATCTACCTAGGACTAATCATCGGATGCCCCAGCCTCTGTGTGGCGACCCAAGGGGCATCCAGAGGGGGACTTGCGCCCAGTTACACACACCTAGCCCCCGACAGCACCCAGATGACCCTCAGGGGACGCATCCTCGGCAGGCAAAGCCAGAGCCCTATCGAGGACGTTACCCTATACGTCCTACGTCCCGATGGGAGTGCCCTAGCCACAGCCCAGAGTGACTCGCTGGGATACTATCGCCTCTCCTTTGTCCCGCCTCGAGGAGAGTACACGATCGGCATCCGTTGCATCGGCTACAAGCCCCTTCGCCTAACTGCCGAGCGAGCTCAGGGGACGCTCTACCTAGAAGAGGATCAGCACACCCTCAGGGAGGTCTCCGTCATGGCCTCACACACCACCCGACGTAGGACGGGGGAGCTCATCGTCCGCCTACGCAACAACCCCATCGCCGAGGGTAAGCCTCTGCACGAGGTCCTACGCTTCATCCCCGGGCTCAATGTGAACGAGAGCGAACTGAAGGTTCACGGGCGTACGGGGACACTCATCTATCTGGAGGATCGGAAGATTACCTTCGAGGAGCTCAAGAACCTATCGCCTAGCCTCATTGACCGCATCGAGGTACAGCCTCAGGCCTCTGCGGAGCATGGAGCCAAGGCCACAGGGGGCGTCCTCTACATCCACCTGCGTCAGGAGGGCGGACTACTCGGCTCACTGACTGCCCTAGGACAAATGGACCAAGCAGGCTTCGTCGAGGCCAAGGGAACCCTAGGGCTACTCTACCGCCGTGGGAAGTATTCGCTACACGCAGGGCTCACCACGGGTATCGGGAAGTACGACCAGCAGTGGGAGCGACATGAGACGATGGGCATGACGACAGAGGATCGTCAGCTCCAGGACGAGAATAGGAGTCGGGCACTCATGGGAAACCTCGGGCTCAAGTACACCCCTCGCCCCAATCAGACACTCTCGGTCTATAGCAGCCTCACCTTAGGTCACTCCGACCTAGATAAGGTCATCAGACCCCAGGGGCGTACCCCTCTCACCTCTCTGCATGAGGAGCGGGAGAGGAGCTACACCCTCGGGACAACCTATAGGGCCGAGTGGGGAGAGAACAATGCCTCCTTCTTCAAGGTGAAGGTCGAGTACGCCGGTGAGCACTCCGATGCCGATCGCACCTACCACTGGGGAGGAAAGGAGAAGAACAACACCAGCCAAGCCCTACATCACCTCCTTGCTCAGCCCAAGCTCTTCCTGCTCCTCCCCCACCGACAGGGGCTAAACCTCGGACTCACCTATGGCTACCTAAGGGATCAGAATACCACTCAGGGTATCGCCACGGGCTCGCTCTCGATGATCCAGAAGTCCGACTTCCAGGTCGAGGGCCACGACTACAGCCCATGGGTAGGCTATTCATGGCACGATGGCAATAGGTTCTTTGTCGCCGCAGACCTGCTCTACCACTACTCCACAGGACAGCTCTCTGATCGCTTCATCCCCGATTACTCAGCGAACCTAACCTATCGAGGGCTCTTCCCCTCCCTACAGCTACAGTACCTCATCAGCAAGGAGCGTGAGTCCAGCCTAGGGCTCTCCCTCAGACGTAGCTACTCCCTCCCGAACTACGGCTATTACGCTCCTCGGGCACTCGTACAGACCGACCGCCTCTATGGTAAGGGGAGCCTTCACCTCCGCCAAGAGATCTTCTACCGAGGCGAGCTATCCTATCAGGTGACCCCGAACCTAAGCTTCACCTACAATATCTCTCTGGGCGAAGACATCATCCACATCATGACCCGTCCTGACCCTCAGCGTCCCGGCGTGTACTACACCACCCCCGAGAACATCGGCTCTCGCCTACGCCATCATCTCTCGGGCGACCTAGAGCTGCGCCCACTCCACCTCTGGCGGAGCAATACCAATGTCTACCTCCAGCACCAGCGGGACTACATCCCAGGACGCTCGGTAGAGAGCACCTCGGTAGGCATACAGAGCACCCATCAGTTCACCTTCTCCAATAACTTTGGTCTCTCTCTTAGCTTCGATGCCAGCACGGGGATGAAGACCCTGAGCTACGAGCAGGGCGGCTCCTACTCGATGAGCTTAGGCGGATGGGGACGTTTCCTCGGCGACCGCCTCACTGTGGGGCTTCGCTTCTCCAACCTTCTACATAACACCCCCTGGATACGTATCTCCCAACCCGGGCTAGAGGTTCTTCGCACGGAGACCTCGCGCCAGACAAGGGTCAAGCTCACCCTCGTCTGGAAGTTCCGCTCGGGCAAGAAGATCAAGCAGGACGACATCAACTCCGTGACACCTCCAGCCCGCCTCACCCCCACCCTCTGATCCTCAGAAGAGAGGCGCACACATAAAAAATAGTACCATTATGAGATTTCAGAAACTTATATGTGCCAGCCTATGGACAACGCTACTCCTCGTGAGTAGCGTTGTCTCGGCACACGCTCAGGAAGGCATACAAGGACAGCTCCTGGAGCACGGAGATAAGTCTCCTATTGTCGGGGCGACCATCGTCCTGACTCCAGGAGGGTCTCAAGATACTCTGAGGAGCCTAACCGATGAGCGAGGAGTATTCACCCTGCCTCGGGCTCTCACCTATCCACTCCGATTGAGAGCGAGCTACTTCGGTGAGTTCATTCTGGATACCTTGCTTAAGGATCCCCCTTCCCCCCCCTTCATACTCTATGCCCAGGGGGAGCACAACCTCGGAGGAGTGGTCGTGTCTGCCTCTCGCCGAATCGTGAAGTATAGCCCCGCGAGGAATATCATAGAGATAGCAAATATCCCGCTCTTTCGACACGACGATCTACTCGAAGCCCTAGGGAAGATCCCCGGACTACTCCTCACCGAACAGACACAGACCTACTTCTCTAAGCCCATCTCAGGGTTCCGCATCGGAGAGCATGGGACACTGCGCCCCATCAGCAAGGATACAAAGGCCTTCCTCAGCACACTCAAGGCCGAAGACCTCCAGCGCATTTCCTTCAAGCGAGTAATGACTAGCTATGAGATCATCCTAGACATCAAACGTATCCAGGGATATGCGCTCTCTGTCGAGGCTGCCTATGCACGAAGCCGTAAGAACCAAGGTAAGCTTGGAGTCGTCGCCCAGCTCAATCTACGGAACTGGTCCAATATACTCACTGCCTCAGAGAGGCTATCCCGAGGGGTGGAATACAGCCAAGAGAGGCATATCACTCGGGGGCAGCCCCCCTTCACGACAGAGCTACAGAGGGAGACCTCTACCTCCTCTCTCTTTCTCACGTACCAGAGTGAGTTATCTCTAGGGCAGAAATGGCTCCTTGGCCTTGATCTGAACATTTGGACGGGGGCTGAGCAAGTCAAGAGCCAACTCGAATCCCAAGGTAGACGAAGCTCTATGAATAGGACCTACTCCGATGACTTCCCGGACCTCAATAGCGGATACTATGCAGCCTTTCGCTCTGGGAAACACGGAGTCCGAGCAGAGATAGGATACGCCTACTCGGCGTATACCAATGATAGCTACCGCACCGACTTCTCCTCCGCTACCACCCATCTCAAGCAACCCAATAGCGCACGCTCCCTGAGCGGGATCCTAAAGTATGACTATGGCGAAGAGGGTGCTCCACTCTCCGTACATGCCAAAGTCGGCTATGAGGATCTCTTCCTCAAAGATGCCCTCGAGAGCTGGAGCGAAGAGACCTACATGCATGATGCTTGGATCGATGGTTCGCTCAGGGCTTTTAACTATTCCGTTGGACTCAGGGGACAATACGCCCATCGGCGTAGCTTCAGAGAGCACACCCTCCTGCCCTACATCACGCTGGGGTACAACTGGGGGAATAATAGCTTCCTTAGCTTCGATTATAGCTTCGAGCAGTCTCCTCCTCTCGCCTTTATGCTCCGCCCAGCCACCATGGATAGGGATGCTGGGAGCTACTGGCAGGGAAACCCTGACCTGCACTCCGACAAGAGACACAGCCTCACACTCTCTGCCGGTATACAGAATCTTGCCCTGAGCCTACAAGGACGAATCATCAAGGACTCGCCGGAGCTCATCCCCGTGGAGGTGCAGCCTGGGCGGATCATAAGCAGATTCCTCAACATCGGACAGACTCGAGACCTTTCCCTCTCCCTATCCTATACCCTACAGTGGGGTAGGCTATACCTCAACCCTCAGCTGAATGGCACCATCGGAGACTATACGGCTCCGACGAGAGACAAGACCTCCAATCGACTAGTCTCCTGCTCCCTACCCGTCAGCTATCACATCGGCAACCATAAGTTTGAGCTAAGCCTAGACCAAGAAATAGGGAAGACAAAGATCAGCTATGGAGAATACAGCCCCACGACACAGATGAGCTTCTCCTACACGTACTCTCTACTTGACGATAGGCTCATCCTCAAGCTCCGGGCATATAATCCGCTCAACTCGGTATCGAAGAGTAGTAGACAAGTCTTCGGGGACTACACGAGGTACACGGAGTCTCGCCCAGACCTTCGGACGGTCTCCCTCTCTCTCCTCTTCCGCCTTAATAAGGGGAAGGATACCCGTCCACAGGGCGCCTACTCAGAGCTCAACCGAGCCAAGTAGAGCCAGCCCTAGAGCGAGCATATTGTGTATTGCCTACGGGAGGAGCGTCTTAATTTAGAATTAACTTTATTCCTCAATCATTCATCCCCTCATAGAGCCCACCCCCTGACCTCTGAGAGCGTACAGCCTCCATTCATCAACTACTACGACATGACGACTAAGGTGACCAAGCATCTATATCTGACACTCCTCCTGCTGAGTATCATTCCCCTACGGGCGCAGATCACCCTACGGGGTGTCGTCCTAGACTCGACCTCTCGGCAGGGCATAGCCCTCAGTAGTATCGTCCTACACCCGCTAGAGGGCGATACGACAGCTAATGTAGCTACCTACACCGATCTCCAAGGGAGCTACCTCATCACGGGGCTACGCTCGGGGACGAAGTATAACATCCTCATACACGCCCGTGGTTACCTCGACCTCGAGCAGATCTACACCACCCCGCAGGATAGCACGACAATAGAGCGCACCTTCGTCCTCATCCCCACAGCTCAGGAGCTCGCCGCAGTCGAGGTCACTGCAGAGGGGCGCGGTCACACGGCAGAGATGCGGAGCTACACCTTCTCTCCGAATGAGAGGAAGGTAGCACTACAATCCTTCGACTTGCTGAAAGGCCTACCGACCCTACGGCTTGATCCCGTGACCAACAGCCTTCGGACTGCCGACGGCGGCTCACTCGTCATCCTCATCAACGGCATACGAGCCACCGAGAATGACCTGCGCATGATCCCCACCTCCAAGGTGCAGCGTGTACAGCTCTACGACGTCCCACCCATACGCTATCAGGATGCCTCCTGCGTCATCAATGTCATCACTTCTCGGCTAGACGATGGCTATACGGGCGGCTTCGAGTATGCGCAGTCCCCACAGGTAGGCTTCGGGGATGGCAATGCCTACTTCACCTACACCCTGGGGCGTCACCGCCTAAGCCTAGATTATAGGCTTAGCTACCGCAACTACCGAGATCGCAGAGGTACCTCGACCTATCAGTACCTGCTCTCGGGGACAGATCGGAGTGCCCAGGAGCGGTCTACGGATCACTTCGGCTACACGAGCAATAGCCCAAGGGTGAAGTATGCCTATATCGACAACGAGAAGCAGGTCCTCGAGGCGACTCTCGGATCAGAGCTCCTACACCGATTCAGTCGGGGCACCAACGAGACGACCTACCGACAGCAGGGGCTCGTAGAGGCTACCAGCACGGGGAGCAACACGACCCGAGCAGACATCATCACTCCCTACCTAGACCTCTACTACTGGCGCAAGTTCACCTCCCGAAGTGAGCTCTCCCTCAATGCCGTAGCGACCCACTTTGTCACAAGCCAAGACAACAAGGACAGCGAGCTGAGTGCTGGGCACAAGCTCTTCGAGAACATCCTCGACCTACACAGCTCGAAGACCTCATTCATCGGCGAGGCCGAGTATATCCACAACCTCAGCTTCGCACGCTGGAGCTGTGGCTATCGTGCTGAATATGCCTCGCTCCTCTCCGACTATACCAACCAGCAGGGCAAGACCCACTACCGCAGTCATTACTATACCGGCTATGCCTATAGCCAGCTGACAGGGCGATGGCGCAAGCTCATCTATCAGCTGAGCCTAGGGCTAACCCACACAAGGAACCGCTCCGAGGTGAATAGCTATGACCAACTGCTCCTCACCCCACGTGTCGTCCTCGGCTACCGACTAGGGAACAGCCAGTCCCTGCGTCTGACCTACACCCTGCGCCCCGTCCCCCCGAGCGTCATCGACCTCAGCACCAATACCCAGCAGACCAATCGGGATATTATCTTCGAGGGAAACCCCTCACTGATCAACGAGCAGCGCCATCATCTACAGCTCATCTACTCCCTCCAGAACAAGTACATCGAGATACAGGGACGTCCTAGCTACTACTACGCACGCAATCCGATCATACAAACCTACCTCTCTCGAGGGGCACACTACCTCTCGAAGAACATCAACGCCCCCTCGTACGAAGAGCTTAGGGGGGCACTGGGGCTAACGATCATGCCACTTGGGAACAAGAATCTAGCCCTCGGCATCGAGACTGAGTACCACCACGGCACGCTCCATACCGAGGGCAATAGGGCGGTAGAGCTGGATGCCTTCGGGCTTGATCTAGGCCTCAAGGCAAACCTTGGCTCCTTCGGGCTCTTCTATCAATACCGCTTCCCGAGCAAGTACTTCTCACGTGGGGCTAAAATGCTTCAGGAGAATGCCCATCATGCCATGGTCTCCTATCGTCTCGGGCAGTGGAGCTTCTCGGCCGCCCTGACTTTCATCGGTACCCCCTCTCACTATGAGGACTGGTCGCTCCCCTACAGTCCCGTGACCCATCACGCTACGACAGACATCTATGCGAACAAGAATATGATTCGCCTTGGGGTCAGCTATCACTTCTCCAAGGGGAAGAACAAGGACTACGACCGCAACCTCTCCAACTCCGACTCCGCCGCTCCCACCCTCTAAACCTCCCCCCGTAGTCCCCTCGCTTCCGTCTAGCTACAAGGGGCTCGCCGCATTCCCTTCCCCACTCGACGCACAGAGAAGAGAGTGGAATATGCACAAGAAAAGACCTTTTTCTGTACACGTCCCGAAGGATATGTACAGAAAAAGGCCTTTTCTTGTGCATATCTATAATCACTGAGGGGATCCCCCCCTCATCGCCCTTAGGAGCCCTCTCCCCCTCGGAGGAGCTCGACAAGGCGGGTATTGATATAGTAGTTATCCCGTCCTAAGCGAGTCTTCTCTAGGAGCCCAAGAGATACGATCTGGTCGAGGTACGAGGTCGCCGTCCCCCGACTCACCGACAGAGCCTCCTCGATATACTTGATCTTGGTATAGGGGTGGAAGAACAAGTTGTTAAGGAGCTCATGGGTATACCGGCTCCCTAGGACAGGGCGTAGCCGCTGCTTGTAGTCATTGAGGAGTCGAGAGATATCCTTTACCAATTGGATGGTCTCCAAAGCTACCTGCTCTACCCCCACCAAGATAAAGAGAACCCACTCCTCCCACTCGGCTTGGTTATCTCCATCCTTGTCTCTAATAGCCTGAATAAGGCGGTAATAATCAGCCTTATTCCGTGTGATATAGCGGCTGAGATAGAGGATGGGCAGATCAAGTAAGTCCATGGCGACTAAGTAGAGGATATTGAGGATACGTCCAGTCCTGCCATTACCATCGTAGAAGGGGTGAATACTCTCAAACTGGTGATGGATAATTGCCATCTTGATAAGAGGATCAATATCACTTAGAGAACTATCGTTGATGAACATCTCGAGATTAGCCATATATCGCTCGATCTCTGCCCCATCCTGAGGAGGCATATACACCTCCTCGCCTCGACTATTCTTGAGACTTGTGCCTGGCACCGTCCTAAATCCCGCCCTATTTCCCTCTAGTCGCTCCTGGATTTGCTTGACTATATTATTAGTTATGAGCTTGCTTTCACGTATTGTGCGAAAGCCATACTGGATGGCCTCTCGATAGCTAAGCACCTCCTTGACACTCATAGGCAGGAGAGATAGCCCTAAATGGAGGTCTCCTTGGAAGAGGTCATCCTGAGTCGTGACGATATTCTCTACCTCAGAGCTTTCCTTAGCCTCTTGCAGGGTAAGCGAACTAATCAAGATTTGCTCATTGGGAATAGTCTGAGCGACACCCTTAAGCTCAGCTAGGGCTCGGCTAGCCTTACCGACCTGCTTCAGCACACGGGTAGTCTCCAGATCTATGGAGAGGGGGAGCGTAGGAATCTGATACATAGTTCATGCCTATTTATAATGGGACTTGGGACTTAGAGAATACTTCATCCCATAGGGTGGAGACCCGCCTAGAGGAGGAACGAGGAATAGCTATCCACACAAGCGGTCTCCCCCACAAAGGTACTTATTATCCCCTACTCCTATAGCGGGATACCCCGTAGGGCGCCATGTGGTATCGTGTGCCACGCTCCCCCTCCCATCCCCTTCCTAACACACTCTGTGACAGACCTTCCTAGAGGGCGTTTGCGCTCATACCTAGAGCGCCTCTGCGCTCTCGGTATGAGCGCTCCCATCACCTTACATAGGTGACGAGAGCGCTCTTTATAGGAGCGCAGAGACGCTCTAAGTATAGTCGGTTTGGGACGCTTGAGTACTCGCCGATAACGGGGGCTGTTGGGGCGAGGTCTGACCGATGGGGCTTCCCCTAGGGCTGACGCATGATCTCGCTCACACACTCCTGCCTCGGGATCTTCGGGGGGATTATTTCATATCCTAGGGAGCCTTAGCCCATCACTAAAGATCCTAGGTATTATCCCCAAGGAATAGACTTACAAGCGAGCCCTACAGAGGACATACTTAGAGCGCACTTGTGTACACGCGTGTATACTGTTGTGTACACGTGGGTATACAGTTGTGTACACACGTGTATACTCATCCCTCCTAGGTAGGAGGGATACGCTGGGGGTCTCTACACCTAGGACATAGATACTTCTATCTTCGGCGTATACACCCCCACGACCTGGCCCTCGCACTATAGTGATTTCATGCGTCAGTCCTGGGGCTTCCCCCGACAGACAGGGTCTAGCGCCGGCTACGTGAGCCTTGGGTGATCGGGGTGGAGAACAGCCCCCTACAGACGGCAAAGTGGTGATAGAGAGGGAGACAGGATAATTCCGTACCTTTGTCCCTAGGGAAGGAGCCCCCCAGAGATGGGGACAAGGCTGGGGATACCTGACCTTCACCCTCCTACCCTATGTGTTTTATACTAGTAACTAGGACCGACACTGATGAACAATAGGCCTCGACTCTGTATCGTCTTTGCCCTCACACTCTCTGCCCTCGCGACTCCTGCCGAGATACGAGCAGGTACCCCCGTGGATAGCGTGCATACCCTACAGACCGTCGTCGTGACCGCCCGCTCGCTGTCACGCGAAGTCATCCCCGTACAGAGCTTGGCGGGGGAGACCCTACAGCGTCTCTCTGCCGCCTCGATCGCTGACGCCCTCCGCTACTTCGCAGGGGTGCAGATCAAGGACTATGGGGGTATCGGAGGGCTCAAGACGGTGAATATCCGCAGTATGGGTTCGCAGCACGTAGGGGTCTTCTACGATGGTATCCAGCTGGGGAATGCACAGAACGGCCAGATCGACCTCGGACGCTTCTCCCTAGACAATATGGAGAGCGTCTCCATATACAACGGGCAGAAGAGCGCCATCCTCCAGCCTGCGAAGAACTACGCCTCCGCCTCGGCACTCTATATGAACACCCGTCGCCCGTCCTTCGCCTCAGGCGAGCGTGACCACCTCAAGGTGTCCCTCAAGGCGGGCTCCTTCTCCACCCTCAACCCCTCCATCCTCTGGGAGCATCGCCTCTCCCCCTCCACCTCGCTCTCCGTGAGTAGCGAGTATATGTACACCACGGGGCGTTACCGCTTCCGCTACAGCAAGAAGGACGGCTACGACACCACCGCTATCCGCCACAACGGCGATGTGCGTGCCCTACGTGCCGAGGTAGGACTCTTCGGGCGCATCGCAGAGGGCGACTGGCGAGCGAAGGCCTACCTCTATAACTCGCAGCGAGGCTACCCCGGAGCCTTCGTCCGTGAGGAGCCCGGGAAGTTCCACCACGAGGATAGGCAGTGGGACAATAACCTCATGCTCCAGGGCTCTGTGCGTCGGGACTTCTCTCCCCGCTACTCCCTGCTGGTGAATGCTAAGCTGGCCTACGACTACCTCCACTACCTCTCCGACCCTCGGCTGGACGTGACGACGATGTACGTCAATAACCATTACCGTCAGCAGGAGGCTTATCTCTCCCATGCCCATGCCTTCACCCTGAGCGAGGCGGGGCATATCTCCCTCTCCAACGACCTCCAGCTCAACTATCTGGATGCCGACCTCTACGACTTCGCCTACCCGACCCGCCTCTCTGTCCTCACCGCCCTCTCGACCGACTGGGCTCTAGGCGGGCTGAAGGCTCAGGGAAGTCTCCTACACACCTACATCTACGACTGGACGAAGGCCCTCGGGGCAGAGGCTCCCGCCAAGAGCGAGTGGACGCCGACGCTCGTGCTGAGCTACAAGCCCTTCGCCACCGAGCCCGACCTCAGTCTACGTGGCTTCTACAAGCGGATCTTCCGCATGCCTACCTTCAATGACCTCTACTACACCTTCATTGGCAATAAGTATCTCAAACCCGAGTACACCACGCAGTATGACCTCGGGGTCGTCTATACGAAGGAGTGGAAGCGTGGCGCCCTTCGTCACCTAGAGCTACAGTTGGATGGTTACCTCAACTATGTCGATGACAAGATCATCGCTATGCCTACCTCCAACCAGTTTCGCTGGACGATGGTCAATCTCGGCCACGTCCGCATCCTCGGTCTTGACCTAGCCCTACAGAGCCTCTGGCAGGCAGGTCAAGTCACCGCCTCGGCTCGTATGACCTACACCTATCAGCGAGCTCAGGATCTCACTGACCCCTCGGACAGCTACTACGGGGATCAGATCCCCTACATCCCCTGGCACAGCGGCTCAGCGATCCTCGGCCTGCAGTGGCATGGCTGGGAGGCTAACTACAGCTTCATCTACACCGGCGAGCGATATGATGCAGGTGCCAATATCCCAGAGTACCATATCGTCCCCTGGTGGACGAGTGACATCTCGCTGACCAAAGCCCTGCAGTGGCGGGGACATAACCTACGCCTTACCGCAGAGGTGAATAACCTGCTGAACCAGCAGTACGAAGTCGTCCGCTCCTACCCCATGCCTGGGACAAGCGTCAAACTGAAACTAGAGTGGAATATATGATACGGCTCATACTACGGGGACTAGCATCCCTACTGCTCATCACCCTCTTAGGGCTCTACTCGTGCAACCGAGAGGAAGTCGTCCTACCAGCCTCTCGCACCAAGGTCACTACACCAGAGAGGTTGAATACTCTACATGGTTTCTATCTCCTCAATGAGGGCTCCATGGGGCGAAACAAGAGCACCCTAGACTACTTCGAGTACACCTCGGGGATCTACTTCAAGAACCTCTATGCTGAGCGTAATCCCAATGTCGTCAAGGAACTCGGTGATGTAGGTAATGACATCCAGATCTACGGCTCTCGGCTATATGCCGTCATCAACGTCTCACACCTCATCGAGGTAATGGATGTCCACACTGCTAAACATATCGGGAAGATCTCCATCCCGAACTGCCGCTATATCACCTTCAAGGGTCAGTATGCCTATGTCAGCTCCTACGCAGGCCCGGTACAGATCGACCCTAACGCCCGCCTCGGCTATGTCGCCAAGGTGGATACCGCCACGATGAAGGTCGTGGCCGAGTGCACCGTAGGTTATCAGCCCGATGAGCTCGTCATAGTAGGCAACAAACTCTATGTCGCCAACTCTGGGGGGTATCGAGTTCCCAACTACGACCGAACCGTCTCAGTGATAGACCTCGATACCTTCACAGAGATTAAGAAGATCGATGTAGCGATCAACCTACACCGGATGGAGGTAGATGCACAAGGCAAGATCTGGGTCTCCTCCCGAGGGAATTACTACAAAATTCGATCTAAGCTCTTCGTCATTGACCCCGCGACCGATCAGGTTACGACCTCCCTTGACGTCCCCTGCTCTAATATGACGGTTCATGGTGATCGCCTCTATCTCTACAGCGTAGAGTGGAGCTACATCAAGGGGGGGAACAGTATCAACTACAGCGTCATCGATACGAAGACACAGCAAGTCGTCCAGAACAACTTCATCACCGATGGCACAGAGAAGCAGATCAAGATCCCCTATGGTCTTGCTATCAACCCAGAGACCGAGGAGATTCTGGTCACAGATGCCAAGGACTATATCACCCCAGGTACCCTCTACTGCTTCAGCAAGGAGGGAAAACTGCGGTGGAAGACTACAGCAGGAGAGATCCCCGCTCATATCGTCTTTGTACCCAAATAATAACTACATAACGTAAATACCAACTATGAAGCAAGTAATCACAAAAGCGGGCCTATGCACCCTACTCACCGTTGCCCTCCTCTCTCTGGGGCTGGGGGCTTGTAAGAAGGATACACCTGCCCCGACACCTACGCCCATCCCGACTCCTCCCAGCCCACAGCCAGGAGATGATACCGAACTCCCCAAGGGGACTCTCGGCTATATCACCAAGGTACTAGACTACAGACCTGGTGTGGGACAGTTCACCAACAAGCTACCCAAGTACGAAGCAGGGGACACACAGAAGTCCATGAACAAGAAAGTTCTCGAGTCGATCGGCAATAATCAGAAGGGGTTGATCACCCTAGGGGGCTGGGGAGGCTACGTCGTCCTAGGCTTTGACCATACAATCCCCAACACGCCTAAGAAGCGAGACTTCCGCATCCTAGGGAATGCCTTTGAGGGACAAAACAACCAGTCGGGCTTCAGAGGTGGAAGCTGCGAACCAGGTATCATCTATGTCGCCTACGATGCCAACAAAAATGGCAGACCTGACGAAGATGAGTGGTATGAGATCGCAGGGAGTTCGACCCTTAACCCGAAGAAGGAGGCTTGGTACACCTTCCTAGAACCCAAGAAGCTTGACCTAAGGACATTCCGTGACTACGAGATCACCTACGAACGTCCCCAGCGAGAGGAGGCAGAGGGAGACTCTGGTGACCCCTCAGTCTCTATCGAGAAGTACATCCACTGGACAGACAATAAGGGTGGAGAGGGATGGCTCCCCAAGAACACCTTCCACAGTCAGAGCTACTACCCACAGTGGATCACGGGGAGTAAATACACCCTAAGGGGTACACGCCTCCCACAGAACGCCTACAATCAGAGCCCAGCTGGCACAGAGCCCTACTTCGTGCTCCTAGCCTTCAAGTATGGCTATGCCGACAACCTTCCTAATGACGATGAGGGCTCGACCATTGACATCGACTGGGCTATCGATAGGAACGGTAGGCCCGTCCATCTCCCCGGAGTAGACTTCATCCGTATCCAGACCGGAGTAAACCAAGTCAATGGTTGGCTCGGGGAGTGCTCTACAGAGGTCATGGGCATCATCTACACATACTAAAGAGCAGAGAATAAACCCTACCAATAATCTCTAATGTTGATATGACAAAGAAAATTCTTTGGGCAGCCCTTGCCCTCGTCGTCAGCTTTGCCTCGTGTAAGAAGGACGACCCAACCGAGGTAGCCAACAGCATCTCTCGTGAGTTCGCGCCGAGCTACAGTGATGAGGCTACGACCATCCGCCTAGGGAAGTCCATCACCATCACCGTCACAGGCACACAGGCCACTACCGATCCTACGGGAATCACTTGGACACTCAATGGGAAGGAAGTCGCGCGTGGTATCTCCTACACCTTCCAGCCCAGCGAGATCGGCCACTACACCCTAGTCATCTCCTCGGCCGATAGGAGCATCTCGATCACACGAGAGTATACAGTAGAGCCTCGCGGGCTCTCCTTGAGCTACTCCAATGAGGCTACCACGATCCAGCAGATTGAGCCCATCACGATCACAGCTACAGGGGATCTGGTCACCGCAGACCCGACAGGCATCGTCTGGACACTCAATGGCAAGGAGGTCTCTCGTGGCGAGACCTACTTCTTCCGTCCCAGCCTACCAGGGCGCTACACCCTCACGGTGTCAAGCTCCAAATACAAAGACATCTCCGTCACCCGAGAATACACTGTAGAGCCTCGCTTCACGAAGGGAGCCTTCCTGCTCAACGAAGGGAATCTGACCGACGAGACAGGGACAATCACCTACGTAGATGTCGATAAGAAGGTCATCCTGGACAGTGCCTATATCCACGTCAACGGGACGAAGCTCGGTAACGTCAGTCAAGACCTTACCTTCGCTAACGACAAGGTCTACATCATCTCACAGAATGGACCAGAGAATGGAGGTGAAGGTCTACTGACCATCGCTAAGACGGGTACATTAGAGAAGATCAAGGTCTTCAACGATGCTGCACTAGCTAAGCTGTGGCCCACACACATCGCCGTCATCGATGATCGCATCTACCTCCGTACAGACAAAAACGGTGGTGGTATCTACCTCGGGACAGAAAATGGTGGCTTCAAGCTCATCGAAGGAACTACGGGTGCTAAGAAGCTCCGCATGGCAGTCATCGGACAGCGTGTCTTCGCCATCACTTCTAACAAGAAGCTCCTGATGATACAGGGGGATAAAGTCGTCAAGGAACTACCCTTAGCAGGGAATCCTTCGGGGCTTGCCCTTGCCGACGATGGCAACCTCTGGGTCTCCTATGTGGCACCTAATACAATCGCTAAGGTCAATCCAGATCCGGCGGACTTCAAGATCATTGCCTCTAACGCTTTGACAGAGTCCACAAGTGTTGGCTGGGGAGCAACCTCTGCAATCTTCGCTACGGGCAACACCATCTACTTCACTGGGGCCACGACGACGATCCGTAAGCATGACTTTGCAAAGAAGACGACGGCTGTCTTTGCCAACATCCTAGATGCTAAATATGCCCCTGAGCTGAAGATGCACTACAACAGCCTCGGGGTAGATCCTAAGACTGGGTATGTCTACTACTCTGGGATCAAAGGATTCGGCATGGATTACAAGATTAACTCTACCCTCGTCCTAGACCCTCAGGGCAACGTCCTCATCAAGAAGGACAAAACGAACTCCTTCCCCGCTGGCTGGTACTTCATTCCACAGAAGTAGTAGGATAGCTAGAAAACAACTACCTCGCCTAGCCCCCCTCGAAGGAGGGGGGCTAGGCGAGGTAGTTTTATAGATAGGGCTAGTAGAAGTAATAGGGCTAATACATACTAGAGCCTGCGACCGAGCAGAGGAGAAGGGTGGGTAATAGGACGTATCCTGCACATACGAGGCCAGAGTATAGACCTATCCCCATCACACGATACCACACCGAGCATAGACCATACAGGGCTGTAGGCTGTACCATATGACACATAGACTACGCCGGGCATAGACCATGCTGGGGTACCATACGGCACATGGACTACACCGGGCATAGACCATGCTGGGCTGTACCATACGGTACATAGACTACACCGGACATACCACACCGAGCAGCATAGACTACACCGAGGGCTGTACCATATGACACATGGACTACACCATACTATAGCGTACCAGACATAGACCATGCCGGACATATATAGTAGCTCTAGCCCCCACATCTACCCTAAACCTACCCTATAGCGGTATCAGCCCATATCCTCCCTAGCGGTCTTTGGTAGGCCTTCGCAGAATATCTTATTAGACCTATTGGACCTATTAGACCTAGCTCACCGCTAGATCTAGGACTAATAAGAGTAATAGGTCTAATAGGTCCAATAGGTCTAATAATATGCTGGGTGTGCAGGGATGATAGGAGCGGGGGAGAGCAGGGGTAGCGGGGTAGGCAGGTGTCGTCATGGGTAGGGATGGCGGGCGGGTATGGCGGGTGTCGTAGAGTGTCGTAGGG
>NZ_CAJPPN010000047.1 GCF_905372525.1 uncultured Porphyromonas sp.
TCGCTGGGCTCCGCTACGGGGGCGATGTCGAAGGTCTCGGGCTCGCTTCCGTGAGACTTCTCATTGTGCTCCTCACTAGGCTCCGCTACGGGGGCGATGTCGAAGGTCTCGGGCTCGCTTCCGTGGGGCTTCTCATTGCGCTCCTCGCTGGGCTCCGCTACGGGGGCGATGTCGAAGGTCTCGGGCTCGCTTCCGTGAGGCTCTTCGCCCCCTTCCCTGGGCTCGACAGTGGGTGCGATGGTGAAGATGGGGAGCTCCGCCTCCTTAGCATCCTCCTCCTGAGGGCTCCTATTGGGGATAATCTCGAAGGTCTCAGGTTCCTCGGGCTTGGCCACTGGCTGCATCTCATGCGTACGTGTCGCAGTGCTGATCTCGAAGGTCGGTAGTCCCTCTTCGGCAGCTCCCCCGACTGTGGCCTCGGCTTCCCGAGTGGGGGCCGGGGTAAATTCGCTCTCCACCTCTGGGCTTGGTGTAGGATAGCCTACCTCTGGGCTCTGGGTGAGAGAGGGCTGTGGGGCTGTCGAGTCCTCCGTTGGGGGGATAGGGGTAGCTTCCTCTGGGGTGGGTATCACCTCCCCGGGGGTATGAGCGTCCTCCATCTGAGGGGGCGTGGCCTCCGCTCTCTCGGGCTGTGGGCAGACCTCCGCCGTAGCCTCTGATGTAGCCTCTGTAGATCCTGCTGTATGGTGCTCCGTCCTATCCTCTGTAGGAGTGGGGGCGGGGGGTACCTGAGGCTCGGGCACAGGGCTGTCTAGGGGGGAGGCGGGGGTGAGCTCATGATCCTCCCTCGGTAGGCGGATCTTGATCGGGCGGGTGATACGAGCCTCCTCCAGACCCTCTACCCTACGTATCTCTAGTCCCTGCTGGATCCGCTCTGCGGGGATCTCTATGGGAGAGAACATACAGAAGGGCTTGTTGAGGCTCTCTGCGAAGCTCTGATGAGGGGTGAAGGCATAGCCGACCAGCTCCGTGGAGTCCTCGGAGCGAATGGCCTCGAAGACCCCGATACGGGGCCAGGTCACTGACCCTCCTGCCTCTAGTAGGTCCAGCCAGAGATGAGGGATGCAGTCAATCCACTTGTCGATGTACTCGATCTTCAGCTTCGTCGTGTGGCTGAGCGCCTCTCGGAGGAAGATGAGCGAGAGAGACCGCTCCCCCCCAGGCATGGAGGGAGTAGGGTAGATCATTAGACTCAGGCGGGGAGGGATGAGGAAGTGCCGTCCATCGGGCAGTAGGGCGATGAACTCCCGCTCCTGCTGAGTCGTGAAGACCCCGATGTGAGGGAAGGCAATCCCTACACCCGTGAGTAGGCGCTGCTCGATCTGCGAATAAAGTGTCCCCCAGAGCTGGTGGGAAGTCGTGGGCTGTAGAGAGGATGATACAGCTAGACGTATAGACCAGAGTTCCTCTTGTAGCATAGTGATGTGTGTTAGTGGATGCGCCCGTAGAGGTCAAATGTATCTGCGGAAAGGATCTCCACGGGATAGAAGGCGCCGACCTCTAGGCCGGGGTGCTCGCTACGGGCGATGAGCACCTCTCCGTCTACCTCGGGAGAGTCGTATTCGGTACGGCCGACGAAGTACTCCTCCTCGGCACGATCTATTAGGGTGCGTAGGGTCTGGCCGACCTTGGCGGCATTGATGGCCCCTGCGATCTGCTCCTGCGTTTGCATGAGACGATCCATGCGGTCTTGCTTGACAGCTAGGGGGATGAGGTCTTCATATTGTTCGTAGGCATAGGTGCCACTCTCATGAGAGTAGACAAAGGCCCCCATGCGCTCAAAGCGTATATCCTGGACAAACTGTATGAGCTCCTCGAAGTCCTCTTCTGTCTCCTGGGGGTGTCCCGTCATTAGGGTTGTCCTCAGGTGGATACCCGGGACACTCTGACGGATGTCGTTCAGGAGCTCGTAGGTCTCAGCCTTGGTCACTCGGCGACGCATAGCTCGTAGCATACGGTCACTGATGTGCTGTAGGGCGATGTCGAGGTAGTTGCAGATGTTCTCCCGCTCCCTCATTACCCTAAGGATCTCTCTAGGGAAGTCTGCAGGATAGGCATAGTGCAGGCGTAGCCACTCGAGCCCCCGCACGTCCGATAGACGCTCTAGGAGCTCTGCGAGGCTGTTGCGCCGATAGATGTCTAGCCCGTAGAAGGTCAGGTCCTGAGCGATGAGCTGTATCTCCTTCACCCCCGAGGCGACTAGAGCCTCAGCCTCGGCTACGAGTTCGCCCATGGGGCGGGACTTGTGCTTCCCCGTGATGATGGGTATAGCGCAGTAGGAGCAGCTGCGATTACAGCCCTCCGAGATCTTCATGTAGGCATAGTGAGCTGGGGTTGTGATGCTCCTATTGCCCCCTAGCGGGTCATGATGGTAGGCCTTGCCCAGATCGGTGAGGAGGTTCTTCCAGTTGAACTTCCCATAGTATCCGTCTACCTCGGGGATCTCTTTCTTCAGTTCGTCCATGAAGCGCTCCGTGAGGCAGCCCATGACATAGACCTGCCCGATGCGCCCGGACTTCTTGGCCTCGACCATCTGGAGGATCATGTTGATCGACTCCTCCTGGGCGTCGCCGATGAAGCCGCACGTATTTAGGACGACGATCTCCCCATTGACTGCGGGGGAGTTGTGATTGACCTTATAGCCGTTGGCGAGGAACTGGCGTATGAGCTGCTCAGAGTCTACTAGGTTCTTGGAGCAGCCGAGTGTGATGACGTCTACTTGATTCTTTCTCATTCTCCGAATAGGGAGTCCACAAATTCTTTCTTACGGAAGAGCTGAAGGTCTTCGATCCCTTCACCTATTCCTATGTACTTGACTGGGATCTTGAATTGATCCGAGATGCCGATGACGACCCCGCCCTTGGCGGTGCCGTCGAGCTTCGTGATGGCTAGTGCGCTGACCTCCGTAGCTGCCGTGAACTGCTTGGCCTGCTCGAAGGCATTCTGCCCCGTGCTCCCATCGAGCACCAGCAGGACTTCCTGAGGCGCCTCGGGGATGACCTTCTGCATGACACGGCGGATCTTCGTCAGTTCGTTCATTAGCCCCACCTTGTTATGAAGGCGACCAGCGGTGTCGATGATCACGACGTCAGAGCCTGCCTTTACCGCAGCACTGAGCGTGTCGAAGGCCACCGAGGCTGGGTCGGCAGACATGTGCTGCTTGATGATCGGCACGCCGACACGTCCTGCCCAGATGTCCAGCTGCTCGATAGCTGCTGCTCGGAAGGTGTCACCGGCGCCGAGCATGACCTTGTAGCCGTTCTTCTTGAACTGGTAGGCGAGCTTCCCGATGGTGGTCGTCTTGCCGACACCATTGACCCCGACGACCATGATGACGTAGGGGCGTCGCTCCGAGGGTGGCAGGGCAAATTCCTCGCCATCCTTGGCTCCGTTCTCGGTGAGGAGTGCGGCAATCTCGCTCCGTAGGATACCCGTGAGCTCCGTGGTAGAGACGTACTTGTCCCTAGCGACACGCTCCTGGATGCGACGGATGATCTTCAGGGTCGTCTCTACGCCTACGTCGCTGGTGACTAGTACGTCCTCCAGCTCATCGAGTACGTCATCATCGATCGTAGTGCGCCCTGCGACGGCACGAGCGATCCGTGAGAAGACCGTTTCCTTGGTCTTAGAGAGGCCTTCGTCGAGGCTCTCCTTTTTCTTCTTTGAGAATAGTCCGAATAGTCCCATAGTTCTTGCTTGATAGACGTGAGGGGGCTCCTAGGCCTCGCAGCTGGTGCAGGTGACTAGGTTGGTGATCATGTCCTTAGAGACACTATTGCTCCGCTGGTAATACAGACCCTTGATGCCGAGCTTCCAGGCCTCGATGATGAGGCGGTTCACCTCCTTGATAGGCATCTCGGGGGGGATGTTGAGATTGAGGCTCTGCGACTGGTCGATGAACTTCTGTCGGATAGAGGCCTGTACGATGATGTCCTTCTGGGAGATCTCTCGGAAGGTCTTGAAGACCTCCTTCTCCTCGGGGGTGAGGAAGTCCAGATGCTGTACCGAGCCTGCGTTCATCATGATCTCGCGCCATACCTCATACGTATCCTTCCCCTTCGACTCTAGGAGCTGACGAAGGTAGATATTCTTGCGGATGAAGTTGCCCTTAGCCAGACCGACCTTATAGTAGTTGCTTGAGTAGGGCTCTATGCCTGGGCTGACCTGGCCAAGGATGGAGGATGAGGAGGTGGTAGGAGCGATCGCTAGACGAGTCGTATTGCGGTACTTCACCCCGGGATAGCCTCCTTCCTCGAAGATGGGGGCAGGGCCAAGGAGCTCGGCTAGACGGCGGCTCTCCTCCGTAGTCTTCTCCTGTATCGAGCGGAAGATCTCGGTGGTCAGTGCGTTGGCTCTTAGGGAGCCGAAGGGGATCATCTTGCTCTGTAGATAGGAGTGCCATCCGAGGACACCGATCCCGATGGCACGGTGGCGCTTGGCGAAGTTTGCTGCGTACTTCAGGAACTTCTTCCCATCAGTCTTAGCGATATACTCCGAGAGGATCCCGTCGAGGAACATCACCGCTAGCTCGGGGAGGTTGCTATCCTTCCATTCGTCATACAGAGCGAGGTTCAGCGAGCAGAGACAGCAGATAAAGGTCTCCTTGTCTGCGTCGGGGAGTGCAATCTCGCTACAGAGGTTACTGTGGGTAATATTACAGCCTAGATACTGGTAGATCTCGGGCTTGTGGATGTTGTTCGTGTCGCTGAACCAGATATAGGGTAGTCCCTTCTGCACACGAGACTCCAGCACACGAGCCCAGATACGTCTCTTCTCTGCGTCCCCCTCGATCATCTCTACCATCCAGTAGTCGGGGACACAGACAGCGTAGAAGATGTTCTGTAGGTCACTACCTATATCCTTGATGCGAAGGAACTCCTCGATATCGGGGTGGTCAATGTCCAGATAGGCGGCGAAGGAACCTCGGCGTGCCCCTTGGGTCACTACAGTCATTACCGTGTCAAAGAGCTTCATGAAAGACACAGCACCTGAGGACTTCCCATTATTGGTAATGGAAGCACCTCTCCCTCGGAGGTTGCCAAAGTATGCGGAGGTACCTGCCCCGAGCTTGGTGTGCATCATCACCTCACCTAGCTTGGTCGTGATGTCGGAGATACTATCGCCGATGTAGCAGCCTTGGCAGGAGATCGGCAGGCCACGTGACGTGCCTGCGTTCGTCCAGATAGGAGAGGAGAGGGATAGCCATCCCTTATAGATAGCATCCTTGAAAGCCTCCTTGACCTCCTCTGTCCCCACCGTCTCTCCTAGGTAGTGGCATACGGAGGCCGTGATCCGCTCGATAGCGTCATGGATGGTCTCACCATTGAGTAGATAGCCACGGTCGAGGACGGCTTTAGACTCCTCGTTGTACCACCAGGGCTCTTGTCTAGAATAGGTCATTGGCTGTAATGGGTTTGTCGTGCTTAGTGTAGGCAGTTGGGCGTTTAGCGAAGAAGTCGTCTAAGTCGTTAGCGTAGACATATTCATCGAACCACTGCATGGGAAGATACGCCTCTGTCGGTATGTTATATACCTTGGGATAGCCCATCTGGGTAAGAGCGTTATCTACACGATGCTTCATGAAGGCAAGCATGTCAGCCTGCGAGTAAAACTCCAGTTCACCTGGCTCGTAGATCCAGGCTAGGAGCTCCTCCTCATAGGCTAGGTAGTGCCTTACCATCCTCTCCACCTCTTGGCTGGGAAGTCGTCGGTCAGGATACTCCTGGAAGATCTGATTGATGATATAGACTCCTGCATCGGCGTGGCACTGCTCATCCACGCTACTCCATGAGACCATGTTGGCGGTATTCTTGAGGATACCACGGAAGTGGGAGAAGGCCACCATGTTGGCAAATTGCGAGAAGAGCGAGGAGTTCTCTATGACGATAGTGAAGAAGAAGAGCTTATGGATGAAGTCCTGCTCTCCCCCTAGATGTTCATCTGTGAGATCGAGCTTACGTCGGAAGACGGGGATCTCAAGGAGCTTCTTAAATTCCCCTTCTAAGCCTACGACCTCCAGCAGGCGAGCGTAGGCCGAGGAGTGTCGGCACTCCGACTCACTGAATGTCGCTCCTAGGTCATTGAATTCGGGCTTAGGTAGGAACTCGTAGAGCTTGCCCCAGAAGGTCTTTACCGTCACCTCTACCTGAGCGATAGCCAGCAGACTGCGCTTGATGACCTCCCGCTCACTATCACTAAGGAGCGTCTTGAAGTCCTGGATGTCGTCACTGAAGTCTACCTCGGAGTGCACCCAGAAGGTACGGTTCATGTTGTCTATGAACCGCTGCACCTCGGGATACTCAAAGGGCTTGTACTCCGTACGTTTGTCGAAGATCATGTTGTCTCGTTACTTGTATTTGGTTAATAGTCTCGCTTTAGTCCATACGCTCCCGATAGTCCTCGTAGGTATAGGTGCGCAGTGTCTCGATGGTGCCATCGGTGCGCAGGAGGGCGATACGGGGGTGCGTGATGCCATTGAACATCGTTGTCTTGACGGTCGTATAGTGGAGCATATCCTCGAAGATGATCTCCTGCCCGACCTCTAGTGGCTCGTCAAACTCCCAGTAGCCTACGAAGTCACCACTCAGACAGCTACACCCGCCGATGCGGTAGCTGTATGCCTCGGGGCGGTGCTCACTTGTACTCCTAGCCCCTCGGATAGCAGGCTGGTAAGGCATCTCCAGGCAGTCAGGCATGTGGCAGGTGAAGGATACGTCTACGATAGCCGTACGTATCCCGTGATGCTCCACGATGTCTACAATGCTACTGGTGAGGAAGCCTGCCTGCCAAGCGAAGGCACTCCCTGGCTCTAGTATCAGGTGCAGATGCGGGTGACGCTCTCTGAATGCACGCAGGACAGCGATCAGATGCTCTACGTCATAGCCCTGACGAGTCATCAGGTGTCCCCCGCCCATGTTGAGCCACTTGATCTGAGGGAGGATGTGGGCAAAGTTGCGCTCGATGATCCCGAGTGTCTGCTCTAGGTCTTCGGCTGACCCCTCACAGAGGGAATGGAAGTGCAGTCCCTCGATCCCCTCGGGCAGTGTGGTCAGCTCACTAGCGGGGACTCCGAAGCGTGAGCCGGGGGCACAGGGATTATATAGATCCGTCTCTACGGCCGAGTACTCGGGGTTAATCCGAAGGCCGAAGGACGTACTCCCGTCCCGAGGCATCCGCGGACGCATACGCTCGATCTGTGAGAGGGAGTTGAAGGTGATGTGCGAGCTATAGCGTAGCAGTGTCGGGAATTCCTCCTCCGTGTAGGCGGGGGAGAAGGTGTGGGCTCGTGCCCCCATCTCCTCATAGGCTAGCTGCGCCTCCCATATGGAGCTGGCCGTACTCGTGGGTACATACTCTCGGATGATCGGGAAGGTACGCCACAGGGCATACGCCTTGAAGGCAAGAATAATCTCCACCCCAGCCCGCTCCGCTACATTGCGAATGAGTGCTAGGTTGTCCCGCAGACGCTTTTCCTCTAGTATATATGCGGGGGAGGGATACCCCGATCTCGTTGTTGCCAAAGCTCAGTATATATAGTTTGTCCCAGTTAAAGGTACAAAGATAATCAAACTATGCCTCCATCTCCACCGAAGGAGACTTATCGAACTAGCGACGAAGCTTATCCCGACGGCTATCCGCACTGGGCTAGAGTCGGGTTCGCTGAGTCTAGTCTGCGCTGAGTCATCCCCACAGCTCCGATAGCCACGGCGTAGGGGATGTCCTGCCTCTCAGGTATACCACGGGGGGTAAGCAGCAGGGCCGACGTATGATCTCGCTCGCACACTCCTGCCTTTGGATCTCCGGGGGTATCATTTCATATCCCGGGGAGCCTTAACCCATCACTAAAGATCCTAGGCATTATCCCCAAGGAATATACATACAAGCGAGCCCTACAGAGGATATACTTAGAGCGAGGTAGTGTACACGCGTGTATACAGTTGTGTACACGTGGGTATACAGTAGTGTACACACGTGTATACTTATCCCTCCTAGGTAAGAGGTATTCGCATGGCATATCTAGACTAGGACATAGATACTTCTATCTTCGGCGTATACTCCTTGATGACCTAGCCCTCGCACTATAGTGATTTCATGCGTCAGCCCTGGGGTAAGCAGGGTATCCTAGAGGGGGGAAAGAGGGGCAAAACGAACATACTGAGAGCCCCCAAAACGAACATACCGAGAGCGTCTCTACGCTCCTATAATGAACGCCCCCATCACCTATGTAAGGTGACGGAGGCGTTCTTACCGAGAGCCCTGCGGGGTAGTAGATAGCTAGACGATAGAGCTCGGGGGGACAAGAGAGAGTACCTCCCTCAGAGTCCATGCTACTGAGGGAGGTGCTGATGAAGTGGGGTAGAACGGGGGCGAGGGGCGGGGCTGTCTGAACTAGCCCTTGCGGTAAGGCGAGACGATCTTGAAGCCTTGCCCTCGGAGCACGACTTGGCGATCCCTTACTTCCTCGACGTAGACCGTGTACTCACCTTCACGCTTGAGTGGGTGTCCCTGGTAGAGGGCTTCGGCATCAAGCCATCCGATCTTGACCTTACGAGCTTCGCCGACTACTGGGCTTACGATCTCGGGGGAGAGCGTGAGAGCTCTGTTGATGCGAGCCCCAGGCGTCAATCCACTTTTCGTGCGCAGGATGGGGTTAGAGTTCTCGCTAAAGCGGACATACTGCCCCTCACGCCGTGCTACAATTCGACAGGGAAAGAGCTGACTGAGCTGACGGGAATTGGTCATGTAGATCCCTAGGCGGTCAGCCGTACCGACACAGCGTACCTTGATGAGGATTTCCTTAGTGGTCTTGCGGTCTTCGCTGGTAGCGATGAGCTTGATGTCCCCTTCATACTTGGCCTTGATCTTGACGAGACCCGAGGAGGCTTCCCATTGGATGTCTGCCGCCTTCTCTGGGTCTTCGATATTGAGGGTGGCACGTGCACCTCCACCAGAGAGGCTGAGGGTCTGCACATTATCTCCAGGGTGTAGGGTCACGACGTCTTCGTTGGAAGCGAAGGGTGGGGGGACGACCTTCACCCGCACACGACGTACTTCATCGTGGGAGCGGATGGTGAGCGAAGTCTCTCCATAGAGTATCCCAGAGACCCGAAGGGTGTCCCGGCTAATGCTGGAGGAGGCGATACGGGCATCCTCGATGGTGGCGGAGTACTTCCCATCGCCACCCTTGAGGAGGATCATCCGTGTCTCAGACTGAGTAACCTGTAGCTCCTTGGGATCATCCTCGCCGAGACGTAGAGGGGTGACGGGGCGGTCACTCTCCTTGTGACAAGAGGCAAAGAAGAGGAGCAGGCTAAGTAGGGTTATAATCTTTTTCATCTCAGGACTTTACTTGACGGTGACGAGGTACTCTAGCTCCCAAGTGCGGTCGGGAGCCTCTACGATCTGTACACGGAGCGTATGTTCGCCCGTGGAGGGGAAGACGAGGATGCGTCCTTCGGGTTCGGTGAGGACGTCATCTATGTAATAGAGGCACTTGGCCTGAGGATTACTTAGCTCCATATAATGGAGGGGTAGGCGCAGAGGACACGAGCCATCCTCACCGATCCAGTAGAGGAAGGGAATCTGCCCACCTGGGAACTCCCCTAGAGCCTGCGTCTCGAGGTCGAGGGGAAGTGAGTACTCGGAGTACACACCATCGGCTAGAGCTCTTAGGCGTACCGTATAGGTGTATCCGGGCTCTAGTCCCTCGAGGAGGTAGGTGGTCTTGTCGGTAGAGAGCGTCTTAGTGCTGAGGACGTTCTTCCCCCGCTTCTGCACGAGCTCTAGTTCATAGGTTGCGTTCTTTAGCTCGCTGGCGGGCCAAGAGAGGCTACACTCCCGCTGGAGGTAGGGCTGGGGAAGGCGAGTGGGAGTAGTGGGGACATTGGGCTTGGGCTTGGAGGGCTGATCCTCGCCTTCTGCGCCCTTGATGAGTGTCATGGAGAGATCGTCAAACTCTAGGAGGTAGTTGGCGATGTCTCTCTCGTTACTTTGGAATACCAGCTCGAAGGTCATCTTCTCAGCGTTCTCTGGGGCTTCGACGATCATGTACTTCTCTTTCCAAGTATTCATCTCACTACCTCTAAGGTCCATGCCGATGAGCTGATTGAAGAAACCATCCTTGGCATACTTATTCCCAGCCTCCCGAGCATCTACCCAAGGGGTACCAACGGGAGCTAGCTCTGTGCCCTCGAGCTTCAGAGCCTTACCTGCCTTAGGGATCCACTTGATCTTGACGACAGCTAGCTTGGCGGCCGTGCGATTAGCTCCTTCGCTGGACTTGGGGAGGTTGCCTCGGTACCAGTAGGAGACGAGGTACTTAGCCTTCTGTCGGACGGATAGGGGATCGGGATAGGTATATATCTGATGATCGACACTGAAGTAGCCCGAGATTCTCATCGCAGCCTTCCCGCTATGTGCACCACTGAAGGTGCGGGCAAACTGGTTGCTGGATGTGGTACTCTGTGAGGGATAGAGCCACCAGCCCGTAGGGCGAGCTTTCTCAAATGCCTGCAGCGCCTTTAGGTAGGCAACGTAGGCATCGACAAAGGCTTTGAACCTCCCGATCTGCTCTTCTGAGTATTCGATGCCATGCTGGTCACCATAGTCTAGGATCTTCTCATAGATCCCTCCCTCCTTCGCATCTTCGTCCTCGTAGAAGACATCGTCGGGTGTCCTCGGGATGCATTCCTCGGGGTAGTCACTTGGACGGGTAGGCTTGGGAGGAAGGGCAGTGGCAGCGGGGTCTTCGAGACCTCCATTGGGGAGGATACTTGCCCCTACTGTCTCGGGACGAGTCGCAGGCCTATTTCGGCTCGCTTGCCCCCATAGGCTCGCACTACCTAAGAGGAGTGCTAGCGCTAGGGTGGCGTTTCTGAATCTAGTCTGTATCATTGTCTTGTTATAGGATCATTTTGGGGTATCTAGGAGAGGGGAGGGCTTAGAGCCTTGTAGGGAGACTGAGGGCAAAGGTCGAGGAGAGACTACGGGCGACCTTGTCTAGGCGCTCCCTAAGCGAGCTGTCCCACAGCCCTTCTCCCGCCTTGAGGGAAGCGATGAGACTCTTGACCTCTTCATGGGAAAGGTAGGGCTCACCACTAGGGCGACGTGTGAACTGCAGAGCGTAGAGGTAGCCGACACCCCGTGAGATAAAGCGGAAGGCATCCTCGGGGCGTTCGTTGAGGTTGGCTAGGGTATTCCTTCCCACGAGTTCCTCTAGGGCTCGAGCAGCGACAGCCTGTGCAAGTAGGGCACGGATACTACGTAGGTGCGATAGAGCCTCCTCGTAACGGTACTCGGTGATAGCGAGGCGACCTAGAGCAAAGGCATTGAAGAGCTTCGTCTCCGATCCCCTTAGTCCCGTGAGGCTGTTTGACTGGAGGAGCTTCTGGGCTTGTAGGTAGTAGCCATAGGCAAGATCCCACGTATGCTCTAGTGCCGTGTAGCTGTGCCCTGGGACAAGCTGTGGGGCTTCGTGTGCTTGGATAAGCGTCTTATCGGTGAGGAACTTCTCGTCAAGGTATTCCCCAAGAGCCTTGTCTAGGTACACCGCACCTAAGGTCATCCCTCGGTAAAGCTCCGAGGGAGCGAAGCCATCGGTAGTGACGAAGAAGCGATCGTTGTCCCCTTGGTTGTAGCCGATAAATCCTGTTTGTCCTTTGCTGGCTCTGCGGTTATACCGCTCCGTAGCATACGTGTCTCCATCATAACCAGCAGCCCTGCGTACATCGTCTAGGATCTGAGCGAAGTCCGACTGGATCGCTGAGCGATACTTACTCTGCCGAGCGGAGGAAGCGATGAGAGGCTCTAGGGCAATCTCATTGTTACCCCCTTGGGCAAAGAGCTGCTTGAGTTCCTGCCAACGTGCACCATTGAGTATATAGGCCGTGCGAAGGAATCGTGAGTAAAGGGTCTCAGAGGCAGAAGCAGCTTGCTGAGGTAGGAGTAGGTCTACACTGCTCGTACCCTGACGCTGAAACGTGTAGGTGGGATCGGGGACGAGTGGAGCCTGGTATTGGCTCTCGACCACCTCACCTTCCCAGCGTGAGCAGGCAGGAGTGAGAGCGGTGAGTGCCAAGAGGAGTGCCCAAGAGCGGATCGAGGTATAAGGCTTCATTTGCACTAAGGGAGTATGAGGTACTTGCAGAAGGGTGCAGGCAGACGTGCCTCACCCTCATCGTAGTTCTGTGTCTGACGTGTCTCTAGTGTCGGTGTGGCGAAGATACCATCGGTGGAGACAGCTTGTAGGGAAACGTGGATCGTGGAGCCACGGGCAGCTGTGCCATTGACGAGGAGGAAAAGGGGCTGACCTGAGCTAAGTGTCAGTGTCTGGGTATGCTCCTTCCCGTCATTGGGGATCAAGTTGGGGCTCTGGAGGGTCTTCTCCGTACCCAGCTCATGCAGTAGCTTGTCTGCCCCGACATAGCGTACGACACAGCGTGAGCGTACTTCGCTCTGCTTGCGCAGCCCCCCTTGATGGAGATCCGCTGGTTCGCTGAAGGAGTAGGTCAAGGTGACTCTGTAGGTGCGAGGTGTGCCAGGAAGCGTCACACCTGGATAGACGAAGGTACGGGGTGTCATTTCGGGGTTACCCGAGAGGATCGTCATATCTTCATAGCGACCGTCTGGACGCTCTACCCCACGGAATGGGAAGAGCTTATCATAGTCCTCCACGGGATAGTCTATCGGAGCATGCTTGCACCCTACGAGGGCGAGTGCTGTGAGCCATACGAGGCTCTTTAGAAGTCTATTCATCGTGGTGACCGTATTAGTAGTAGTCATGAGTGGCATTGGGATCATCGTATAGCTCGGCTATGATACCGGTCTCTTGTCCCTCGGGGTGCAGGTGGCGGCTCACCAGACGTCTCGTGCGATAGGGAGCATCGTAGACCTCGACAAGCTCGGCAAAGAAGCGGTCTCCCTTGCGCTCAAAGTCCGAGAAGACGTACTTCGAACTATAACGGATACCAGTGAGGAAGGTGAGCCCCTCGGGGGTGCCCACATAGCCCGATCCTAGCCCAACGATCCCTTGGGGAGGTCCATCGGGGATCAAGGCTTTACGACTAACAGCCGCAAAGAGTGCATAGCGCTGGGAGACGAGGTTACGTCCGTAGGAGGTGAGCTCATTCCTCGTACTATACTTCATTATATAGTTGCTTAGGAAGAGCGTACGACCTCCCTGATAGATCCGTATCTGAGGGTTGCGCATTTTCTCAAAGGCTTTACGATGTTCCTCGGCACGGCTGAGGCGAGCTGAGCGGTCTGCGTCCTTGGCGACTCTACGCAGGACGAAGTAGGAGCGTGCGGGCTCCGTCGTACGAGGACTCTCGAAGACCAGCTGTCCGTCGGCATCGGTGCCTCGGAAGAGGAAGTCCAGCTCCCCCTCGTATCGCTCCCCAATCAGCTGGGTGAGGTAGCTACCAGTAGTGAAGCTTAGGCGAGTATAGGCAGCCTGACCAAGTTCATAGGTAGACTTTTGGACGGCCTTGGCAGAGCCATCGGTGTAGTCCCCTTGTAGGTCAAGTGTACCATCCCGGTGAAAGGTCATCTGATAGTAGAAGCCTCCGTAGCCGAGTTGGTTGGGGAACTTATGCTGGTCGATCTCCTCCTTCGGGTTAGTGAAGAGCAGGGAATCCGTCTTAGGAAAATAAAGGGCTTCCCATCCCTGGGGAGCAGAGATCAATACCTCCCTGAGGGAGTCTTGTCGTGCAAGGCTTCGCTCGGTAGGTGTGGTGGGGAATATCTTATTGTCCCTCGAGCATGCGCCTAGGAGGATACTTACCCCTAGAGCGAAGGTGAGGCTAAGGCTGTGTCGCATGATGCTTGTCGAGATACTGGTTCATGAGCTGCAGGCTCTGGAGCTGGAGGCGTTGGAGTGGTATGCGCCAAGCCTCCTCGATATACTTGGAGAGGAAGGCTCGCTTCTGTACGAAGGTTTCATGAGCCACCTTTGCTTCCTCAGCATAGCGACGCTTGGCATCCTCATCACCGTTTGCATCATCAGGGACAGCAGCATCCTGCTCTGCCTGAGTAATGGTTGCGGGGGTCTCGGTGAGTGTGACGCTGTACATCTCTGCTAGATCTTCGCGTGCACCCAGCATCCCGAGGATGGAGTAAAAGCCCCTGCTGTAGGCGTAGCGGTTCAGACCAAGACCTTCTCTCAGTCTCCCTGACTTTTCATAGCTACGATAGGCATCGGCAAAGGGCTCAGTGGTCGAGCTGTAGCGGTCTGGCCCCAACGATAGGAAGCGGTCATGGTCGTAGGGGTGTATGGTCATGAGGTGTCGGCCGATCTGGTGCTGGGCACTGCGGATGAGACGGTACACCTCCACCTGACTAGTGGGGGAGAAGGTATCTACATTATAGATGTATAGCTCGATGGAGGGAGCCTTGCGGTTGAAGAGCAGATCTACGCCTTGTCCGTCTCTGTTTGCGCCACCGTAGAGGTAAATGCGTAGTAGAGGGTGGGCAGGGATGAAGTCACTGCTGGTGAAGAACTTCTTGTCTCGGTAGAGGCTAAGTACTGTCGCTTCCAGAGCCTCGAGCACAGGGCGTACCTGCTCCATGCGTGGGGGATAGGTGTGGGTAGATCGCTCCGCATGGTTGCGATCCCATCTATAGATCACCTCGGCCTGGTAGGGGCGAGTAATGTGCTCCTGGCACCAGCGATCTAGCTCGCTCCTCTGCTCGCTCACTGGGGGCAGGACGCTCTCTTTGCTGAGCTTATCTCCCGAGCAAGAGGCTAGGGTCAAGCAGAGGGCAAGTGAGAGGGTGAGGTATATGGATTGTTTCATCATCGTTGGGGGATGCTTAGTGACGTATACGATGGTTGTTGCCCTCCCTTGGATTGGGTTCTAGCCCTGAGGTAATCGCTTCGGTGGGGAGCTGGAGACACTGGCGAGGGTCATCCTTCTTGAGGGGACGGTAGAAGCTGCTCTTGGAGCTACGTGTGACCTCGATGTTGAACCGCCTCAGGTCAAACCAACGTAGTCCCTCCTCGAAGAATTCCATCTGTCGGAAGTGTAGTATCGTCCGTATCATCGGTAGCTGACGTACCGTAAGCCCATAGAAGGGTGCATAGAGTGCATAGTCGGAGGTAGAGCCCTGCGTGTAGCTATCATTCGGGACAGCTGGCTCATAGCCGAGCTTGCTCAGTGTATAGGTCTTGAGGTCTAGGATAGCACGATCATACTCGCCGAGCATGGTGTAGGCCTCCATACGATTGAGTAGGACTTCGTCCGTAGTGAAGAGGACATTGGTCACTGCTAGCCCTCGGGGGTGTACCTCGGAGGTCTCCTGCTGGGTGGCCCGCTCGTCGAACTTAGCTAGATAGCGAGTCGTGCGATAGGGCTCGGGGGCAAAGACGAAGGGGTAGATAAGGGTAGCATCTCCCGACTGGTCGTCATCCTTGATGGTCTTTCGCTTGAAGATCTTGTCCACGATCCCCACAGTTGCCCCATAGCGATCGGTGGCGATTGATCGGGAGAGACGGGACTCGGTGGAGGCAAGCATCAGGTTAGCCGCCGTCTGGGGAGAGCAGTAGATCTCGTGCAGTCGCTCCCTGCGACCCTCCAGCTGCTCCTGATAGCTGATCCACGGACGTAGTGTGGCTCCTGGGGCATTGCCTAGCACGTAGTCAGCATAGGCGATACACTGCTTCCAGTCCCCCTTCATGAGGTAGAAGCGGGAGGCGAAGGCATAGGCAGCTCTCTTGGAGAAGTGGTACTTCGGCTGCCGATAGTAGCGGTCAGAGACGAGGGAGATACCCCGCTTGAGGTCTTGCTCGATCTGGGCATATACCCCCTCGACTGTCCCACGCTTGTAGTTCACGAAGGCGTGCTTCTCGGGCTTAGTTAGATAGGGTATGCCCGGGCTGGAAGTGGAGCGTCCGTAGGGCTCTGCCCATATATTCACGAGCATGAAATGCAGGTAAGCCCTTAGGAGGAAGGCCTCGCCATAGAGGGCACGTGTGCGCTCATTCTTGGGGAAGGTCGAGAGGAGCTCCAGAGCCTTGTTGGCCTGGGCGATCCCTCGGTAGCACTCCCGCCAGTAGCTGAGCGGTGTATCCAGATCCTCTTGGTCGTAATCCTCCCAGAGGTACATGGACTCCCCTAGGCGGGACTGGATACCATTGACGCGCTCCTCCACATTGTCTGTACGGGGCTCTAGGAAGGGGATGTAGCTGGCCGTAGGATAGGCTCCCGTGAGGAGCTCCTGGAGCTTCTCCTCGGTGTCTATGCTGATGTCCAGGGCAGCATCGGGGTTCTTATCTAGGTATCCTTGGCAGCTCCCGAGCAGGAGGGCGAAGGAGACGAGTAGTAGTGATCGCTTTATCATCATTGTCTATACGTACTGTAGGGTGGTAGGTGCCCCGCCATAGGGGGAGCCTGTAGCCTCCTCCCGCTACCTTAGAATCCTATCTGTAGCGAGAGTGTGTACTGTCTAGGGGTAGGGAGGGATACCCCACCTGCACGATAATACTCAGGGTCCTGTCCACGTAGACGCTTGTCGGAGTAGATGAGGAAGGGGTTCGTCAGACTAAGCTGTAGCTTAGCCGAGTGTAGGCGAAGCTTTTTAGCGAAGGCCTCGGAGACCCGATAGCCCAGCGAGACATGCTTCAGACGTACGAAGCTCCCATCGGCGACGCGTAGCTGGGAGTAGTTGTAGGTGCTATAGGCACGCTCAATATTCTCCCTACCGACAGCATTGATCAGATCCTGCGAAGGGATGGTAGGGACATCGGTGCGCTGTTCGTCTCCAGGGTTCATCCAACGATCACGGTATTCCCCAGAGAAGACATTGAGGTCAGCGAAGGTGGGGTCGAAGGTGGGGTTGAGTCGGATCTTATTGCCAGCCTGCGCCGTGACGAAGAGGGAGAGATCCCACTGTCTGTAGCGCAGCGTGTTCGATAGTCCGCCGATGATCTGTGGCTCGATAGGCCCGTGATAGGTGAGGTAGCTCTTGGTGTACTGCGTGTCGCTGAAGTCCGCACTGTACACGTTGGCATCCTGCGTACGATTGGTAGGGTAGAGCCCAAAGTCAAAGGTGGGAAGCCCGTGACTGTTCAGCCCCTGGAAGTTGTAAGAGAAGAGCGAACCCTTAGGATAGCCTACGAGATTTCCCCTGCCACGTCCTGCGACCATGTCTAGGGCATTCGGGGTATTACGCAGTCTCGTTATCTTCTGGTTCATGAGGCTAAGGGTAAGGCTGCTGCTCCACGAGAGCTCCTTCGTCTCTATGTTCGTCGTGCTGAGGGATAGCTCGATCCCCTGAGTGCGCATATCCCCGAAGTTGGCATACTTGTAGTACTGTCCCCCGATACCGGATGTGCGGACGAGGTCAATGAGGTCAAAGGCATTGCGCTGGTAGAGATCCACCGTAGCCCGCACACGGTCTCCAGCCCAAGCTGTCTCGAGGCCCAGGTTGAGCTCGTACATCTTTTCCCAAGTGAGGTCACGGTTCTCTAGGTGGCGAATGCGCAGAGCATTCTCCCGATCCTGATAGCGGCGAGGTGTGGTCGTCGTGCCTTGGTAGACCGAGTTGGCATTGACGGCTTCCTCGTTCATCTTAGCCGTGAGTCCGTAGCTCATGCGTAGAGCTAGACGGGAGAGTAGAGCTGAGGGATGGAAGAAGGCTTCACGGTCGATGTTCCACTTCCCCCCGATATTCCATGTGGGGAGCCATTGGGTACGAGCGTTGCGACCCGAGGCATTTGAGCCCTCCATGTTGATCAAGGCATTGAGGATATATCGCCCGTCGTAGCCGTAGGTGGTGCTCGCAGAGAACGTCACTCCCCGATCGTAACGTCTGGAGTAAGCGAAGTAATCTTCCCCCTCACGAAGGAGCTTACTAAATATGCGAGGATCCGTATTGATTTGCCCACCACGATCGTACTGCACACCGTAGCCCGTGAAGGGAGTATGCGAGCGATCGGCATAGCGGATCTC